>NZ_SUEG01000156.1 GCF_005063415.1 Mesorhizobium sp.
TCGAGCAACAGCACGCGCGGCCGGATGACGATCGCGCGAGCGAGCGCCACCCGTTGGCGCTGGCCGCCGGACAGCTGGTGCGGCCGGCGGCCGCCGAGCCTGCTGAGCTGCACCAGGTCAAGTGCGCGCTGCACCTCGCTGGCAATCACCGCCTTGGGCTCGCCGCGCACTGACAAGCCGAAGGCGACATTGTCGGAGACGCTCATATTGGGAAACAGCGCGTAGTTCTGGAACACCATGCCGATGCGCCGCTTCTCCACCGGTACCCGCTCAACACTTTCGCCGCCTATGGAGATGCGACCAGAGTCGGGGAAGTCGAAGCCTGCGATCTGGCGCAGCAGCGTGGTCTTGCCGCTGCCGGAGGGACCGAGCAGGGCGTAGAAGCCGCAGTCGGGGAAATCGATCGAGACATCGTCCAGCGCCTTGTGCGCGCCAAAACTGCGCGACACATTCGATACCTGCACGCCCGCCATTATTTCTCTCCGCCGAATTTGAAGAAGCGCGCCGTCAGCAGCATCAGCGCCATCGACACGACAATGATGATCGTCGAGACAGCATTGATCTCGGGCGTGAAACCCTTGCGGATCGCGGCGTAGATTTCGACCGGCAGCGTCGTTTGGCCAGGCGTCGACAGAAAGTAGGAGACGACGAACTGGTCGAAGGACACGGCGAAGGCGAACAGCCCGCCGGCAATGACGCCCGGCATGATCCACGGCAGCGTGACGCGGTTCGTCACCTGCCATTGATTGGCGCCGAGCGAGCGCGCCGCTTCTTCCAACTCGGGCGCGAAGGTCTGCAGTCGCGCCGACACCACGACGATGACATAGGGCAGCGCAAGCGCGACATGGCCAAGCAGGATGGCGAACAGGCCGCGCCCAATGCCGACGCCGAAGAAGAAGATCAACATCGCCGTGCCGGTGATCAGCCACGGAATGGCGATTGGCGGAAACAGCAGCACCTGCAGGAATTTCTTGCCGCGAAACTCATAGCGGTAGAGCGCCAGTGACGCCGCCGAACCAAGCAAGACGCAGATGATGGTGGTGATGACTGCGATTTCGACGCTGTTCCAGGTGGCTGAGATAAGCTGGTCGTTCTGCCACAACGAGGCGTACCATTCCGTCGTCCATTCGAACGGCAGCTGGTAGAAGGGCGAAACGTTGAAAGACATCAGCGCCATGATGATGATGGGCACATAGAGGAAGGCGAGCAACAGCCAGACGTACAGGCGGCCGAGCCATTCGAGGACTCGTGTTGTCGCCATCACGTAGCCCTACGCAGCACCGGCGAGGCAACCGCCAGGATGACGAGCACGACGGCCAACAGGATGAAGGAGAGCGCAGCACCCAGCGGCCAGTTGAACACGGCGACGAACTGGTCCTCGATGACAGTGCCGTAAAAGGTGCCGGTACGGCCGCCGAGGATTCGCGGTTCCATGAACGAGCCAACGACCGGCACGAAGATGAGTGCTGCGCCCGCCACTAGGCCCGGCATCGACAGGGGAATGATGACCCGCTTCAGCACCTGCAGCCTCGAGGCGCCGAGCGAGCGCCCGGCCTCGATCAGCGAGTCGTCGATGGCCTGCAGGGTCAGATAGCAGGTCAGCACCATGTAAGGCACGTAGGAGTGCACCAGCCCGATGATGACGGCCGGATAGGAATACATGAGATCAATGTTGATCTTGAACGGCAGCACGGCGTTGAGCGCGGTGTCGAGAATGCCCCCTTCACGCAGCACCATCGCCCAGGAGAAGATGCGCACCAGCCCGTTCGACCAGAACGGCAGGATGACAAGCAGGAAAATCGCCTCGCGGCTTCGCCCTTTCAGCACCTTGGCCAGCACATAAGCGGCGGGATAACCGATGAAGATGCACCACAGCGTCACCTCGAGGCCGAGGCGCAGCGAGGCCACAAGCAATGTCAGGTAAAGGCTTTGTGAAAAGAAGGCGGCATAGTTTTCGAGCGTGAATGCCCACGGCTTCCCCGACAGCGGCAGGTCGGTCATGAAGGAGAAGAACACCATGGCTGAGAGCGGCAGGAAAATTGCAACCGTCAGCCAGAGATAGGCAGGCGCCAGCAGCGGCAGGGCCGAGCTCGGCTCGCTGCGCGAGGCGGCTGCAACCTGTACTGCCATGACAATCTCCTCCCAGGACGGGAAGGATCAGCCGACACGATGGTCGGCTGATCGCGGCTTTTGCTGTTACTTCACGTCGACCTTGAGCTGCTGCCAGAGCGACAGATAGGCTTCGCGCTGGGCGTCTGTGATCGGCGCCTGGAACTGGATGCGCTTGGCGACTGCCGGGTCACCCATCACCTTGCGATTGAACGCATCCCCGGGAAGTGCTTCCACAGCCTTGGTGTTTGCGGATACGGGGGCTCCGACCTTGGTGACCCATTCGACATAGAACTTCGGGTCGATCATGTAGTTGATGAAGGCCTCGGCGCCGGCGACATTCTTGGATCCGACCGGAATGGAGAAGGCGTCGAGCCAGGCGACGGCCCCCTCCTGCGGGATCACGAGCGCGACCGGCAGCTTGAAATGGGTCTTGGCGCGGTCGGCCGAGCCGCTCCAATAGGTGCCGATGTCGATCTGGTTAGAGGCAGCCATCTGGTTCCAGTCGTTCTCCGAGCTCCAGAACGTCTTGATCTGCGGCATCAGCGAGGTGAGCTTCGCCTTGACCGCCTCCATATCCTTGATGTCGTTGATGTTCTGGCCGGTGGCAATGGCGCCGAACTGCACCGCTTCGACGGCATCATCACGGATGGTGACGCGGCCCTTGTGAGCGGGATCCCACATTTCGGCGATGCTCGTCGGCGGCTTGTCGAAGGATTTTTCATTGATGGCGAGCGCCGTCAGCCCCCAAACCCATGGCACGCCATAAACCTTCCCGTCGTGGACGAGCATTGGCGACCCGGCCTTGTCCTTGCTGATATCGGCGTAGTTCGGCAGCTTGGATGTGTCGATCGGCTGGATCAGCTTTTCCGCCATCGCCTGGTCGTTGAAGGCGGCGTTGATCATAACGACGTCATAAAGGCCGGGATTGGTCCTGAGCTTCGTCAGCATCTCCTGTTCGGAATTGAAAAAGTCGTTGACGACCTTGTTTCCGGTCGCCTTCTCAAAGGCTTCGATGGCCCACGGCTCGTCGGCGCCGTAGCCCTTCCAGTTGAGTACGTGCACCTCGTCGGCCTTGGCGGCAAATGCGAGTGCGGAGGTGAAGACGGCGGCCGCCGTCAGCAGGGCAGTCAAGTCGGGCATGCGCATGTTCGTTCCTCTCTGTGTTTGCCCGCTTCCCGGGCTTTGTCAGGCTGTCGGGCGTTTGGCCTCTTGCTTCCGGCCATGGAGGCTGATCGGCGGACCGCCGGCATGGCTTAGGAATGTCCGGATGTCGCAGTCGGTCGGCGCTGATGAACCACCGTAGCGGGTGACGGAAATGGCCGCCGCCGCATTGGCGTAGCGCGCTGCCTCAAAAGGCGGCATGCCGCGCGCCAGCGCGCTGACGAAGGCGCCGATATGGGTATCCCCGGCGCCGTTGGTGTCGATGGCATCGACCTGGAAGCCGGCAATCGTTTTCGCCGAGCCATCGGCCAGCCGCACGTGGCAGCCTTTCGCCCCGGCGCGAATGACGACGCCGACGGCCTTCGGGGAGTGGTCTCTTAGAAGCCGTGACGCGAGTGTCTCGACACCGCCCGGACCGGCAATCGCGGTCGCTTCCGTCGCGTTGCAGCTCAACCAGGTGGTGCGGGCGAGTATCCGCGACAGGATATGGCGAGGAATGTCGGTGATGACAGGTGTTGGGTCGAGGACAAGCGGTGTGTCGGCCGGAAGTGCCTCGATCCAGTCAACAATCGCGTCTCGGCTTCCCGGGTAGCTAAGCGTATAGCCGGAGATGAACACCCAATCCCCCGGTGCGACCGAGACGGGCGCCATCATGTCAAGGCTGAGCAAACTCTCTGCACCAGGCCACGAGACGAAGGTGCGCTCGGCATCGCTCGAGATCATGGCGACGCAATTGCCACTGTCCAGAACCGGCGATGCCGGCGTCAGTGTCTCGATCCCCTCCGTGGCTAAGGCCGCGCGCAGGAAGTCGCCATTGGGTCCGCTGCCGAGCTGGCCGCCGAACACCACCTTCATGCCGGTGCGGCTGGCCGCGACCATCATGTTGAAGCCGCCGCCGGCGACTTGTGCAAAGCTCGATGCGGTCTTCTCCGTGCCCGGTGCCGGCAAGGCATCGATGCGGTAGACATAGTCGACTACCGCGCTGCCGATGTGGACGAGACGCCCGCTCATGCTGCCGCATCCTTGCCGCTACTGGTCTTGTCCACACGGGCCCTAGACGTCCGCGCCGCAACAAGGTCGGCGGCGAGCGCGCTAACCTCCGTCATGTCGATACCCTTGAGGTCTGCAATGCGGTTCTGAGGCAATCGGGAAAGGCCGGTGCAGGCACCGGCCATGCCGGCCGCGATGGCGCCGATCGTGTCGGTGTCGCCACCGAGATTGGCGCTGATGACTGCCGCCTGCCAGGGATCGCCACGGGCGACTTCCAGCACCGCGAATGCGGCCGGAACGGATTCCTGACTGGCGACACCGGTGCCGACCAGATCGGTGATCAGCCGGATCGCGTCGTTCGTCGCCTTGCCGCGTACGAGCTCCTGCGCCCACCCAATACGCGCGGCGATGTCACCGCCGGTCACCCAATTGCCGAGCGTCGCTCCTCGTCGCGCTGCCGCGATGGCGCTGTCGGAAGCGGCGCGCCAGTCGCCGCCAACGACGCCGCGACTGACGGCGGCAGCAACCGCTGCGGCTGAAGCGATCGCGATAGAGGTGTTGTGCGTCGCCCGGCAGGTCTCGGCAACTTTGGCGACCAGCGCTTCCAGCGGCTCCGGCGGCATCATGATGCCGACTGGCGCGATGCGCATGGCCGCACCATTTGTGTCGCCACTGCGTCCCGCTTCCCCGGCCGCCACGCCACGGTTTATGGCGTCGATGGCGCGTTTGGTCGATGGTCCCAGCAGGTCGTAACTGCCGCGCGCCTTGACGTCGCGCTCCCAGTCGAGCAGCGCATTGACCCACCGCGCGTGGTCGAACCGGTTGCCGGATTCGACCAGGATACGACCAAGCAGAAGCGCCTGTTCGGTGTCGTCGGTGATCGTTCCGGCGGGGAGCCCCTTCGACACCGGATGGTCGGCGAAAGGAGCAATGAAGCCGTCGACGTGACCGTAGAGTTCGGCAATCCGGGCCGGCGACAAAAGCTGCGTCGGCATGCCCAATGCATCTCCCAGTGCCCCGCCGACAAGGGCTCCCATAGCCCGATCGGTCATCTTCCCGGTGTCATCCGGCATCACTCAGAACCTCATATGTAGCGCAAAATGCGCCGGGTTGAGCAGGCTGGTCACATATTCGATCGGCCGGTCATCGGCGGCGCGGGTCAACCGACGACCGCGCAGGAAAGGCGTGCCTTGCGGGCAGCCGAGGATTGCGGCGTCCTCTGGGTTGAGCATTTCGATGCCGACCCATTCCTCGCCATGGTCTGGAATGAGACCGGCGCCGCGCAGCGTCTGGTGGAGCGAGCCTTCGCGCAGGCCGCGCAACGGCACGTCCTCCAGTTCGGGTGACAATGGCAGGCGACTGCGCTCGATGGAGATAGCGTGGCCGTCGCTGGCATTGGAGCGGACCCGATCGACAGCGATGAAAAACGGGTTTTCTATACCAAGCAGTGCGGCAAGATCAGGGTCCTCGATCACCTCGAGCCGCAGCGTCCGCGTTTCGGCATTGGCGCCGGCGTTGGCGAGCGCCCGCGACCAACCGATTGAGTCATCAACTGGCTTGCCATCGAAGGTGACGAAAGAGCCGATGCCGACCTTGGTGGTGATCAGCCCGCGGCTGGACAGTTCCTCGAGGCCCTTGCGGACGGTGTTGCGGCTGACGGAGAAACGCTGGACGAGCTCGTTCTCGCTTTGCAGCCGGTCGCCGAAGCCCAGAACACCGGAGCGGATTTCGTGTTCGAGAACCGTGGCGATCTGTTCGGGCTTGCCCGTACCGGGAGACGATGGGACCACGCGGCGGACCATAGGCATACCTGTTCATTGCACCTGTATAGTCCTGTGCAATGTATCTGCAACGCCAGCTCTGTCAACCGACGGCGGAGGGCCACACAGATAGACCAAGCTGCTTGATGATACCCAGTGGCCGTGAAGGCCATACGAGGTGCGGCGGGCGAACGGGGTCGCTGGAGATGTCACTGTTCGCTGCTGGAAGACCCCTCGACTGCCCCGTCACCATCGGCAGAATGCGGCAGAATGCCGAAGTCGCGCGACTTGGTCCCATGCGCCGCCGTCAGGAAACCATCGGCTGTGAGACCTCGCCTCAAAAGCTCACGTACCGCGGCCGACCGGCTCGGCATGCGCTTGTCGAAGCGCCAGTTCTCCAACGCCGCCAGTTCATCGACGGTCAGCATGATCTGCAATCGTTCCGGGCGTTCCAGTTCGGACATCTCGGCCTCCAGTCATACCAGCCTAAAAGCAGCTGAGTTAGTATGTTCCTAATTTGTTGTAGAATTAGGTATGTGAACAGAGTACGTCAAGATCTTCAGATGCATGAGTCATGCAGAAGTCCGATGAAGCTGATCAAGCATCAAATGGGCAATCAACAAAATACTCTAACTATTTGACATAACACGATTTTTTAATGATTTTCGCTTGCCAATCGCGGACCCTGGGCGCATGGTATGGCACGAGGGACAAACCTCCCGAAGGGAAAGGTTTTCCATGCGCTACGGATTTTCGGTTCGCCTGCACGAAGACGTCAGTTCCCGGGTTCGAGCTACATTGCGGTCCGGGATTGCCATCAATCTGACTGCTGTCGCGGAAGCCGCGCGACTGCAGAACCTCGCCGAGAATGTTGCGCGCGAAGACATTGAATGGCTCGTCATGCAAGCCGCCCAACTCCAAGGCGCAGCTATCGAGTTCGACGGCTTCGCGGAAGCCGATCTGGCGGAGTTTGCATGCACTCAGCTGATGCAAAGCAGCCCCGTAGTGGGCGGGGATGCCGTGGAAGACAGAGCGGCCGCTCCGCCGGATCTTGGCCGTCAGACGCATTGAGGCGCAAGCTCTTTCGAGCCCCGCCATGCTCCGCCACATGCTCGGCAAAAAGCCCGCCGCAATGGCGGGCTTTGGACAGCTGGAGGTTTGGTGGACGAAGGCCTCTCGGCCCAGTCCGACATTTCATCCGATGTATTCGCCTTAGCGGCGAGCGATCAGCAGGCACAATTGGCGCAGATCGCTATCGTAAGTGCCTTCGCTGCTGAGCACGTCAACGCAGCGCTTCTTCATCCTGGCCAACTTGTCGCCCGACATGTCGGCAACGACCTGGGGCAAGCTGGGATTGTTGGGGTTGGTGGGATTGGACGGGCTGCCCGGGTTGGACGGATTGCTCGGATTGCTTCCACCACCGATCCCGACACCGGCGCCGACATTGATGCCACTGCCGACCCTGACCCCGGCGCCAGCGTTAACGCCGCTGCCGATACCTACCCCGGCGCCCGCCGCGATGCCACTGGAACCGCCGATCGTCGCGCCGGCACCGGCGTTGATGCCGCTTCTGCCCCCGACCGATGCGCCGGCGCCCGCGGCGATGCCTCTGGAACCGCCAATCGTTGCGCCGGCACCGGTGTTAATGCCGCCGCTGCCGCCAACCGTTGCGTCGGCACCGGCGTTGATGCCGCCGCGACCGCCAACCGTCGCGCCGAGGCGGGCTTTGATGCCGCCGTTGCCGCCGATGGACGTTCCAACACCAACGGCAATTCCGTTCGCGGCATTTACCGGCATCGAGAGCATGAAAAGCACTGCGCTGCCTGCCACCGCACCGGTGATTGTTTTGATCTTGATGGTCATAACATTCTCCTTGCTGTAGTTGCGCTGAGCAGCCTGCGAACTCGCCGGTTGCATTACGCCCTAAGTGCAAGGAAGAAGATCGGTTTCTTTGCCGATCCAATTACTTGCCTTATGGTAACTGTTGAAAGAACAGCCGCGTGAAATTTGTAGTGAAATTTTCCGAAAGTTTTACTTCGGGATGGCCTCTGCCGATTGAAGCGATGCGATTGTTAGTTGATGGGCGCCGGGATAGACGAACGTCGCGCAACGGTCGGCAGCCAAAATAAGGAGAATTCTTAATCTGCAAACAACAACATCAAACCAACCCACAGCAATATAAAAACGGGCAGAGAAGGTCCGCGCTGCGCGGGTTTGCTTCACCGTGTTGCGTCATTTTTGCCGGAACCTTTCCATCACTGGGGTTGTTTTCTCTGTAGTCGACAAACGATGACAACCGAATGATGGAGATCAGCATGCTTACGAAAATCCTGACAGCCTCAATACTTGCAGCCGGTCTGGCGACCGCCGCGATGGCCCAGAACGCCGGGTCGGACAACAATGCGCCTGGCAGCGAGAAGAGCATCGTCGTCCAGCCCAAACCGAACGGTATTGACCCTGGCACGACCAGCAGCACGATGGGTACGACGGGTACCATGACCTCCAATGCGGATGAAAACTGCCCTGCAACCCCGCAAGGAGCCCAACCCGACGCGTCCAACAAGCCTGCCGGGACGGTTTCACCGACTGTCAACGACAACAATTGCGGCAAGTAGTTAGCCGCACCATTCGGGCCTACCATCGCGGGTGGGCTTGCGGCGGCGGGACCGGTCAGGACTGGTTCTGCTGCCGATCACGGAACGACGTGCAGGAGCGCCAAGACGATGGGTCCAACCGAACCGCGAGATCCAGCAATGGAATCAAATCCGCTCGAGTTCACGCTTTGCGTGGTCGCGCCTTGGGTTTGGTTCCGTCCTTGGCGGCCGGCGCCGGCTTAGGCTGACGTGCTTTCGGCTTCGGCCGGCTGGCGGTCTCTTTCGTGGCGATTTCTGCGTCGATTTCGGCGGTAGCCTGATCCCAATGCTGCTGATGCGCCCCGTCGGGCCTGCCTGCCTGTTCCCAGATCGCGTGTGCTCGCTGGCGAATCCGTTCCTGCCTGTCCGTCACTGATGCCTCCGTCGGCTCGGTTCATGCGTAAGCAACTTTGTTCTAGCTGATATTTCGACCGGCGTCTTGAGCGGCAGGCAACAGCGTCATTGAACCTCTCTGTCACACAGGACGGCGACGCCCAGCAGCGCCGCCTTCTTGATGATCAGCCCTTCAAGGTCGGCGTCCGAGCGCTCGGTTCCGGTGCGTTCGCGCAACAGTGCAATCGCCGCCTTCATCGACAGCAGGCCATCCCCTCGTTCAGCAAGCAGTTTGTCGACGGCTGCGGCCACGTTGACCGGCTCGACATGCATGGGAATGGCTCCTTTCCTTGTTTCGAGACGACAGCGGCTCCATCCCGATCGCTCGGGATGGAGCTCTGATTTGGTTATTAGACCGTCACCTTTCCAAATCCGGTTCGCGGTTTGGGTACGCCGGTCAGTCGATGACGTGCACGATCCTGCGCGTGCCGGGGTCGACGAGCACGGTGCGACCGTCGACGACGACGTATCTGTACTGCACGTCGGGAACATCGATCGGTTGCAGCTCGACCGTATCGGGCAACGTGGAACCAATATTGAGCTCCACCCCCAGAAGACTGATCGACGCCAGCGGGTGCTTGTGGACGTATTCGCGGATGACCGTCTGCTGTTCGGGCGTGACAATCACCTGGTCCGCGGTGGCCACGCCGACGCCGGTGAGCAACACCAATCCCGCCGCGGCAGGAACAAGGTGGATTTTCATCGTCTACTCCTGTTGTTACGGGCCTCGCCTTTACGGTTGCGACGCGGCATTCCGGTCGAAGCGGCGAACCCTCTAGGAAACGCCCACGCCACCTTGTTGTTCCGTAAGTGGCGGCTAATCGAATGGCGGTGAAGTGCGATGCGGTGCGGCGAATGGACTGCGGATGAGCTGCGGTGGCCCGCGTCGCAAGACGCGGGCCGATCGGTCTCCCGATCAGCAGCGATACCGGAGGGGGTGATATCGACTGCGTCTAAAACAACATTTAGGACAAGCTAATGTTCCTAGGGGACTGCAACAAACTGCCGGCTCGAACGGCGCGGCGTTACCGCCCCGTCGCAGCGCCATGGACAGCCCCTGTGGCAGCAAATGAAGCGGCTACTGCTTGGGCGGCTGTGGCGGCACCTCGCCGGGCTCGATCACCGGGGTCTTGCCCTCATTCGGCGGTGGCGCCGCCATGCCCTGATCGCCCGTTGGCGGCGGCTTCAGCACCCCACCGCATGGCTCGAGCGTATCGGACAAATTGTTGCCGGCCGGCTTCTGCTGCTGGCTGTTCTTGTCCGGCGGCTCGATCTTGCAGCGGTCGGATTGCGCCTGTTCGCCCGGCTGCGCGGCCGCCGGCACCGCCAGCACCAGCGCGCCTAGCATATATGGCAAGAAAATGAGCGGTCTCATGTCGAGCTCCTTTCGCGCCAGTATCTTCTGACTTGTGAAGCCAGGCAGGCGCGATTGGTTCCGTCGTGCGGCAATGCGCCGGGACTGCCGTGGCCCCGGGAACGGGAACCGGCCGCCAGACTTATGAGTTGAACCACTGAGCCAATTCAGGGCCGCTGACATTATGGAGAACCGGCGATGGAACCGCGCAGGAAAGATCGAACCGACGACGAGACGGAGAGCCCGACGATCCAGCAGCAGGACTGGGATGCCATCCGGAGCGGGAGAATCCTCCCTGACGGCGTGCCGCAAAACGGCGACATCCGTTACGACGTCGAGAAAGACGGGGAACTGCCGGAGGAGGACGACGACAACGCTTACCAGGAAAGCGACGAGGCCTTGCCGGACGATACCGATGAACGCGTCATTTCGCGCGACCTTGCAAGCGAGGGTGGTTCTTTCGACGAGGAATGAGCCGCCGCCTGCTTTCAATTCGGGAGGTCGAAGACCGGCTCCTGGCAGCGATAGACCAGACACTGACCGTCACGCGTCTTGATATACGCGGCGCGCGGCACCTGCGGCCAGTCGCATTCATTGCCGAATTGGCGGACGTAACGGTCGTAGGTGTTCTGGCCGGTGGTGAGCACCACCGAGCGATGCCTCTGGATCAGAAGCTGTGTCTGTTCGCATGTCATCGCGCGGCTGTCCGGCCGGGCGTCGGCCGTCGCGGCAAACAGAAGCGCCCCGACTGTCAGGACTGCCGCTTGTGTCAGGACTCTGGCAAGCATGACACCATCTCCCGTGAAGCCTAACGCGCATCTTGGTCTGGCAGGCGCCGGATCGAGCCGCCCTCGCGCAGAGAAAAGATCGTACAGACTGCCAGGGAAAATGCAAAAGCCCGCCGCACCTTTCGGCGCGGCGGGCTCCAACTGAACGTCACTATTTCGTCGGGCGGCTTACTCCTCCTTCACCGGCCCGAACCGGCGCACGATCATTTCGAAGACGATGTCCGAAAAGGCCGATAGGCGGCAAGCTGGTTAGTGCGGCGCCTCCGGTCCAGCTCCGCCAGCAGGCTGAGGTATTCCTTCCTTGCCGCCCGGCTGTGCGAGGCCTTTTGCGAGGCCCGGTCTTTCGAGAAACGGCCGGAGGACGGCTTCGAGGCCGCGGATGCGCTGCCTGATTTCGTCATCGCTCAATGCATCCAGATTGTTGATGTTGATACTTAGATCCTTGGGCAGCACCGACAGCACGAGCTTCAGATACTGGTCGGGCTTTTCGGCGCGCACCTCGGCGATGACGCCGGCGCCATGGGCGCGAAAATCGGCGCGGATTGCCTCGAGAAAGCCGTCGGCCAGCGTCTTCTTCGCCCGCTTGGTTCGCTTGCCGGGTGCCTGATCGTGCGGCTGCGGATCGCCGGCGGAAGGAGCCTTGGCCATGCCCTACTCCGCCGTCCCGGCGGAGATCGCCGGCTTCTTGTTGGCTGGCCGCACGATGCGCCTGCGCGGCTTCGCCTTCTTGCCGGCGCACGCCGACTTCGGCTTCCGCAACTGGCTTGCCGGTTTCGCATCAGCCGTCGTGCCGGGCCTCATCGCACCGGCGTCGGGCAAGGC
>NZ_SUEG01000157.1:0-8349 GCF_005063415.1 Mesorhizobium sp.
ACCTTGCTGTCGAACTTGCCGCCTGAATGCAGCGTCGTCATGATGAGTTCGAGCGCCGGCTTCTTGAATTTCGGGTGCGGATCGACGGGAATGCCGCGGCCATTGTCGGTAACGGACAGGTATCCGTCGGCGGATAGTTCGACATCGATGAAGGTCGCATGGCCGGCGACCGCCTCGTCCATCGAATTGTCGATGACCTCGGCAAACAGATGGTGCATCGCCTGGTCGTCGGTGCCGCCAATGTACATGCCCGGGCGGCGGCGTACCGGCTCCAGGCCCTCCAGCACCTCGATGTCGGCGGCACTGTAGCTCTCGCTGGCGTCACGGGGCGCCGGCCGCTTCGCCGCCTGCACCAGCGGGTCGGCCGGGCGCGCGGCGGCGCGAGCCGGTTGCGGCTGCTTGCCCAAATTGGCAAAAAGATCGTTGTTGTCGTCCATGCTGGTTCTGGATTCCGATGCTGCGAATCACCACCCGATACTGCCACGCTTTTCGCGGGCGGGCGACGGAGGTTCCTGTTACGTTCGAGGATAGAGCCTCTTACTGCAAAACCATTCGACAACCAAGCGGCGGAAATGGGGTCGAAGCCTGGAGCATCGACGTTTTGTAAACCCTGTCCGAAGGTTACGCCGGAAGATTGGCTGAAAAAACGGTATTTGCGGACTGTCGCTGACCTAGAATGCAGCGGAACCCTCAAGAGGCTGTCGCTTAAGCATGTTGGATTACAGTTCGCTCCTGCTCGCGGCTGCGCTGTCGGGCACGTGCCTCAGCATCACCATGTTTGCGATCTGGTTCACCGCGCCACAGGCACGCTTTGTGCTGACGGTGGCGTGCGGCATTCTCGTGCTTGTCGCACATGTGGTGTTGTTTTGGCATTACACCAGGGATCCAAGCGCCTGGCTTTGCCAGATCGTGCTTGTGCTTCTCAGCCTCGGCTTCCTGATTATCTGCCTGTCGGCCATGCAATATCTCAGCATAGGCGACTACAGGCGCGCCATCTTGCCGACCTTGGTTGCGATGGCTGTTTGCACGGGCGCGACGTATCTCGGGTTTGATGGTGTCGGCTTCATCGTCACCTACGCGACAGTAACGGCGCTGCTCTCGCTCATCGGGGCGATGTTCTGGATTGAGGGTGGTCACGATCGCCGGATATTGCTGGTCGTCTCGTTCCTGAGCGGCGTCTGTGCGCTGTCGTTCGGACTTTGCGGCGCGGTCCTGTTGGTCAAGGGCCAATGGGTGCTCGGTGTAGCACCTGACAATTGGGCCGAGCGGGTGAATTCCGTCGTGGCCGTCGCCTGCATGACCGGGCTCGGTGCATTGACGCTCTCCCTGCACCATTTGCAGGCGCAGATCGAACTTAAGGCCGAGACGATGACCGATCCATTGACCGGGCTGATGAACCGGCGGGCGTTGACGGCACTCTACGGCGAGCGGGTCTTTGGTCCGTTCATGTCCGTCGCCATGTTCGATCTCGACCATTTCAAGAGGACGAACGACGTATTCGGTCACCCGGTCGGCGACCAGGTCCTGCGCCGCTTCGCAGGGGTCATCAGGAAATACGCCAGAACCGGCGTCGACGCCTTCCGACTGGGCGGCGAGGAATTCGTCCTCGTCATGTCGCGGATGACGGAAGAGAAGGCCTATGACATCGCGAGCAAGATCAGCGTCGCCTTCGGCACGGAAGTCGTGGCCACCCAGCTTGGTCCGTTGCGAAGCACAGTCAGCGGCGGCATCGGCTTTGGCGGAACAAGCGGCACCGGTCTCGACGATGTGCTGGCCGAAGCCGACGCAGCACTCTATGCGGCAAAGCGCGCCGGGCGAAATCGCGTCGTCGTCCGGGACCGGGCGAACAAGGCCGACGGGCCGGCCTTGCGTTCTGCCTGATTGAGGCTTCTATCTTCTTGTTAGACCATGATCTTGTCCGAAAACCGGATTCCACTTTTCGGGATCATGATCTATTCCGCCGCACCAAGATATTCCGACAGCGGCGGGCAGGAGCAGACCAGGTTGCGGTCGCCGGCGACGTTGTCGATGCGTGACACCGGCGGCCAGTATTTTGCCGCCGTATCGGCATCCCCGGCGGGGTAGGCCGCCTCCAGACGCGAATAGGGATGGGTCCACTGGCCGGCCAATGCCTCGGCGGCGGTGTGCGGCGCATTGACCAGAGGATTGTCGGCCAACGGCCATTCACCCCTGGCCACCTTGGCTGCCTCGCCGGCTATGGCGATCATCGCCTCGCAGAAACGATCCAGCTCGCGCTTGGGCTCGGATTCGGTCGGCTCGACCATCAGTGTGCCGGCCACCGGGAACGACATGGTCGGCGCGTGAAAGCCATAGTCGATCAACCGCTTGGCGATATCGTCGACGCTGATGCCGGCGCTGTCCTTGAGCACGCGGGTGTCGAGGATGCATTCATGCGCAACGCGTCCGTTGCGCCCCTTGTAAAGCAGGGGGAAATGCTCGCCAAGCCACGTCGCCACATAGTTGGCGGAGATGATCGCCGTCTCGGTCGCCTGCTTCAGGCCGGAAGCGCCCATCATGCGGATATACATCCAGGTGATCGGCAGGATGGAGGCACTGCCGAACGGTGCCGCCGCCACGGCATGGGCCGACCCCTCGGTGACGTGGCCGGGCAGATATGGCTTCAGGTGCGCCTTGACGCCGATCGGGCCGACACCGGGGCCGCCGCCGCCATGCGGGATGCAGAAGGTCTTGTGCAGGTTCATGTGGCAGACATCGGCGCCGATATCGCCGGGACGGGCGAGGCCGACCAGCGCGTTGAGGTTGGCGCCGTCGAAATAGACCTGGCCGCCATGGCTGTGGACGAGGGCGCAGAGGTCGCGCGCGCCTTCCTCGAAGACGCCATGCGTCGAAGGATAGGTGAACATCAGCGCCGCAAGATTGTGCGAATGCTCGGCCGCCTTGGCCTGCAGGTCGCCCATGTCGATATTGCCGTCCTCCGTGCAGCGCACGACGACGACGCTCATGCCGGCCATGGCCGCGCTTGCCGGATTGGTGCCATGCGCCGAGGACGGGATCAGGCAGACGGTGCGATGGCCTTCGCCGCGCGACAGATGATAGCCGCGAATGGCGAGCAGCCCGGCATATTCGCCCTGGCTGCCGGCATTGGGCTGCAGGGTCACCGCGTCGAAGCCGGTGATCTCCGCCAGCCAACCTTCCAGCTCCTCGATCATGGCGCGATAGCCTATCGAATGGTTTGCCGGCGCGAAGGGATGCAGGTTGGCGACATCAGGCCAGCTCACCGGCATCATTTCGGCGGCGGCGTTGAGCTTCATGGTGCAGGAGCCGAGCGGGATCATGGCGCGGTCGAGCGCCAGGTCCTTGTCGGCCAGCCGGCGCAGGAAGCGCATCATGTCGGTTTCCGAGTGATTTTCGCGGAAGACGGGCTGGGTGAGGAACTCCTTGCCGCGCGGTTTTCCTGGCATGGAACTGCCGGTGGCAACGCCGGCCTTGGCGCCGAAAAGTGCAGCGATCGCCTCCAGATCGGCTTCGGTGGAGGTCTCGTCGAAGCTGATGCCGACATGGTCGGCGTCGATGACGCGCAGCAGCCGGCCGGTCTTTTCTGCGGCGGCGGCAATCGCGCCGGCTCTGCCCTTCACCTCCACGGCCACCGTGTCGAAGCGGCTTTCGCCGACCACCGAAACGCCCGCTGCCTTGAGGCCGGCAGCCAGGCGGTTGGCCAGCGTGTGGACGCGGCCGGCAATCGCCTGCAGCCCGGCAGGGCCATGCCAGATCGCATAGGCCGTCGCCATGTTGGCGAGCAGCGCCTGTGCGGTGCAGATGTTGGAGGTCGCCTTGTCGCGGCGGATATGCTGTTCGCGTGTCTGCAAAGCGAGGCGGTAACCGGGGCGACCCTTGCTATCCGTCGACTGGCCAACGAGCCGGCCGGGCATCAGCCGCGTCAGCCTGTCGGAGACGGCGCAATAGGCGGCGTGCGGCCCGCCAAAGCCCATCGGCACGCCAAAACGCTGCATCGGGCCGACGGCGATGTCGGCGCCAAGCCTGGCCGGCGCCTCGGTCAGCGTCAGCCCAAGCGGGTCGGCAATGAAGACGACCAGCGCGCCGGCCGCGCGGGCCTTGTCGATTGCTGCCTTGTGATTGCCGTAGACGCCAAACGTATCGGGCCAGGAGACCAGCAGGGCGGCGGTGTTGTCGTCGATCACCTCGCCGTCGACCTCGATGCCAAGCGGCTCGGCGCGCGTGCGCACGACGTCCAGCGTCTGCGGGTGCGGCGTACCGGCCAGTGCCACCTTGGTGCGCTTGTCGCGATGATGGCGCAGCGCAATGCCGACAGCTTCGGCCACCGCCGTCGCCTCGTCGAGCAGCGAGGCCGACGCCACCGGCAGGCCGGTCAGTTCTGTCACCAGCGTCTGGAAGTTGAACAGCATTTCCAGCCGGCCCTGGCTGATCTCGGCCTGGTAAGGCGTGTAAGCCGTATACCAGGCCGGGTTTTCGAACAGGTTGCGCTGGATCACCGGTGGCACATGGACGCCATGATAGCCGGCACCGATGAAGCTCTTCAGCACCTTGTTCTTTGCCATCGTCGCTGCGAGCTCGGTCAGCGCTTCCGCTTCGCTTGCCGGCGCGGGCAGGGCCAATGGACGGTCGAGCCGGATCGACTTCGGCACTGCCTGACTGATCAGCGTCTCGACCGAAGGAACGCCGATCGTCGCCAGCATGGCTCTGACGTCATGGAGGCCCGGGCCGATATGGCGAGCCGAGAAGGGGTAGGGTGCTGCGGTCATCTTCCTGGTCCTGCTATCAACCAATATGGGCTTTGTAAGCGGCTTCATCGAGGAGCCCGTCGAGTTGGCTCTCATTGGCCAGCTTCATCTTCCACAACCAGCCGTCGCCGGTTGCCGCCGAATTGACGAGCGAAGGATCCGATGACAGCGAGGTGTTGGCCTCGGTGATCTCGCCGTCGACCGGTGCGTAGACGTCCGATGCCGCCTTGACCGATTCGACCACCACGGCCGTATCGCCCTTGGCCAGCTTTTTCCCCGGCTCCGGCAGTTCGACGAAGACGAGATCGCCGAGCTGCTGCTGTGCGTAATCGGTGATGCCGACGGTGGCGATGCCGCCCTCGACGCGCAGCCATTCGTGATCTTCGGTGAAATAGGTCTGTGCCATTGAAATCATCCTTTGCGGTAGCGATGGGGCGTGAAGGGCAATGGGTGGATGTCGACCGGGATTTTCGTCCCGCGGACATCGGCGAACAGTTTTGCGCCGGATTTGGCAAGCGGCGTCTGGACGTAGCCCATGGCGACCGGATGACCGGCCGAGGGGCCGAAGCCGCCGGAGGTGACATGGCCGGCAGGGTTGCCGTCGGCATCGAAAAGGGCAGCGCCGGCGCGCACCGGCTGGCGGCCTTCCGGCTTCAGGCCGACGCGTTTTTGCGCCGGGCCGCGCTCCACGATGGCGCGCAGCGCATCGGCGCCGATGAACGCGCCGGAGGCGCGAATCTCCTTGGGGATGGCCCACATCAGCCCGGCGCTGGCCGGATCGATCTCCGGCGTGATGTCCAGCCCGTGCAGGCACAGTCCGGCTTCGAGCCGCAGGCTGTCGCGGGCGGCAAGGCCGATCCACATCACCCGCTCGTCCTCGAGCAGCCTGATGACGAGATTTCGCGCTTCCGCTTCCGGCAGCCCGATCTCGAAGCCGTCTTCGCCGGTATAGCCAGACCGGCTCATGAACCATTTTTCGCGCGGCTCGATGCCGTGCATGAACACCAGCGAACCGGTCTCGATGCCGGCGCGGGAGAGGGCGGCCCACGCCTCGGGGCCCTGGATGGCCAGGAAGACGCGGTCGAGTGCGTCCACCTTCACGTCGAAATCCCCGGCCAGTGCGCGCAGATGTTTTTCGTCGGCGGCGGCATTGCCGGCATTGGCGACCATCATGAAGCGCTCGGCGCCGAGCCTGGTGACGATCAGATCGTCGAGTATCCCGGCCGCCTCATTGAGGAAGAACGTGTATTTGGACTGGGAAATCTCAAGCGCGCCGGCATCGAACGTGCAGGCGCGGTTCAGAAGCGCTGCTGCGCCCGGGCCGCTGATTTCGAACAGCTTCATGTGCGAGATGTCGAACAGGCCGGCATGCTCTCGGCTGTGAAGGTGCTCCTTCATCACGCCGGCCGGGTAGGTCAGCGGCATCGACCAGCCGGCGAAGGCGCCAAAGCGCGCACCGGCTGCCATGTGCAGATCTTCGAGGGGAAGGTGTTTGGTGTCGTCGCCCGTCATGTCATCTCCAGAGTCGCACGCAAGCGGCCGCGAATGGCGACCAGTCCGTGCCCCTCTGTCTGAAGCCTGAGAGACTCGCGCCCCGTAACTCTGTCGGCAGCGCTTACACCTTCGGCGCGGGGGCAAGCCCCGACTTTCCAGAGTGTCTTTCCCGTCTACGGTTCTTTTGCCTGAGAGATTTCGGGCGATTTCCCCTTCGGCGGCAGCTCTCGCTGCTCTCTCCCGCAAACAGGTAGGACTCGATCAAGAGCCCTCGACTCGTCATCCATAGCCCGTGGACGACACCTTGTCACCTGCCAGCGACGTTTTTACTGGCAAGTCTTCTGCGGGCCTTCTTTACAGGCAAGACAGGCAAGCCTTCGCTAACTACGCCGCTTGCCGGTTTCTCAAGACCTTGCCGATATACCGGATAAGGGCCGGCAATTACCGGCGGCGGGCGGGGAAGAAAATGGGCGAATTGATCATGAGCGCGCCGGTGGCCGGGCTGACTTCGAAAAATCGGATCACGGCGGAAGACGTGATCATGCTGCGCCGCGAAGTGTTCGGCGACGGCGTGGTAACGCGCGGCGAGGCCGAGGCGCTGTTTGCGCTCGATGCAACGGCGCGGGACAAATGCGCGGAATGGCTCGAGTTTTTCGTCGAGGCCGTCACCGACTTCATCGTCCACCAGGAAAAGCCGGCGGGCTATGTTTCGCAGGAGAATGCCGACTGGCTGATCCGAACGATTTCGCGCGACGGCATGGTCGATAGCCGGACAGAACTCGAGTTGCTGGTGCATGTGCTGGAAGTTGCCAAATCATCGCCGAGCACGCTTTCCGGCTATGCGCTGGAGCAGGTCGCTCATGCGGTCGTGGAGGGCAATGGGCCGCTGATGACCGGCGGCAGGCTTATCCCTGGGTCGATTGCCAAGGCTGAGGTCGAGCTGTTGCGCCGCATTCTTTACGCCTATGGCGGCGATGGCAACATCGCCATCAGCCGCGCCGAGGCCGAGGTGCTGTTCGAGATCAACGAGCGGACAGCGGCGGCCGACAACGATCCGTCCTGGAACGATCTGTTCGTCAAGGCGATCGCCAATTTCGTCATGTGTTCGGCCGGCTACGAACCGCCGGTGCGCGACGTGGCGCTGCGCCGGGATTCGTTCTTCGAGCAGGCCGATCCGGAGATCGGCGGTTTCTTCAGCCGTATGGTGTCGGGCGGCCTATCCGGCATTATGGAGGCCTACCGCTCGCCGGGCGACGTCGAGGCCGAATGGGAATCGAGGAACAAGGCAGCCGAGGCTCTGGCCCGCCGCGCCGAGACGGTCGACGCCGGCGAGGCCAAATGGCTCGCTGAACACTTAGGCGACCGGCCGCTGCATGAGAACGAGCGCGCGTTGCTGACGCTGATCAAGCACGCCTCGCCGGAAATACACCCTGCGCTCAAACCGCTGATCGACAAGGTCGCCTGAACAAAAGGCAATAAATCGTCGGTCGTCAGATGCCGCCGTACCAGTCGTAGCCATTGTCCTCCCAATAGCCGCCTCTGCCGCCGCCGAGATTGGCGAAGCCGTCGACCAGCTCGATCTTGTAGAGGTATTTCGGCATCTTGTAGCCGAGCTGGCGCTCGACGCGGACGCGCAGCGGCGCGCCGTTCTCGACCGGCAACGGCTTGCCGTTGAGGCCATAGGCAAGGATCGTCTGCGGATGACGGGCATCGACCAGGTCGATCGAGCCGTAATATTTGATATCGCCGGCAAGGCTGCGGTCGATCGTATCGAGGCAGTGGAACATGACATAGCGCGCCTGCGGCTTGACCACGGCCTGGTCGAGCACCAGCGACAGCGGCGTGCCGGTCCATTTGGCAATGCAGCTCCACCCTTCGACGCAATCGTGGCGGGTGATCTGCGTGCGGCTCGGCATGTTCATCAGCTGCTCGCGGCTTAGCGACAGCGGCTTTTCGACAAGACCTGAAACCTCCAGCCGCCAGTCGGCGAAATCGCTGGCGAGCAGGCCCTTGTAGAAATCGTCGTCCGGTGCGGTGACACCGTTCGGCCGCTGCGGCTGGCGAATGTCGGCCTCGGTGAACTCCGGCGCCAGCGCATCGCGGCCGGCAAGCA
>NZ_SUEG01000157.1:8359-11791 GCF_005063415.1 Mesorhizobium sp.
GGCCGTTGGCGCTTTCGAGGAAGCTGCGCAGGCCGTCGCCGACGCCAAGCTGGCTGTCGAAGGCGTCGCAGCCCGACAGCATGATGCCGGAAAGGCCGAGGCTGGCCGAGGTCAGGAACTTTCTTCGGCTTATCTCTAGCTTGGGGCTGATCTCAAATTTCGCCATGTCAGGCACTCCTCTCTGGCGCTTTGTCGCCATGTGCCGGCGGGTCGGTTCGGTACCAGCCGGTGATGATGGAGCGCAGCTCGTTGATCGGGCCGGCGGCGAGGATCATCAGGATGTGGATAATGAAGAAGGCGACGAGCAGCAGCATCACCGTGAAGTGGATGGTGCGCGCTGTCTGCCGGCCGCCGAGCAGGTCGTTGAGGAATGGCAGCACCGAATCCATGCTCGGCGACATGGCAAGGCCGGTGATGATCATCAGCGGCAGCAGCACGAACAGCACGCCGCCATAGGCCATCTTCTGCAACGTGTTGTATTCGCGCTTGTGGTGGAATCTGAGCCTGGCGTGCTCGACGATGTCTCGCGGCAGCCGCCTGATATCGTCGAGGCGCGGGGCAAGATCGCGCCGCAAATGGCCGTTGATCAGGCTGGCGACCAGCCAGACCAGCAGCGTGGTGGTCAGCACCCAGGCAAAGAAGAAATGAACGACGCGCGCGGTGCCGAGATCGTAGTAGGAAGGGATCGTTGCCCAGGACGGGAAGGCGCGGGAGGTCTCCTGGCCGGCCGGACCCGACCAGCCTAGTACGCCGGTGGTATCGAAGCGCTTGCCGAAGATTTCGGTGTAGCCGCGCGGGCCGCTTGCGGTGTTCTCGGCGCCGATGGCGAAGATGGTGTTGTTGTAGCCAAAGCCCGACTCCTTGCCGATGTAGAGCTGCGGACGGGCGTTAAATATTTGCAGACCGGAAAGCAGCATGAAGAACAGCGCGATCGCCCACAGCCAATGCGTCAGCCGTGTCCAGCGCGACTGGCGATAGATCAGCGTCGCATCCGTCGAAGCAGCGCTATCTGCTCCGGTGCTGGCTTCGCCTCTGGCAACCGATTCCATATCTTCCTTGCCTCCCTGCCAAGCGGTTCCGCATGGCCTGTCAGATCTCTTCTCCTCCCAATACGTCGCCAGCTTAAGCGATGTTTCACCCGATCACGGATTTATTACGGACTGCCGAGGCTGACGGCGAGATTGACCGCGGCTGCCACGATGACCGTGTTGAAGAAGAACGACAGGATCGAATGCACAAGCACGACACGGCGCATTTGCGAGGTCGTGATGTTGGTGTCGGCGGTTTGCGCCGTCATGCCGATCACTGTCGCAAAATAGAGGAAATCCGAGCCTTCCGGCCGTTTGCCGCCCGGGAAGTCGAGGCCGCCGACCGGAATTTTCTTTTTGGTGTCGCCATCCATCGCATCGCCGTCCAACCAATAGAGATGCGCGTAGTGAAGCGCCGCCATCGCATGAATGGTCAACCAGCCAAGCGGGATAGACAACAACGCCACCGTAAGCTCGACGGGATCCGCGCTCTTCTCCCTGTTGATCAATTGAAACAATGAGATGATGGCAATTGCGACTACAACCAAGGTGACAGCGAAGATGGCCAGCACCGGCAGGTCCGTGTCGCCTGCATTCTTGCGCAAATAGCTGCCGGTAAGCCGCGGCATGTGGGCGACGACAAGACAGAGATAGGCGGCAAAGAACACATTGGCGCCGATCGAATAGGCAAGCGGCGCGCGCCAGATCAGCGCCGCGCCAAAGGCTGCCACGCCGATGCAGGCCGACAGCGCGAACGGCGTGTGGCGTTGCATGGGTATCTTGGTGGGGGTACCGATCGTCATGGTTTCAGTCCGCTGAGGCGGATTTCAGCGCCCGCCGCAAGATGCGGTCAAGCTCGCCCAGGAATCGCGAGCGATCCTGCGGCGCGAAGCTCGAATTGTAGCCCTTGCTTTCGCCGGTCTCGCGCCGGTGCTGCTTGAGGTCGCGCATCGCCACCGCCATGCCGATCGTCTCCGGCGTAAACGGGCGCCCGGTCGGGCCGAGTACATGGGCGCCAAGTGCCACTGCACGCGCGGCAAGCGGGATGTCGGCGGTCACCACGATGTCGTTGGGCCGGGCATTTTCGACGATCCAGTCGTCGGCGGCGTCGGCGCTCTTGGAGACGACGACATTGCGGATCATCGGATCGCGCGATGGACGCAAGCCGCCATTGGAGACGAAGGTGACGACGATGCCGTGCCGCTCGGCGACTTTTTCGACCTCGGCCTTCACCGGGCAGGCATCGGCATCGACGAGAATAGCGGGTGCGGGCATCGTTGTTCCAAATGCGAAAGAGCCGGGCGACGTCGCCCGGCTCGATCGATGATAGTCGAGCGGCTACTAGGCCGGCAACGCGCCGGACCTCTTCGCCGTCCAGGTGGCGATAAAATCCATCAGGCCGGGATTGAGGCAATCATAAGGCTCGAGCCCGATCGACCTCAGCTGGGACCTTATGCCGTCCATGCGGCTCGGATCGACACCGGATTCGATGATCGACGAGACAAAGGCGGTGAAGCCCGGAGGCGACCAGCCATCCTCCTGGAAGCGTTCCGGATGGATGAAGGACAGCCCCTTGAACGCATGGTCGCGCTCGACCGGGCCGTGCATGTGGACGCCGCAGCCCGTGCAGGCATGGCGCAGGATCAGCGCGCCCGGATCGACCACCTTCAGCTTGTCGCCATTTTCGGTCACCGTCACGTCGCCCGTACCGGCAACCGCCACGACCGAGAACAGTGCGCCTTCCGGCTTCCAGCATTTGGTGCAGCCGCAGGCATGGTTGTGGGCGATCTGGCCCTTGACCTTCACCTTGACCGGCTTGCTGGTGCAGGCGCAGACCAGCGTCCCGCCGGCAAAGTCGGCCTTTTGCCTGGGCAATCCATTGTCGATTTTAGGATGCAGTTTTTCCGGCATTTTTGTCTCCTCCCTTGGTTCTATGCTGGTTCCGTTTCGATTACCGCTTCATTCTCCATACGGTGTTCTTGCTTGACGCGCTCAACCACCTTGAGCGCTTTGCTCCGATATGTATCGCGCACGAGAAACGATATTTCTTCTCTGCCGCGGTCGATCTCATCGAGGTCGATGCGAACGCGGTTGTTATTCCTAAGCGCTACCCAAAGATGTTCGCCGAATTGCCAGCTCTGCATACTGAGCGACTCGCTGAAATTCGGATATCGGATCCGAACCCGGATCAGTACCTCCTTCAATAGACTACCACGCTCCTGATCGACTTGCCTTCATGCATAAGGTCAAAGCCCCTGTTGATGTCCTCGAGCTTCAGCGTGTGGGTGATCATCGGATCGATCTCGATCTTGCCATCCATGTACCAGTCGACGATCTTCGGCACGTCGGTGCGGCCGCGCGCGCCGCCGAAGGCGGTGCCCATCCAGGTGCGGCCGGTGACCAG
>NZ_SUEG01000158.1 GCF_005063415.1 Mesorhizobium sp.
CCACCACTACCGCCGCCCAGCTCGGCCATCGCTTTCAATCGGCGCTTCATTTCGTCTTCGGCCGACGAACGGCGTTTTGGCCCGAGCGACAGTTCATGCAGCAACGCCGCACGGCGCTGCTCCCATTCGCTCGTGAAGGCGCCGAAAAAGATCTCCACGCCTTACCCCTCCCCTCGCCGCTTATAGCCAGCGCGCTTCGCCAGCGATCGCAACTCCGTCATGACGGCCGCTTGGACGCGCTGCACGTTCCCGAGATTGATATCGACGTCGCTCGGATGAACGCCTTTGCCGCTGTTGAGCGCCCGCGCGACCTGATTGAGGTTCACGCCGATCGCGCGCATATCCTCCAGCAGCAATGCCATCACGAGGCGGTCTTCCTCGGTAAGGAATGGCCGAGCGCCCGCTCCCTCGATGATCAGCGACCGGAAGAATCCGGAAACCGTCATGTCGGCCGCCTTGGCGGCCTTTTCGATCGCCGCATATTCGTCCGCGCTGACGCGGGCATGCACCATTCGACCCTTCCGGTCCGGCTCGAGCCGGACCTCGAATTTCGCGTCGTCCATTGGCCTTGGGCCCCTCTCTCTGGCGCTTGCGGCAGGCATCGAGGGCTTGTTCCTCGATCGTTGGGAAAAATGTCGCACATTTTTCCGTATCCTGCCACCATCAATTAGACGTGAAATTCGCTTCAATAGAACCAACTTTTCGAGCGGCCCACATTTCGCTCGTCCGCATCGAAACGATGGGCAGGGCCTCCGTCCCTGCCCATTCAAACGCTAAAACGCTCTCCAGGGTTCACCTCCAGGACCGCTTTGTCGGCCTTTGTGTGCTCCTCGTACTCGTCCGCAAGGGACGCTCCGCTCTCCGCCCTGGCGGACTGCGTGCGAGCGTCACAGACGGCCTTCGCGCGGCTCCGGGGTTCACCACAAAGGGAGCGGAAACGCCGGTGCCGCCGCCTTCATCGGTCAAAAAGGAAAGTTGGGCGACTGTGGAGACTTCTAGGATGGCTCAAGCGGCAGCACACGGCCGGTCCCATTTCACACACGACTTGTTCACACGATGTGTTCACATGCTACGACGTTATGATGTGAAAGTAAGATGTGATTGAAGTATCACACGCTAGGAGGCGTGACCGCATCGTGTAAAAGCGCCATGCGAAACCAAGCATCGACTTCGTTTGGAAATCCTGTTGCCCAAGAGGAGGCATGAGCCTGGCGACGGCCTGCCGCGTTCGGCCTGGGGACGGCAAAAGAGGGGTCAGACATGTCTCGAAGGATTTGCGCGATTAGCGGAAAAGGCGGCGCCGGCAAGACGACGGTCATTATCCTCGTTGCCGGCGAGTACGCTATTCAAGGAAAGAAGGTTCTTCTGATCGACGCCGATCCGCGCCAAAACCTCGCCGAATGGTGGAAGCGATGTGAGGCCAAGGACAATCTTCCGGCCGACATCGAGCTGCACAGCGCGGCAACCCAGCGAAGCATTGAAACCGTGCTGGCCGAACAAGACGGCGTCTACGACGTAATCCTGATGGACTCACCCGGCGTCGACAGCGTCATCCGCGACACGATCATCCGTAACTCCGACCTTGTGCTGACGCCAATTCAGCCGAACCAGGATGAAATCAAGGCGGCTGGTGAAGCCGCCACCGTGACCGCGGATATTGGCGACAGGGAGGGGCGAACCATTCCCCACCTCAACGTGGTGACGCGCATCTCCCTTCCGGGCCGCTTTCTCGAGGCCTACAGGCTGATCCGTCCGTTCATCGCCAATCTTCGCGACAATGGCTATGAATCGACGTTGATGGATACCGAGCTCACCGAACGCAATTGCTACCGCGAAATCCGCAACGGCCTCGGCACTTTGCAGATGCTCGAACTGACCGACCCGATCATGAAGGGCCGCGCGGAGGTCGCGGCGCTTGTGACCGAGCTCGATCGCCATCTCGCGGCAAACCGGGAAAAGGTGGGAAATGTCTAAACCAGGCAAACTGTCCGTCTCTGACTTTCCGATCGCACCGCGTCGGCCGAAGCCAGCCACATCCAAAGCCGCAATGAAACCAGCCTCTGTGTCGGAAGAGGCAGAGGCGCGAATGCCTGCACGGGAACCAACAGCGGCGTCGGTTTCAGTAGCGGATGCGACAAGGGCACGGCCGCGGCGCAGTCTGCCAAACCCGAGCGGTGAAGAGCGCAAGAGCAAGGCGCTCGAACGTGCCCTGGCTCAGGAGGAGGGACGCTATCGCCTTCGCGACTTGAAGCGGGCGCACGCGCGGGAAGCCAAGCACTACGTCAATTGTCCGCTGGACTACGACACGAAGATGCGACTGCAAAAGGCCGCCTTTGACAACGACATCAAGATGACGGTGATTATAAAGGCTGCCATCGACCAGTTTCTCCGAGACAACGGCTATTGAACCGTGAGCGGTCGAAGCTTCCTGCTCGGGATGACGATCGGTATCCTTATTGGCATCTATGCCGCGCCGTGGGTCGGTCGCCAAGGCATCGACTTGGGTGAAGGCTCAAATGTCTCTTCCCCATTGAACGGGCTTACGGAATCCGCTCTCGATGCATCCATCCGGCCATCTGACGAAACCGCCAAAGGCGAGCTGTTTCGCTTATCCAATTGGGATATCTCAATGCACGGGACTGGATCGACGGTTGCCGTGAAGCGATGTATTAGTATTGGTAAAGATTCTATCGCGTGCGAACTCCTGGCGCATCTGGGGTGGGTCGATGGGAAAAAACTGTCGAAGCGGTGTTCGAGGGAAAGCCGGGTGCTTGGCGAATGGTTGCAGCCAAGGCGCGCTGATTTTCTCTCAGTGGGCAGTGCCTATCCCCGCGCCAGATCAAGGGCGTTATGAATGCAGGCTTCCGCTGGAAAGAACCAGGCAAGGCAAGCGCAGCACGGGCCCTGATGGCTACTTGCGAGCAGCGGAAAGCACCCCGGCTTCTGGAAAAGCGCTGTGGGGCGTGCGTGGGTCAATCCCGTTTTCAAATGTTTGGTTGAGGCGTCGCCCTATCCGCGACTGGAAAAGAAAGAAGGGAGAGGACGTGCCTAAGGATATGGACGCCTATAAAAACAAAATGGAATTGGTTGAGACGATTGATCCCGAGATCGACAAACCTGTTTTTCGCCGCCCGGGGTTCGAAGGCATCAAAACCTTCGGCGAGATTGACGAGAGAATAGCTCAGTTCATCCGCAAGGCGCGCAAGGACAAGGATCTGACCCGCGCAGAGCTTGCTCCCTTGCTTGGCCTATCGATGCAGGTTTATGGCCGCTATGAGCGCGCATTCTCAAAAATGCACGTCACCCGCATGATCCACCTGTGTGAAATCCTCGGGTTCATGCCGATGGAAATGCTGTTCAGCGCTGCCCCCCATCTATGGGGCCGCACGCCGGAGGAAGCGCGCGACACCATGGAACTTGCGCAACAGGTCGTGTCTCTGCCGCACGGCACCAAGCGCGACCTGCTGGCTTTGGTCAAGAAAATGGTCGCCTTGGAGCGTGCCGCAGACGGGGCAGCGGCGGAAACGCAGAAGGGCGAAGAAAGACGCTCCTAGGCGCCTCGCGCTGGGATGGATCTGCGCGGTTCCCGATTCGCTGCCCAACCTATGATTCCTCAGCCATGCGCCTTTTTGCCTGAATACGCCCTGAGCTTCCCTTCTGGATTTAAGAAGCGGTGGTGACGTGGCATAATCCGCGGCTTCCAGTGGCTAGTAGCCGCCATGCTGTGTTTTGCGCCCGTCGATCGCGGAACTGCGGCCGCTCCGAGTTATGAGCTACATGCGGCGTCACGGCGTAGCCGGTTGTCATACCGTTCTTGTGGCGAACGCCGTGATCACGTCTGACAAGCAGAGTGTGTCGCCGTCCGTTCACCCTCATTTACGCGAACAGCTCCTTGTAACCGGTCGTCATCATCCAGTTCGCCCGATCGAGATGGCTTCTCGCGGCTTTCCGCGCACGCTCCGGCTCTTCTGCCGGATCGATGCCGAGGATCTCCTGCGCCATCTCCTCATAGCTGGCATCATCAGCGGCCGCATCCAGGAACCTCAGGTACAGCGTGTGGTGCTGCTTGTCGTAGGTGGTCAGGCTGTCGGACCATGGCACCTCTTCCTGGATTGCCGGTTTCGCTCCAAGTTTCATGACAGTTCGGGTCTCCATCATTATTCAGTGGGATATTCCTTCGACAGGTTAGCCAAAGCGGATAGGAATCATAGTCCTAATTGACAATCGCTGATCCAGTCCGCATGTCCGCCGCGGCCGTGCTTGCAGCTTCAATATTCTGCCGCCGCCTCGACCAAGTCCAGGCTCAACGGCGGGAGATCCTCGAGTTCCCCTCGATGAACTGCTTGCGCGCGAGGCGCGGCAATCTTGCAGCGTTGCTGAGATGAACGAAATTCATGAGCGCGCGTCCAAGTCTCAATCGCTGCGCAGAATCTTTGCTTCGAGCGCGGCTGCCACAAAAGCACGCCGAGCGACTGGTGGATGAGCCTCACCTCGCAACACCTGCAGACAGGCGTCCATTGCTGCCTTGCGCTTCGCGGTCTGACGATGGAGATGCCGCAGCAGGATGTTGGACGCGTCATTGACATCGAACACGACACGCTCCGAGCTGTGACGGCTGACTTGAACAACGACTGGCCTTTCAAATCTGCGCGAGCCGTTCATCACTCCCCCCTACACCCAGCGGCGACAGCCTCGCTCGCACTTATTTCCTTAGCCGAAACATTCGGCTGCAACCCCACAGCTAAACTTGATCGCTGGCGTCCAAGCGGTGGTCACGAGCGCAATCTGTTCATGTCCGGTGGCGCGGGATTTGGCTAACTCAATCTAGACACTGTCGCCTTGCGCCAGTGTCGCACAGTTTGTGGAAAGCCTATGCCTGCACTTTTCCGCTGCCCGCCTTGCACGCAGCGAGCCACTGCATAGCGGAAGTTGGGTCCTCCAATATGGCAACTCGCTTCGCAAAGCCGATAAAGGCATTGCTGGCAGCGCCTACCGGTATGTGCCCAGCATATGCGTCACAACAAGCCCTCAGGGCGGTCTCGTAGGTCAGGTCTCTGCGATCCTCGGGCCACTCATTGAGAAACTCGATAGCGTCTGGACTGGCAATCTCTTGCACGATATAGCTGGCGCGCTTCACGAAAATGGGGCTGCTAAAAGCCTCAGCGTTCATTCGTTCCCCTCCACCTGCTCCATAGCCAATTTGCACGACCCGGGCCGCATCGACGCCCGCCGACCATTGCAGAAATGTGCTGTCAGGGCGATGACGATTCAAGAGGAAGAAGATGCGTGATCTGCATCCTCGGTAAGCAGTTCGGCTGCGCATCACCGCGAAGTCCGGCGAAGCCTGCTCAGGCATCTATCTTCCTTCCTGGCCTGATGAGGAGAACATTACCCCCCAGGTGCCGTCATTCTCTAACGGCGGATGAACCACACAAATTGAAAGGCCCCGTTTAACTGCCGAGCCACAATATGACCGCCTACGAAGTGAGGGCCCGCATGAACTGCCGATGACCGCCGACGCAACCTCGCAGCTTCGTGAGATCTGACTGGCTGACAACTATTTGCCAAGACATTCCTGATGCGGCGGCTATGCACGGAACTGGGCATCTGTTCAGGGCCACGGGTGTGCTATACGGCTTTGATGGCTATTGGTTCGGTGTTGCGCCGGCGCTGGCTGCCGGAAAAGAGCTTTCCATCCTATGCGTATCTGCCGGGCAGGCACCCGCATCCCGTGCGCGATTCCGCGGGACATAGCTACAACGGCGAAGCCATGCCGTTGGCGGCAGAGGCGTCGCTGGATTCAGACATTTTCCTATGGGGTCTCGACCTCTTCAACCACGGCTATTACTGGGAAGCCCATGAGGCGTGGGAGGGGCTGTGGCAAGTTGCAGGCCGAGGCGCTCCGCTTCGGACGCTCTTCAAGGGATTGATCCTGTTATCGGCGGCCGGCGTGAAGATCCGCGAGGGCAAGCAGGTGGCGGCGATACGTCATGCCGGACGCGCCGCGACGCTCCTTCGTCGGCTGAACACGGCGGATCATACCTTCGAGCGCGCGCTCGGCATGTCACCCGCAGCGCTCGCCGAACACGCAGAAGCCGCGGCACGGCTCCCGGCAGCCTTGCAGGCGACCGCGCTCGGTCAGCCCCAACCCGTGTTTGACTTCATTCTCGGACCAAGGCCCGGCGAAAGGCCGATCAGCTCGCAAAAAAACAGATAGTCATCCATAGAGGAAGCCGGGAATAAACCGGTCCCTTTGGGTCAACGTCAGTGACGAACGACGAATGCAAGGTTTCATTCACCTGGCCGTATTTTCATGAAGCGCGGAATTTCGTCTCGTTGTTTCCTGCATTACAAAAAGCTGAAAAGAGCACGGCTGCAGATCGGTTCCGGCGCCTGGCAGCCGAACGATTTCCGGGGCGGACGCCTATTAGCAATAGCTTATGGCGATACTTAATGCTGCCGAGACACTTATTGCTTTCAGCGACAGCCGTCACTATGACGCAGGACTTCGCCTGCTGTCTTTCAAGCCACCCGGAGAATTTCATGACAGAAGAAGCCGATCACAATCTCGACGCCCTCATCGAGCTTACCGCCGACGTCGTCTCAGCCTATGTCTCGAACAATCCGGTCCCAGTGGGCGATCTCCCAGCCCTGATCGGCCAAGTACATGCGGCACTAAAAGGAACCTCCGGCAGCGTTTCCGCAGAACAGCCGCAGGCTCTCAACCCTGCTGTCCCCATCAAGAAGTCGGTGATGGCGGACTACATCATCTGCCTTGAGGATGGAAAGAACTTCAAATCGCTAAAGCGCCATCTGTCGACCCACTATGGCCTCACGCCGGACGAATATCGCGCCAAATGGGGCCTGCCGGCGGGCTATCCCATGGTCGCGCCGAATTACGCCGCTGCGCGCTCGGCCTTGGCCAAGACCATGGGTCTCGGCCGCAAACCGAAACAGTCGGAAACGCTGGCGTCGGCCAAGCGGACCGGCAAGAAGGTCGCAGCCTGACTTTATCTCTCGAGGGTCGTGCGGGAGCGCGCGGCTGCTATCGGCATGATCTGCGCAGAATAGGGAAAAGCGGGGGACCAAGCCACGGCTTACCTCGCGCTCATTCGCTCTTGCCGGGACGCAGGAGAAAATTTCATCCAGTTACGCACAACCCACGCATCTACAAGGATCGCATCGTTGGGGACTACGCAGTCAATTGGCACGCCGCCACATATCAGTGGCGGATCGGCCGCAGCCCGGCATGAAGCTGCAAGCAAGGCTAATCGGTTCCGTCACCGCGTACTCTGAACATCGACATATGTGCGCCAACAGCCCGCAGGCCAAGGGCTGCCTCGAACGCGCCAACCTGGCGCTGCCGTCTTGTGAAGAAGCTACGCCTGGCGACATCAGCACGATCGACGCGGCGAACGCCTACGCGGCCGAGTTCGCTACCCCTTCGCCTCCCTCAATCCGCGCCATCGCGTCCGCCGCATCTCGACCGAAGCCGCAATCGTCAGCGGCCTCTCGCGCGAAAGGCCCGAGGAGCGCATATCCGGCTTCTTGTTCGCGGCAGGCTTAGCTGCAGTGCGGCCGATCGATGCCCGCACGCTTTTTCGGGAGGCCAAAGGCAGCGCATCGGCCTGGCACGCGCGCGCTCATGCTGCAGCCGGATCTGCTTGTCGCCGACGAGCGCCGGCGCTCGACGTATAGATCCAGGCGCAGATCTGCTCTCATGGCGACAACGCAAAGGAGAGCAAATGACCAGCACCATTAATCTCTACAGCCGCCAGCTACGGCAACCATTTGAAGAATGGATCTTTCGAGACCACGTCGATGCTTACGCCCAGGTCACGCTTTTGCACATGCGATATGCAATTTGTGCATTGCAATATATGCGGCGATCGATATGATCCTGTTGTCGACCATCTACTCCTCACAGATGCGATGCCGACGCTGAATGTGGTGCACCTCCTCCCGCGCTGCATTTCAAATCGAGCCCACTGCCACCTCCTCCGGCAGTGGGCTTTTTCTTTGTATTCGTAGGCCTCCTGGATGACCGCGGTGAGCGCCTTCTCGGCCATGCGACGCGGCTCCAGGAAGCTGGGGAAGTAGGAGCCCTTCCTCAGCTTTGGGATGCGCAGCTCGACCGTGCCGGCCCGCGTCTCCCAGTCCCTGTCGCGATGGCCGTTGCGCTGGACAAGCCGCAGCGGGTTCTTCTCGCCATGGGCCGCGCCGGTCGCCGCTCCCACTTCCAGCTCCATCAGCCGCTCAGCGGCAAAGCCGATCATCTCGCGCAAGATATCGGCGTCGGGGGTCTTCTCCACGAGCGTGCGCAGGTCCATCATGTCGTCGGTCATCGGTGCTTCCTTCGACAAATCCACGAGATCGAACAGGAGCGGTTGCGGCAGCTCTCGGTGGCCGGCAACGCTCGCGTCCGCTATGGCATGATTCGCATGGCCTGACGGCAGGAAGCTGCCGGTCTGCAGCGCGCCGCATTTCAGTCGCTCCCGAGCGGCCGCGGGCTGCCCGAAACCTGCCATTTCACTGAGCGGGTCACCGAGCTGTTGCTCTTGAAACCAATTCAATTGCCGACGGCCTCGTTCCCAGCTATCCAAGAAATGGGGAGGGCGAGTTTAATGGCAAAAGAAGAACTTGGCGCCGTGGACGTTGTGGCCGACGGCGAGTTGGATACGGCAACTACTGTTGCAGAAGCAATCCAGGCGATAATCGAGGAGTTTGACGTCCAGCCGGTCTTGTTCATCGGCTCGGGTCTACCTCGCCGGTACATGGGTGCGCCGGACTGGGAGGGTGCCCTCAGGTACGCACTCGACATCATCGGCGACCGCACACAGCCGTATTCTTATTTCGTCCAGAAGTTCGGCGATGACAAAGTCAGGATCGGTACCGCGATAGCCGACTTGATTTTCGAATGGGCATGGAGTGACGGCAGAGACCGTTTCGACCCCGCACTTTTCGAGGGTGCCGACAGACACGTGTTCATGAAGTCGATAGTCGCCGAGCATTTGAAGAAGATCACCCCATCGGATCGCGGCGGTCTTGCGGCGGAGTTTAATGAAGAAATATCCGCCTTGAGGAATATACGCCCCCACGCGATCATCACTACGAATTACGATTCAATGATCGAGCTGATCTTTGAAGGCTACGAGCCTATCGTCGGCCGTGGGGTGCTTCGGTACGACCTCAATTCGTTTGGCGAAATCTTCCATATTCATGGCATGACCGAAGATCCGCAGAGCCTCGTCCTAACCAGCGCAGACTATGAAAATTGGCACAAGCAGAGCCGGTACTTCGCTGCGAAACTCCTGACCTACTTTGCCGAACATCCGGTCTTTATTTTTGGCTATGGCCTGGGCGATCCGAATGTCCGGACACTGCTCCAGGACATAGGGCGGATTGCAGCCGACGAAAGTGGATTGGTGAGCAACGTCGCCCAAGTGGTTTGGCACGCCGAACTCAAAGGCGGTCCGTCGCAGTCCGAGGTGGTCATAGACGACGAAGATGATGGTCGACAATACAGACTACGTGTCTTCAATGTTTCGTCTCTGAAGGAGGTTTTCGAGCTGCTGTCCGCAAGGCACGAGCTGAAACAGGTCAATCCGGCCCTGCTACGCGCCCTTGCCGCACGATTGATGAAGCTCACGCGCAAAGACATTCCCCGTGGAACTGTGGAAGTGGACTATACCACCCTCGAAAAGGTGGCTCAGGACGACGAACAGCTTCCTCGTATGCTCGGTCTAACCTTGGCTGACACCAACAACAAAACGCATCCCTTCACACTGTCCCAAGTTGCGGACGAGCTCAAGCTCAAGGGATGGAACGCCCTAAATCCGGTCATTCGAAAGATCAAGGATGAGAAGGGAATAGACTTGCGAGCCTCGGACAATTGCTACCACGAGCGGATTAAGACGGGGAAAAAGTCGGCGACGAGGAAATGGTCGCATGATGCAGTCGAGCTGTTCCGCAATGTGCTCGCGGGCAAGGAGTACAAGCTGCGAGATTGAGCCATTTCTTCCCATTTCAGCGCAAACGGATGATTGCATCCGCCATAAGGTTGGCGAATGAACGCTTCTGCTGAGGGTCAGCGTTCGGCCCATATGCTGTCGAGCAGCAATGCCCCGTCAGGGCCGTTTATCCGCCGAACCATCTCTCCTGAAACCTGCCGTATGTTCAGGGGACTGGTCGGACGACGATCAAGGAAGAGCGAGGGGGCGGAGAAGGCAGTGCGAGTGGTTCAGGTTCTATCAGTTTCCCCAGATTTTGGCCGACTCCGCATCGTAGAAATCCACCTCAAGCGGCCACTTCTCCGTTCTCATACCGGCCAACGTCTGCGCCCTCACAATGATCTTCTGGTTCCAATCGGCTAGGGGATCGCCGTACAGCCCGACGTACAGCTTCTTGCACCGTCCACGGCCGATACGGGTCAGGATGTGATCGTCGTTCTCGGCGAGGGAGTGACCGAAGATGAAGAGGCAGTGCGTCCCGGTCTGAACGTTTGCGGTGAACAGCTTGAAGCCTTGATACAGATAAGCATTGTGACGGATCTTCGCCTTCTTCTGGGCACTTGTTCCCTCTGCCACAAACAGGGGAAAAGCGTTACTGGCGAGCGCCTCTCGGGCTTGGTCGATCAGAGGGATGCCCTTCCTGATCCAGGTATATTTCAGCAGTTCCTTGCCGGAGTCGAATAGGTGCAAGGCACCGTGGAGGAACATCACGCAAGCACTGTGGGCGTTCGTCTCGCCCTGCCATACGACATAGTCGGCGTCGGGAGCGTCCTCGTCATTACCAAAGCCGTCATTGGTGGCGAGGTTGATCGGCGCGCCGAATGGCATGTCTCCATGCATCAGGGTCCAATAGAGAAGCAGGTCGTAGTTTAGAGTGAAAACACACCCCGCCTTGGCCCCCGAGAGAAAGTGGGAAAGGAAATGGCGGCAGGCCCAAAATTTGTCGTCGGGAATATCCAGCGGAACATGCGGATGGTTGCCCGCGATGGTCTGCACGAGGATTTCCTTTAGGACACTGGCGTGTTTGAGTATGGTGGCCGGCGCAGTGTCGCCGTAGGACGTGTATGCCGGAAGTATCTTTGCAGCGTTCTCCAGAGCGTGGATCGCCGCCTCGAAATCTTGAGTATCCAAGGCTTTGAAGACGGAAACCACCTCAGGCGCTGCCGAGAAATCAGCTTGTGCGAAGAGAGATCCGTAGTGGAAGATGTCAGCACGGCAGGCGATGCTGAAGCCGTTGCCCAGCAGGAGGTGACGTTTTGCGAACTTCTCGGAATCAACTATCGCGTCGACGAATGTAGGCAGCGTCATCGCATCCTCCCTCATTAGGGGGTGCATGGCAGATTTTGGTCTTCTCAGCCAGATGAATTCGATCGGCAGGTACACGCCGGTTGGCGTCGTTCCACCTTCTGATTGCCACATCCGAAACCCGCCGTTCGTTAGACTGGTTCGGTCTTCGTATTTCCGCCTCGCTGATTAAGGCCCGGCGTGTCTCGCTCAGGTTGACAACTATCAATATGGTTGACAGAGTCTTCGAAACGCCCGATTCGAGCGAGGAGATGATGATGCGGCCTTGGGACTATCGCCCGGAACTGACTGAAGATCGGCTGGTCAAAGTCGCGCAGCTGCTCGCGCTCGGCCGTGGCAGTGCGGTCGATCGCTTCGATCCCACAATCGGCGACGATAACTGGACCTTGGGAGTCTGCGCCTACAATTACGGCTGCTTCCAGATCGCGCAAGCTGCGGGAACACCAGGTTT
>NZ_SUEG01000159.1:0-343 GCF_005063415.1 Mesorhizobium sp.
ACGACACTGCGATCATGGCGAGGCCAGCCGACAGGCGGCATCGCGCGCGGGCGGGGATCATGTCTCCCTCCCGCATTGCACAATTCCCCCGCATCAGCAAAATGCATTCATGATCCGCAAATCCCTCACTGTCCTGGTGATCGATGAAAACCACATCCGCGCTTCGATAATCGAAGCGGGGCTGCGGGAGGCCGGGCATCAGCAGGTCACCGTCATCCACGACGTCACCGGCATTGCGCGGCGGATCGCCGAGATCGAACCCGACGTGATCGTCATCGACCTCGAAAATCCCAACCGCGACATGCTCGAAAACATGTTCCAGCTTTCGCGCGTGGTGAAGCGG
>NZ_SUEG01000159.1:353-11713 GCF_005063415.1 Mesorhizobium sp.
GTTCGTAGACCGCTCGGACCAGGCGTCGATCGAAGCCGCGGTGGAAGCGGGGGTGTCGGCCTATGTCGTCGACGGCCTGCGTCAGGAGCGGGTCAAGCCGATCCTCGACATGGCGATCAGCCGCTTCAACGCGTTTTCGCGCATGGCGCGCGAACTGGAAGAGGCCCGCAGCGAATTGGAAAGCCGCAAGGTGATCGATCGTGCCAAGGGCATACTGATGAAGTCGCGCGGCCTGTCGGAGGACGCGGCCTATACGCTGCTGCGCAAGACCGCCATGAACCAGAACCGCAAGATCGCCGAAATCGCCCAGAGCCTTGTGACGGCGGCAGGCCTGCTGGATCCCGAGGAGAGTTGACGATGGCCGCCGAGCACCGGATCAATGCGGGCTTCATGCCGCTCTTCGACAGCGCTGTCCTTGTCGCGGCGAAGGAAATCGGTTTCGCCCTGCGCGAAGGCATCGATCTGATGCTCAACCGGGAAACGTCCTGGGCCAACATCCGCGACCGCATCGCCATCGGCCATTTCGATCTCGCGCATATGCTGGGGCCGATGCCGATCGCCTGCAATCTGGGGCTGACGCCGCTCGCCTCCGACACGGTCGTGCCGTTCTCGCTCGGCCTCGGCGGCAATTGCGTCACCGTTTCGAATGCGGTCTGGGCGGGCATGGCCGCGCACGGCGCCTTACCCGAGCTCGATCCGGCGCGGGCCGGCAGGGCGTTGGGGGCGCTGATCCGCGAACGGGCAAATGCCGGCGGCGATCCGCTTCGCTTCGCCGTCGTCCATCCGCACTCCGGGCACAATTACGAACTGCGCTACTGGCTCGCCGCCTGCGGCATCGACCCGTCGCGTGAAATCGAAATCGTCATCGTGCCGCCGCCCTTCATGGCGGACGCGCTCGCCGCCGGCAGGATCGACGGCTACTGCGTCGGCGAACCCTGGAACAGCGCCGCGGTCGTCGCCGGCACCGGCCGCATCGCCACGGTCAAGGCGGCCATCTGGAAGACCAGCCCGGAGAAAGTCGTCGGCGTGCGCAAGGCCTGGGCGGAAAAACAGCCGGACGCGCTTTCGGCCCTGCTGCGCGCGCTGCATCATGCGGCGCGCTGGTGCCAGGATCCGGCAAACCGCGATGAACTCGCGGCCTTGATGGCGCAACCGGCCTTCCTTGGCCTGGCGCCGGCGCTGCAGATGCCGATCCTCAGCGGCCATCTTGCGCTCGGCGGCGGCGCCGAACTCAGCGTCGGCGACTTCTTTCTGCCCTTCGACAAGGCGGCGAACTTCCCGTGGAAGAGCCATGCGCTGTGGTTCTATACGCAGATGGTGCGCTGGGGGCATGTCGCGCACACGCCGGAAAACCTCGCTATTGCCCGCGACTGCTACCGCCCCGATCTCTACCGCTCGGCGTTGAAGCCACTTGGCGTGGCGCTTCCCGGTGCCAATGCCAAGGTCGAGGGCGCGCTGAAGGCCGCGACTCCGGTCGGCTCGGCTGGTGCCAGCCTGGTGCTCGGTCCCGACGGTTTCTTCGATGGCCAGATCTTCGATCCCGACGAGATCGACGCCTACATTGCCGGCCAGAAATTGGCGCGCGCCGAAGCCTGATCATTTCCGCGCCATTCTTGTGCACTGCACAAAAAATGTGCGTGCAAATGCGCTAATGAACAATCCTTAGCTTGCTCGTCCAGCGGGCCGGCGCGCCGAAGATTGTGGCATGTCGTTGATCTCATTGATGTTTGTCGTCCATTCCGAAACTGGCACGGTTCCTGCCTTGTAATAGGCAGACTCTTCTCGGAGTCACGGAATACGCGTCCAATGGCGGGCGCTACAGGCAAAGCTGCCGCTCAGGTCAACACGCGATCCCGGATGGACGGACGCGCGAGGCCTGGCCGGCGGCTTTTTTGTTTTGGTCGAACACGCAATCGACGGCGCCGATCCCAAGCCGCGCCCAACCGGAGATGACGATGACGAAACGCATCAAGAGCCATTCCGCCCAAACGGCGATCAGCCGCCGCGATTTCCTGAGGATCAGCGCGGCTACCGCGGCGACGCTGGCCGCGGCGCGTGCGCTGCTGCCCTCCGGCGCCTATGCGGCACCCGCCGCGCCGGAAGTCACCGGCGCCAAACTCGGCTTCATTGCGCTGACCGATGCGGCACCGCTGATGATTGCCAAGGAGAAAGGCCTGTTCGAAAAATTCGGCATGCCCGATGTCGAGGTGCTCAAGCAGGCCTCGTGGGGGGCAACGCGCGACAATCTGGTGCTCGGCGGCGAAGCCAACGGCATTGACGGAGCCCATATCCTGACGCCGATGCCTTATCTGATGCACACCGGCAAGGTGACGCAAAACAAGCAGCCGCTGCCGATGGCAATCGTGGCGCGGCTCAACTACGACTGCCAGGGCATTTCTGTCGCCCAGGAATATGCCGGCACCGGCGTCGGCCTCGACGCCTCCAAGCTGAAGGACGCCTTCGCCGCCAAGAAGGCGTCGGGCAAGGAGGTCAAGGCCGCCATGACCTTCCCGGGCGGCACGCACGATCTTTGGCTGCGCTACTGGCTGGCCGCCGGCGGCATCGATCCCGACAAGGACGTCTCGACCATCGTTGTGCCGCCACCGCAGATGGTCGCCAACATGAAGGTCGGCAACATGGACGTGTTCTGCGTCGGCGAGCCGTGGAACGAGCAGCTCGTCCATCAGGGCGTCGGCTTCACCGCCGCCACCACGGGCGAACTGTGGAAGGGCCATCCGGAAAAGGCGCTCGGCCTGCGCGCCGCCTTCATCGACAAATACCCGAACGCCACCAAGGCGATCCTGATGGCTGTCATGGAAGCCCAGCAATGGTGCGAAGCAAAAGAAAACAAGGACGAGATGGCCGCCATCATCGGCAAGCGGCAATGGATGAACGTGCCGACCGCCGACATCATCGGCCGCCTCAAGGGCGACATCAACTACGGCAATGGCCGCGTCGCCAACGGAACCGATCTCTACATGAAGTTCTGGAAGGGCGGCGTGTCCTATCCCTTCAAGAGCCACGACAGCTGGTTCCTCGCCGAGAATATCCGCTGGGGCAAGTTCGCGCCGACCACCGACATCAAGGCGTTGGTTGCGCAGGTCAATCGCGAGGATCTGTGGCGCGAGGCGGCCAAGGATCTTGGTGTCGCCGCGGCCGATATCCCGGCCTCGTCATCGCGCGGCCCCGAAACCTTCTTCGACGGCAAAATCTTCGATCCGGAGAACCCGTCCGCCTATCTCGACAGCCTGAAGATCAAGGTGTCGGCCTGAGCCTGACATAGATGCGGGGCAGGCGGTGGCAGCGCCGCCTGCCTTGCATGTGCTGCCAAGGAGTTTTTCGAAAAAATGTCTATCCAAGCCATCGAGGACAGCAAGGTGAAGCCGTTCCCCGCGCCGGCCAAGCCCGCCGAGGTCATCGCTTTCACAGCCAGGGCGCGGCGCCGCTTCGACCCGGCCGCGATCGCCAGCAAGCTGGCAAGCACGCTGGTGCCGCCGGTCATTGTCATCACCATTATGCTCGTCGTCTGGCAGGTCGCCTGTTCATCGCCCACAGCCAGCCTGCCACCGCCAAGCCAGGTGTGGAACGAGGCCTATGACCTGATCGCCCATCCGTTCTTCGACAATGGCCCGCAGGACATTGGACTCGCCTGGCGGGTGCTGATGTCGCTGCAGCGGGTCGCCATGGGCTTCGGCCTGGCGGCAATCGTCGGCGTCGCGCTCGGCGCCCTCGTCGGCCAGTCGATCTGGGCGATGCGCGGCCTCGATCCGGTCTTCCAGATCCTGCGCACGGTGCCGCCGCTCGCCTGGCTGCCGCTGTCGCTGGCGGCGTTCCGCGATTCCAGCCCGTCGGCGATCTTCGTCATCTTCATCACCTCGATCTGGCCCATCATCATCAACACCGCGGTCGGTGTCCGCAACATCCCCGATGACTACCGCAACGTCGCCCGTATCCTCCGGCTCAACCAGTTCGAGTTCTTCGTGAAGATCATGGTGCCGGCGGCCGCGCCTTACATCTTCACCGGATTGCGGATCGGCATCGGCCTGTCATGGCTGGCCATCGTCGCCGCCGAAATGCTGACCGGCGGCGTCGGCATCGGCTTCTTCATCTGGGACGCGTGGAACTCGTCGCGGCTGCCCGACATCATCGTCGCGCTCGCCTATATCGGCGTCACCGGCTTCTGCCTCGACCGCCTGGTCGCGGCGGTCGGCGCCTTCGTCACCCGCGGCACAACGGCAAAGTGAGGAGGGCACCATGACGGCCTATCTGAAGCTCGACCACATCGACAAATCCTTCGCCCGCGGCACCCAGGTCAGCGACGTCCTGAAGGACATCCGCCTGACCATCGACAAGGGCGAATTCGTCTCGATCATCGGCCATTCGGGCTGCGGCAAGTCGACCTTGCTCAACCTGATCGCCGGCCTGACCAAGGTCTCGGCCGGCGCGGTTCTGCTCGAAGACAAGGAAGTCGACAGCCCCGGCCCCGAACGCGCCGTGGTGTTCCAGAACCACAGCCTGCTGCCATGGCTGACCGTTTACGAAAACATCAATTTGGCAGTCACGAAGGTCTTTGGCCGGAGCAAGAGCCGGGCCGAGCGGCATGACTGGATCATGCGCAATCTCGATCTCGTGCAGATGGCGCATGCGAAAGACAAGCGCCCAGCGGAGATATCGGGCGGCATGAAGCAGCGCGTCGGCATTGCCCGGGCGCTGGCCATGGAGCCGAAGATCCTGCTGCTCGACGAACCCTTCGGCGCGCTCGACGCGCTGACGCGCGCCCATCTTCAGGACGCGGTGATGGATATCCATTCGAGGCTCGGCTCGACGACGATCATGATCACCCACGATGTCGACGAGGCGGTGCTGTTGTCCGATCGCATCGTCATGATGACCAACGGCCCGGCGGCCACCATCGGCGAGGTTCTTGCCGTGCCGCTGGCCCGGCCGCGCCGGCGCATCGAGCTTTCCTCCGACCGCACCTTCCTGCGCTGCCGCGAGGCGGTGCTGAAATTCCTCTACGAACGCCACCGCTTCGTCGAAGCCGCGGAGTAAGGCAATAACCTGAAAACTCGTCATCATCATTGGCAATCTGCATCGGCAACGGGCAATCTACCGCATTGCACAAATATTATGCTGCCGTGCAAGGCATTCTGACTAATCTTTGATCCGCTGCCGAGCTTGGTCAAAAGTCGCGCGGCTGCGGTTCACCTTGGTTTCATTCGATAATTCAGAGCGCTGTCGAATTGGCACGCTTCCTGCTTTTCAAAATGTAGGTCCGCAAGGGCCAAGTGACACGGCGTCCAATGGCGGGCGCCACAGGCAAAGCTGCCGCTCAGGTCCACACGCGCTCCCGGAACTCTGGACGCGAAGACCTGGCCGGCGGCTTTTTTGTTTTGACGCAATCGACGGCGCTGGTCCCAAGCGGCGCCCAACCGGAGACGACGATGACGAAACGGATCGGAACTGGCGCGTCCCTCGCGGACTTCACACGCCGCGATTTTCTGGCCGTCAGCGCGCTGACCGCGGCGCCGCGGAGCTGACAGTCGCGAACGAACAGACAAGGGCGGTGCCTCCCACGCCGCAAACCGGAGCCAGAAAATGACCGCAAATCTCCCAGCAGCGCCCAGCCAGGACAGTGCTCCCCGGCAGGCGCTTGCCATGTCCACCATCGCCTTCACCGTCTGCTTCGCGGTGTGGACGATCTTTTCAATCATCGGCGTGCGCATAAAGCAGGAGCTGGGCCTGAACGAGACGGAGTTCGGCCTGCTCGTCGGCACGCCGATCCTCACCGGCTCGCTCGTGCGTATGGTGCTCGGTGTCTGGACCGACCGTTTTGGCGGACGGCTGGTATACACCGCGACCATGCTTGCGGCGGCGGTCGCGACCTTCCTGCTCGCTTTTGCGCACACCTACGGGCAGATGCTGGTCGCTGCGCTAGGCGTTGGGCTCGCCGGCGGTTCCTTCGCCGTCGGTGTCGCCTATGTCTCGCGCTTCTTCCCGGCCGGCAAGCAGGGTACGGCGCTTGGCATTTTCGGTGTCGGCAATGTCGGCGCCGCGGTTACCAAGTTCCTGGCACCGTTCGTGCTTCTCTCCTGGGGCTGGCAGTCGGTCGCGCTGATCTGGGCGGCAGCACTCGTCGTCATGGCCGCCGTCTTCTGGTTCACGACCGGCGACGATCCGGTCATCCGCGAGCGCCGCGCCGGCAAGGCAGCGCCCGCGGGAAGCTTCTTGCAGGAATTCGCGCCGCTCAAGAACCTGCAGGTCTGGCGCTTCGCCTTCTATTATTTCTTCGCCTTCGGTGCGTTCGTGGCGCTCTCGCTATGGCTGCCCCGCTACCTGATCGGCGTCTACGGCTTCGGGCTTGCGACCGCCGGCATGATCGGGGCGGCCTATTCAATTCCGGCAAGTATTTTCCGCGCCTATGGCGGCGTGCTTTCCGACCGGATCGGCGCCCGCACCGTGCTCTACTGGACCTTCGCTGTCAGTGCCGCCGCGACTCTCGTTCTGTCTCTCCCCTCGGCAGATTACGTCGTGCGCGGTGTCAGCGGGCCGATCGCCTTCCATTTCGAGGTCGGCCCGCTCGCCTTCATAGCCGTTGCCTGTGTGCTCGGCTTCTTCATGAGCCTTGGCAAGGCTGCCGTCTACAAGCACATCCCGGCTTACTATCCACAGAGTGTCGGCGCGGTCGGCGGCGTTGTCGGCATGATTGGCGGGCTCGGCGGCTTTATCCTGCCAATCGTCTTCGGCGCGCTCAACGACCTCACCGGCGTCTGGTCGAGCTGCTTCATGCTGCTCTTCGTCATCGTCGCCACCTGCTTTGCCTGGATGCATTTTTCGATCCGGCGGATGGAGCGCACGGCGTCTGACGAAGCTTCAGGCCTTTCCTACGCGGCTGAGTGAGACCGGAGTGGATCAGGACATGACCGAGAAACTCGTTATCATCGGCAACGGCATGGCCCCCGGGCGCATGCTGGAGCACCTCCTGGAAAAGGCGCCCGGGCGCTACCAGGTCACCATCTTCAACGCCGAGCCGCGCGTGAACTACGACCGCATCATGCTGTCGCCGGTCCTGTCCGGCGAAAAGGCCTATGAGGAGATCATCATCCATGGCGACGGCTGGTACATCAAGCACGGCATCACCCTCTACAAGGGCCACAAGATCGTCGCCATCGACCGGCAGGCAAAGACCGTCACCTCCGATCATGGCGTGACCGAGCCCTACGACAAGCTGGTCATCGCCACCGGCTCGGTGCCATTCATCATTCCGGTGCCAGGCCATGATCTGCCCGGCGTGCTCACGTATCGCGATCTCGACGACGTCCGGGCGATGATGCTTGCCGCCCAGTCGCGGGCCAAGGCGGTGGTCATCGGCGGCGGCCTGCTCGGCCTGGAGGCGGCTGCGGGCTTGAACGCGCAAGGTATGGACGTCACGGTGCTGCACGTCATGCCGACGCTGATGGAGCGTCAGCTCGATCCGGCCGCCGGCTATCTCCTGCAGCGCGCCGTCGAGCAGCGCGGCATCAAGGTCATCACCAAGGCCAACACCCAGGCGATCACCGGCAACGGCAAGGTCGAGCGGGTAGAGCTTGCCGACGGCACAGTCATTCCCGCAACGCTCGTCGTCATGGCGGTGGGCATCAGGCCGAATGCGGCGCTGGCGAAGGAAGCCGGCATTGCGGTCAATCGCGGCATCGTCGTCGACGCCGGCATGCGCAGCAACGATCCCGATATCTACGCAATCGGCGAATGCGCCGAGGTCAACGGCCAAGTCTACGGGCTGGTCGCGCCGCTCTACGAGATGGCGCGCGTCGCCGCCAGCCATCTGGCTGGCAATGAGGCAGCGGCTTTCGTCCACATGGACACGCCGACCAAGCTCAAGGTCACCGGCATCGAGCTGTTCTCTCTCGGCGACTTCGCCGAGGGCGATGACCGCCAGGAGATCGTGCTGCGCGATGCCGCGGCCGGCGTCTACAAGCGCCTGGTGCTCAAGGACGACCGCATCATCGGCACCGTGCTCTATGGCGAGACGGCGGACGGCGCCTGGTTCAACGACCTCAAGAAGAAGCAGACCGACATATCCGAGATGCGCGATACGCTCATCTTCGGCCAGTCCTACCAGGGAGGCGCCCCCCTGGACCCTATGGCGGCCGTTGCAGCCTTGCCGGATGATGCGGAAATCTGCGGTTGCAACGGCGTATGCAAGGGAAAGATCACCGGCGCGATCACGGCCAGGGGCCTGACCTCGCTCGACGATGTGCGCGCCCACACCAAGGCGTCGGCCTCCTGCGGCTCCTGCACCGGGCTGGTCGAAAAGCTGATGGTGCTGACCATCGGCGACAAATACAACCCCGCGGCGGTCCAGCCGATGTGCAGCTGTACCGCGCTCGGCCATGACGAGGTCCGCCGGCTGATCAAGGCCAAGGGCTTGAAGACCATTCCCGCCGTCATGCAGGAACTGGAGTGGAAGACCTCCTGCGGCTGCGCCAAATGCCGGCCGGCGCTCAACTATTATCTCGTCTGCGACTGGCCCGACGAATACGCCGACGATTACCAGTCGCGCTTCATCAACGAGCGCGTCCACGCCAACATCCAGAAGGACGGCACCTATTCGGTAGTGCCGCGCATGTGGGGCGGCGTCACCAACGCCGCCGAATTGCGCGCCATCGCCGACGTCGTCGACAAGTTCGATATCCCGATGGTCAAGGTCACCGGCGGGCAGCGCATCGACATGCTCGGCATCCGCAAGGAAGACCTGCCGGCGGTGTGGGCCGATCTCGGCCAGGCCGGCTTCGTCTCCGGCCACGCCTATGCCAAAGGGTTGCGCACGGTGAAGACCTGCGTCGGGTCGGACTGGTGCCGCTTCGGCACGCAAGATTCGACGGGGTTCGGTGTCCGCATCGAGAAATTCATGTGGGGCTCGTGGACGCCGGCCAAGGTCAAGATGGCAGTCTCGGGCTGTCCCCGAAACTGTGCCGAGGCGACCTGCAAGGATGTCGGCGTGATCTGCGTCGATTCAGGCTACGAGATCCATTTCGCCGGGGCCGCCGGCCTCGACATCAAGGGCACCGAGGTGCTCGGCCTGGTCAAGACCGAGGACGAGGCGCTGGAGCATATCGTGGCGCTGACGCAGATGTATCGCGAGCAGGGCCGCTATCTCGAACGCATCTACAAATGGGCCAAGCGCGTCGGCATCGCCGAGATCAAGCGCCAGATCATGGACGATGGCGAGAAGCGCAAGGCCTATTTCGACCGCTTCGTCTTTTCGCAGAAATTCGCGCAGGTCGATCCGTGGTCGGAACGCGTTTCCGGCAAGGACAAGCACGAATTCCGGCCGATGGCTTCGGTCGGCTTCGCGCAGGCGGCGGAGTGATCATGATGAACTGGGTATCAATCGGCTCGATATCAGACATTCCGCGCCGCGGCGCGCGCTGCGTCGCCACGCCTCAAGGCAAGATCGCCGTCTTTCGCACGGCCGACGATCAGGTCTTCGCCATCGAGGACCATTGCCCGCACAAGGGTGGGCCACTCAGCCAGGGCATCGTCCATGGCACGGCGGTGACCTGTCCCTTGCACAATTGGGTGATCTCGCTGGAGACAGGCAAGGCGCTCGGCGCGGACGAGGGTGTGGTGCGCACCATTCCGGTCCGGATCGACGGCGAGCGGCTGTTCATTGCGCTGGAAGCGCTGGCCAGCCGCGCGGCGTGAACCATGCAGATTGATGAAGCGCGCGAGGTGAGGACCACCTGCCCCTATTGCGGGGTGGGTTGCGGCGTGCTGGCGAAGGTCGCCGCGGACGGTGAAATAACCGTTCGTGGCGACCCGGACCACCCGGCGAATTTCGGCCGGCTCTGCTCCAAAGGCTCGGCGCTGGCCGAGACCATCGACCTCGACGGCAGGTTGCTTCATCCGGAGATCCACGGTCGCCGTACCGACTGGGACGAAGCGCTCGATCTTGTCGCTTCGACCTTCTCGCAAACCATTGCCGAGCACGGCCCTGACGCGGTCGCTTTCTACGTCTCCGGCCAGTTGCTGACCGAGGACTATTACGTCGCCAACAAGCTGATGAAAGGCTTCCTCGGCTCGGCCAATATCGACACCAATTCGCGCCTGTGCATGGCCTCGTCGGTCGCCGGCCACCGCCGCGCCTTCGGCTCGGACACCGTTCCGGGAAATTACGAGGATCTGGAACTTGCCGACCTGATCGTACTGGTCGGCTCCAATCTCGCCTGGTGCCATCCGGTGCTCTACCAGCGCATTGCCGCCGCCCGGGAAAAGCGGCCCGAGATGAAGGTGGTGCTGATCGACCCACGCCGCACCATGACCTCAGATATCGCCGACATGCATCTGGCGATCGCGCCCGATGGCGATGTCGCTTTGTTCACAGGGCTGCTTGCCTATCTCGGCCAGCACAACGCGCTGGACCGCACCTATATCACAGCGCACACGACCGGTTTCGGGCAAGCCCTTTTCGCCGCCTCGGCGCTCGACCTTGCCGGCATCGCCGCTGCCACGGGCCTCGGCGAGGATGAGCTGGCCCGCTTCTACAGCCTGTTTGCCGCGACGGCGAAGACGGTGACCGTCTACAGCCAAGGCGTGAACCAGTCGTCTTCGGGCACCGACAAGGTCAACGCCATCATCAACTGCCATCTGGCCACCGGCCGCATCGGTAAGCCCGGCGCCGGGCCGTTTTCGGTGACCGGCCAGCCCAATGCCATGGGCGGCCGCGAGGTCGGCGGCATGGCCAACATGCTGGCCGCTCACATGGAGATCGAAAACCCCGAGCACCGCAACCGCGTGCAACGCTTCTGGAACGCCCCAACGGTCGCCGAAAAGCCAGGCCTCAAAGCGGTCGAGATGTTCGAGGCGGTGGCCGACGGTCGCATCAAGGCGCTGTGGATCATGGCCACCAACCCGGCCGATTCGATGCCGGATGCCGATGCGGTCGAAGCGGCGATCAAGGCCTGCCCGTTTGTTGTGGTGTCGGACGTGCTGGGCGAGACCGACACGGTCCGCCATGCTCATGTCCGGCTGCCGGCGGCGGCGTGGGGCGAGAAGGACGGCACCGTCACCAATTCGGAGCGCCGCATCTCGCGCCAGCGGGCTTTTTTGGCCACGCCCGGCGAGGCAAGGCCAGATTGGTGGATTATCGCTGAAGTCGCCAAGCGGATGGGCTTTGGTGAGGCGTTTTCGCATGTGTCGCCGGCCGACATCTTCGCCGAGCATGCCGCGTTGTCGACATTCGAGAATGACGGGGCGCGCGATTTCGACATCGGCGCGTATGGCGATATCGGTGCAGAGACCTATGAGGATCTTCTGCCGTTCCAATGGCCAGCGCCGGCCTCACCCTCCCCCTTGAGGGG
>NZ_SUEG01000015.1:0-29600 GCF_005063415.1 Mesorhizobium sp.
GCCGAACACCTGGCCAAGCTCGATGCGCAGCAGGTCGCCGAGATCGGCTTTCTGCCAGCGTGAGCGCGTCAACATGTCCTGGGAAGCCGCCATCGCCTGCAGCCGGGCCGAGAAAGACGTCGAGAATTCCTGGACGTCGGCGGTGTGCGATGCTGTCTGGCGCGCGATTGCCAGCACCCGTGTGATCGAGTTCTTGATGCGATGCTTCATCTCCTGCAGCATCAGGTCTTTTTCCAGCAGGCTCTTTTCGGTCGTTTCGTGAAGCAGCGAGACCGCCTCATAGGCCCGCTCCTGATAGCGGGCCACCAGCGCGATGGCGCCGGCAAGCAGCAGCCCGAACAATCCGAGCATCACCGGGATGGCGCGCGAGGAAGGTTGCGAGAAAGCACTTGTCGGCCTGAACAGGACGACCCACGGCCGGCCGGCGACGGTGATCTTGCGGGTGACCAGCAGCCTGTCGCCGAGGCTCGAAACAGGCGGCGTTTCCGACTGGAACAGCAGGTTGTCGCTGTCCACCGTGCCGTCATAGATCTCGGTGTTGACCGGCAGCAATGGTGCCCGGCTGAGCGCAGCCTGGAACAGGTCACGGGCGCGGAAGGCCGCATAAAGGAAGCCGGCAGTCGAGGATCTCGACGCGTTTACGGCGTCCGGCGCGGTTTCCACATTGAGCCGGACGAAGACGAGGAACCCGGCAAAGGTCTGCGCGGCACCCGTATCCTTGCCGAGCTGCACGAGCCCGCTGGCATGCTGCTGGTCGTCGGCCATCGCCTTTTCGATCGCCTCGCGCTGCACCGGCCCGGCAAACATGTCGTAGCCGATGCTGGATTTATTGGACGGATCCAGCGGTTCGAACAGCACGATGGGCGTACGCCACGGCAAGTTCGTGTCGGGATAGATCGGATGGCTTGCGCCGTGATCGTGCAGGATATCGCGCTCGACCGCCGCCTCGTTTCCCGTCTTCGCCAGGCGGAGGAAGCCGATGCCGCGCAGGCCAGCGAAATTATTGTCGATGTCGAGCGCTTTGAAGAAAGCCTTGAACTCGCCTTGCGAGATACCGCCATTGCGCGCGTCAAACAGCGCCCGGGTTGAGCGCAGCAGCGACAGGTCCAGGTCGATGCGGCTTTCAATCCGGTTAAGCGCGTCGTCGGCCGTCGCCTCGAATTTTATGCGGGCCGCCTCCTGGGTGGCAAAATAGGCAAAACCCGCCATCGTCAGGCTGATCAGCGCGACGGCGATGAAGGCGACGGTCGGAAAAAGCTTCTTCAATTGCGGATACGTCCCGTGGACGGTTCGGCATCTTTATGGGCAAGTCCCGACGCCAACACAATGGCGAGGCCAAAGCATGGTGACGGCTGGCATATTTTGGCGGCTTGTGATTAGCCGGCTAATTCTCATTCATGCGGCGATCTTCAGGGCGCCCGGCCCCGGAATGGCGCCGGGTGGGCACTTGCCGAGGATGATCATGCCGAGCACTTCGTCCTGGGTGACGTCGGTCGTGCGTGCCGTGCCGACAACCCGACCGTTCTTCATGACGCAGACACGGTCGGCAAGCTCGAACACGTCATGGATGTCGTGGCTGATCAGGAAGATGCCGATGCCGTCGGCCTTGAGCTGCCTGACCAGTTCGCCGACCTGTGCCGTCTCCTGCGGCCCGAGTGCCGCCGTCGGCTCGTCCATGATCAGGATGCGGGCGTTGAACAGGATGGCGCGGGCGATCGCAACCGACTGCCGCTGGCCGCCTGAAAGCTTTACCACCGGCTCCTTGAAGCGTTGGAAACGCGGATTGAGCCTGCCCATCACCTTGCGCGCCTCGGCCTCCATGGCGACGTCATCGAGCGTACCCCAGCCGGTCATCAGCTCGCGGCCGAGAAACAGGTTGGCGGCCGCATCGACATTGTCGGCCAGCGCCAGCGTCTGGTAGATCGTCTCGATACCGTACTTCTTGGCGTCGCGGGGATTGGAGATCGAAGCCTCCTCGCCGTTGACGAAAATCTGGCCCGCATCGCGCTTGTAGGCGCCGGACAGGATTTTTATCAACGTCGATTTGCCGGCACCGTTATGACCGAGCAAAGCCATCACCTCGCCCGGGAAAAGATCGACCGAGGCATCGTCAACGGCGCGAATGCCGCCGAAGGCGATCGAGATGTTGCGCATGTCGATGAGCGGCGTGGGAGCGGTCTTGTCCGCCATGCTTGTTCTTCCTCCTTATAGATCCTGCTTGAGCATGATCTTGTCCGAAAACCGGTTTCCACCTTGCGGGATCATGCTCAGACCCGTTTGCGATAGACGGTATCGAGCCACACCGCGACCACCAGCACGGCGCCGACAACGATGCTCTGCAGCGGCGAATCGATGCCGAGCAGCACCATGCCGGACTGCAGCGACTGCATCAAAAGCGCGCCGAGCATAGCACCGAGCACGGTGCCGGAGCCGCCGGCGAGCGACGTGCCGCCGATCACGGCCGCCGCGATGACCAGGAGCTCGTCCAGGGTTCCCAGAGCATTGGTCGACGCGTTCTGCCTGGCAGACGAAATTGCCGCCGCGATCGTGGCCAGCACGCCCATGATCATGAACACCTTCATGGTCACCCAGCGCGTGTTGATACCGGCAAGGTTGGCAGCTTCTGGATTGCCGCCGATGGCGAAGACATAGCGACCGAAACGCGTGCGCTTCGCGATAAAGGTCATGACCAGCCCTACGGCTACAGCCATCAGCACGGGTATGGCGATGCCATGGGCGATGAACAACCCGCCTTCGGGAACGGTTATATTGTTGGCCGCCGCATATCTGTTCACGATGCCGACCGGCCAAGGATAGGAATTGGCGAGCCCTATGGCTCCCAGGATGACAGCGCACGTAATGGCCCCGAGCAAGGTCTCGGCCCAGACCGGGCGCAACGGAAAACGGAACCGCTTACGCTGCACTCTCCCGTTGAGCAGCATGAATACAACCGCCAGGCACGCGACAATTCCGACGATCCAGCTCCAGCGCGCGCCGATCGAACCCGCCGGCCCACCGCCCATCAGCTGGAAAGTGGCATCAAGCGGCGCCACCGTCTGCCCAGTGGTGACCCACCAGGCGGCATTTCGCCATATCAGAAGGCCGCCGAGCGTCACGATGAAGGCCGGCACGTCGAGATAGGCGATGATGTATCCCTGAAGCGCGCCGATCAGAAGGCCGAGCGTCAGGCCGATGGCCAACGCCACGATCCAGATCCATGGATTGCCAAGTTGCAGACCGACCATTCGCACCAGGAAATGTACCTGCGCAAAGCCCATGACCACGCCGATCAGGCCTTCGGCGGCGCCGACCGACAGGTCGATATTGCGCATGACGATAACCAACACCATTCCGGCGGCCATTATGGCCACGGCGGAGGTCTGCACCGACAGGTTCCAGAGATTGCGTGGCGTCAGGAAGGTCCGGCTGTCGAAGTCGAACGGATTGACGCCGAGCCGTACGCTAGAAACGACATGCAGGCCGACCCAGATGACCAGCAGCGCGCCGACCATGCCGAGCATGCGCGTGTCGAGTTCGGTTGCCTTGAGAAATCGGGCAACGATGCCGAGCTCGGATTCCCGCGCCCTGTCTGCGGTCGAGCTGTCGACCGGCGTGTTGGAAGTCGTGTCGGTCATCATGTTTCTCCCGCCGGGTTGCCGTCTGCCGCGGATGCCGGAAGCAGCCTAGAAGTTATTCGCCGGAAGCGGAAAAACAACTCTTGTTGAAAAAACGCCGCGGCGAGCGGCCGCGGCGTTCGGACTTCTCGGAAACGTCGGCTCAGTTGCAGACTGCAACAGTGCCCGCCGCCACGCCGGCGCAGACCTCTTCTTTCTTGATCCAGCCGGCGTCGATGACGACGTTGAGGTTATCCTTGGTGATGGCGACCGGGGTAAGGAACAGCGACTTGACGGTGTTGCCGCCGGGCGTGGTGAAATCCTTCACGCCCGCAATGTCGGTCATCTGCTTGCCGTCGGCCAGTTGCGAGGCGATCTCGGCGGCATTCTTGCCGAGCTCGCGCGCGTCCTTCCATACCGACACGGTCTGTGTGCCGAGCGCGATGCGGTTCAGCGCGGCATGGTCCCCGTCCTGGCCCGAAACCGGAACCGATCCGGCCAGCCCTTGTGCCGTCAGCGCGGCGACAACGCCGCCGGCAGTGCCGTCGTTGGCGGCGACCACGGCATCGACCTTGTTGTCGTTCGCGGTAAGGAACTGTTCCATGTTCTTCTGGGCGTTGGCCGGCAGCCAGCCGTCGGTATAGGCCTCGCCGACATTCTTGATCTTGCCGCTGTCTATTGCGTCCTTCAGCACTTCCATTGAACCGGCAAACAGGAAATCGGCATTCGGATCGGCACCCGAGCCCTTGATGAAGACATAGTTGCCTTCCGGCTTCACCTTGAACACTTCCCGGGCCTGCATGCGGCCGACTTCCTTGTTGTCGAAGGTCAGGTAGAAGACGTCCTTGTTCTCGATCAGCCGGTCGTAGCCGACAACCGGAATACCTTCGTCCAGCGCCTTTTGCACGGCCGGCCCGATGGCCGAGGCGTCCTGCGCCAGAATGATCAGTGCGTTGGCGCCCTGCGAGATCAGGCTCTCGACGTCGGTGAGTTGCTTGCCGGGGTTGGACTGTGCGTCGGCGGAAATATACTTGTCGCCGGCGGCCTCGATGGCCGCCTTCATTGCGGCCTCGTCGGTCTTCCAGCGCTCTTCCTGGAAGTTCGACCAGGAAACGCCGATGACCTTGTCCTTGGCCTGCGCCACCGACGCCAGCGCCAGCGTCATGGCGACACCCGCCAGAATGGCGGTCGTGAATTTCTTCATCATATCCTCCCTGCGCCGCGTACGGCGTGACCAATTGGCTCAAAGACCAGCTTAGAAGCTCTAATTTTTTCGAGCCTCGAAAAAATACTGGCCCGATCTCCGGCTGCTGTCAACATCGATTCTGATGGATTTTGATGACTCTGCGAGTTTTTTCGAGCGTCGGAATAAACGATGACAGCGCCACCTGCATCTGACACTATTTGCCTGCATCCGACACTATTTGTCGGACATCACCGACGGCTTCCGGTTCATGAGCGGCCGCGGCAACCGGGAGGAAAGCAAAACGATGTCGGTCGGAATCCGCCATGACGATTTGCGCCGGCGCAACCGGGCGATGGTGATCTCGGCGGTGCGCCGGGCCGGCCAGCCATCGCGTACGGAGATCGCAGCAACCACCGGCCTCAGTCATTCGACCATATCGGCGATCTCCTCCGACCTGATACGGGAAGGCATCCTCGCCGAGAGCAAGGCAAGTGAGCCCGTTTCGTTGAAACGCGGTCGTCCGCAGGTCGGCCTCGCCCTCAACCCGGAAGCGGCGGCGGTGCTGACCGTGGTGTTGTCGCTGAATTTCCTGTCGGCCGCCATCATCGACTATGCGGGACACGTCGTAGCCGAGGAACAGCGCCGGCTGGACACGCTGACCATGCCGCGCGACGAGCTGATCCGCGAATGCATGGCCGTCGTCCGGCGCCGGCTCGAGGATCCGGACCTTGACGTCCGCAGTGTCGCCCGCATCGCCCTGGCGATTCAGGGCATTACCGACTCCCCTGCACGCGCCATGCTGTGGTCGCCGATCACGCCGCAGACGGACATCGCCTTTGCCGACATGCTGGAAGACGAATTCGGTATCCCGGCCACGGTGGAGAACGACTGCAACATGATGGCGGTGGCTTTGCGCTGGCGCGATCCGGATCGCTATCGCGACGACTTCATCGCCATCCTGCTTTCGCACGGCATCGGCATGGGGCTGGTGTTGAAGGGCGAGCTGTTCACCGGCACGCATTCCTCGGGCGGCGAGTTTGGCCACATGATCCATCGTCCAGGCGGCGCGCTCTGCCGTTGCGGGCGGCGCGGCTGCATCGAGGCCTATGCCGGCAATTACGCCATCTGGCGCAACGCCAGGCAGATGAGCGAAGACAGCGAACCGGTCGCCGACGTCAGCGACGCCGACATGCGCGCGTTGGCGGCCCGGGCGCGCGAGAAGGATGGGCCGGAACGCGAGGCCTACCGCAAGGCCGGCGAAGCGCTGGGTTTCGGTCTCGGCTCGCTGTTCGCGCTGATCGATCCGGCACCGGTCGCGATGGTCGGCGCCAGTGCCGCCGCCTTCGATCTGATCGAGCCGGCCTTGCGCAAGGCAATCGCCCAGACCGCCGGCGGCCAGCATTCGGGTTCGATCTCCTTCGATACCGAGCCGAACGAATTGCCGCTGATCCGCGAAGGCTGTGCGATGCGGGCGTTAAGCTTCGTCGACCAGGAGATTTTCGCGCCGGGCGTGCAAATGAGGCCCCGCGTCAGAAAGAACGTAGCCTGACCCGGCGGATCAATCTTCCCTGATCGCATAACCGGCACCGCGGATGGTGCGGATGACATCAGGCATGCGCCCGTTGTTGACGGCTTTGCGCAGCCGGCCGACATGCACGTCGACGGTGCGTTCGTCGATGTAGATCGTCTCGCCCCAGACATTATCGAGCAACTGGCTGCGCGAGAAGACGCGGCCCGGATGCCGCATCATGAACTCCAGCAGCCGGAATTCGGTCGGCCCGAGCCTGATCTCGCTCTTCTTGCGATAGACCCTGTGCGATTCGCGATCGAGCACGATGTCGCCGACCTTCAGCACGCTGGACAGCACTTCCGGCTTGGCACGGCGCAGCAGCGCCTTGACCCTGGCCATGAATTCCGGTGTCGAAAACGGTTTGACCAGATAGTCGTCGGCGCCGGTCGAAAGACCGCGCACCCGGTCGCTCTCCTCGCCGCGCGCGGTCAGCATGATGATCGGCAGCCGCTCGGTTTCGGGGCGCACCCGCAACCGGCGGCAGAGCTCGATGCCGGAAACCGCTGGTATCATCCAGTCGAGAACCAGAAGGTCGGGCACATTCTCCTGCAAACGGATCTCGGCTTCGTCGCCGCGTGTCACCACCTCGACCTGGTAGCCTTCGGATTCGAGATTGTAGCGGAGCAGCACACCCAACGGCTCCTCGTCCTCCACCACCATTATGCGTGGTGCGATCATCGGCTGGGCACGCCCATCATGTCACCGGTGCGGACATTGTCGTTTCGTCCTGCTTCGGACGATTGACCGGCAATTGCTCGCCGGTCAGCACATAATACGCATTTTCGGCGATGTTGGTGACATGGTCGCCGATCCGCTCCAGATTCTTGGCGCAGAACAGCAGGTGCGTGCAAGCGGTGATGTTGCGCGGATCTTCCATCATGTAGGTCAAGAGCTCGCGGAACACGGACGTGTATTTGACGTCGATGCGCTCGTCCGCTGCACGCAGCTTGGCCAACGCGGCCGCATCGCCTGCGGCATATTCCTCAATGACGCCCTGCACCTGGATGAGCACCAGCTGCGCCATCGCGTCGATGGAACGCGACAGGTCCCGTGGCGTGACGCTGAGGCCGACCGCACTCACACGCTTGGCGATGTTCTTGGCAAGGTCGCCGATACGTTCGAGGTCGCCGGCCATACGGATCGCTCCGACGACATGGCGAAGATCGTGGGCCATCGGCTGGCGTTTGGCGATCAGGGTGATGGCGCGATCGTCCAGTTCGCGTTGACGCGCATCCATGATGGCGTCGTCGAAAACGACGCGTTGCGCCAGCACATTGTCGGAATTCAACAGGGCCTTGGTCGCCCCGCCGACCATCGAACCGGCGAGGTCGGCCATGTCGCGGATCAGCTTGCTGATCTGCTCGAGATCCTCGTCGAAAGAAGCGACTGTGTGTTCGCCCATGGTCCTGTCCTCATCTGCATGATCGGAACGGCTCAGCCGAAGCGGCCGGTGATGTAGTCCTGCGTGCGCTTCTCGCGGGGCGACGTGAAGATCTTCTCGGTGCGGTCGAACTCGACCAGTTCACCCAGATACATGAAGGCGGTCTGGCGCGACACGCGCGCCGCCTGCTGCATGTTGTGGGTGACGATGACGATCGTGTAGTCGGCTTGCAATTCGTCGATCAGTTCCTCGATCTTGGCCGTCGACAACGGGTCGAGGGCCGAAGCCGGTTCGTCGAGCAGAATGACTTCGGGCTTCACTGCCACGGTGCGGGCGATGCAGAGCCGCTGCTGCTGGCCGCCGGACAGGCTCAAGCCGCTGGCGTTGAGCTTGTCCTTGACCTCGCTCCACAGCGCGGCGCGCTTCAACGCCTGTTCGACGCGGCCGTCCATCTCGGACTTGCCGAGGTTCTCGTAGAGCCTGACGCCGAAGGCGATGTTCTCGTAGATCGACATCGGGAACGGCGTCGGCTTCTGGAACACCATGCCGATCTTGGTGCGCAGCAGATTGAGATCCTGCGACCGGTCGAGAATATTCTTGCCGTCGAGCAGCACCTGGCCCTCGGCTGTCTGTTTCGGGTAGAGTTCATAGATGCGGTTGAACACACGCAGCAGCGTCGATTTCCCGCAGCCCGAAGGACCGATGAAAGCCGTGACACTGCGCTCGGGCAGCGACAGGCTGATGTCCTTTAGCGCCTTGCTCTGGCCGTAGTAGAAGTTGAGGTTCTTGACCTCGATCTTCGTCTTCTCGGCGACCGTTTCTGTCATCGTCATGTCCGGGGACAACATCTGTGTCATCTGTCCTCTCTGCGTCCGGTAAGGCTGCGGGCGAGGATGCTCAAGCCCAGAACCGTCAGGGTGATTATGAGTGCGCCGGTCCACGCCAGCTGCTGCCATTCCTCGTAAGGGCTGAGAGCGAACTGGAAGATGGTCACCGGCAGGCTGGCCATCGGCGCGTTGATATTGCTGCTCCAGAACTGGTTGTTGAGCGCGGTGAAGAGCAGCGGCGCAGTCTCGCCGGAAATGCGTGCTATCGCCAGCAATATACCGGTGACGATGCCGGACAATGCGGCGCGATAGGCGACCGAACGGATCACCACCCAGCGCGGCGCGCCGATCGCGGCACCGGCTTCGCGCAACGCGTTCGGTACCAGGTTGAGCATGTCTTCAGTGGTGCGCACGACCACCGGAATGACCAGGATGGCAAGCGCCACGGCGCCGGCAATGGCCGAGAAATGCCCCATTGGCCGCACCATCAGCTCATAGACGAACAAACCGATGATGATCGACGGCGCCGACAACAGGATGTCGTTGATGAAGCGGACGACGGTGGTGATGCGCGAAAAGCGCCCATACTCGGCCATGTAGGTTCCCGCCAGCACGCCGATCGGCGTGCCGACGACAACGGCGATGATCGTCATCAGCAGGCTGCCGGCGATGGCATTGAGCAGGCCGCCGGCCTCGCCTGGCGGCGGCGTCATTTCGGTGAAGACCGCAAGCGAAAGCCCGGCTGTGCCCTTATAGACCAGCGCGCCGAGGATGAGCGCCAGCCAGGCAAGCCCGATGCCGGCGGCGACGACGCAAAGCGCCATCATCACCGAATTCCTGGCTTTGCGGCGGCTGTGGAGCGATGAGGATGTCGACATCGGTCAGGCTCCCGTACGGGCGTCGATCCGCATCAGCATATAGCGGGCGGCGGCAAGGATCAGGAAGGTGATGACGAACAGGATCAGGCCGAGCGAAACCAGCGAGGAGGTGTAGAGGTCGCCGTCGGCCTCGGTGAATTCATTGGCGATGGTCGCCGAGATCGTCGTGCCCGGCGCGAACAGAGAGGCACTGATGCGGTGCGCGTTGCCGATGACGAAGGTCACCGCCATGGTCTCGCCGAGCGCCCGGCCGAGGCCAAGCATGACGCCGCCCATGATGCCGATGCGGGTATAGGGAATGACCACGCGCTGGGTCACTTCCCATGTCGTGCAACCGATGCCGTAGGCCGATTCCTTCAGCACCGCCGGCACCGTATCGAAGACGTCTTTGGTGATCGAGGTGATGAAGGGCAGCACCATGATGGCGAGGATCAGCGCCGAGGTCAGAAGGCCGATGCCGTAAGGAGGGCCGGCGAAAAGGCTGGATAGTCCCGGCACGCCGTGGAAGATGTTGATGATGAAGGGCTGTATCGTCGTCTGCAGGAACGGCGCGAACACGAACAGGCCCCAGATACCATAAATGATCGACGGAATGCCGGCCAATAGCTCGACCGCTATGCCTATCGGGCGCCTGAGCGGGCGCGGGCAAAGCTCGGTGAGAAACACGGCAATGCCGATGCCGATCGGAACCGCGATCAGGATGGCGATGGCCGCCGTTACCAGGGTGCCGTAGATCGGCGCCAGTGCGCCAAATTTTTCCGTGACCGGATTCCAGCTTTCAGTCGTCAGGAAAGAAAAACCGAAGGACGACAGCGCCTGCCATGAGCCGGCAAACAGCGAGATCGCGACACCGCCGAGGATGACCAGCACCAGAATTGCGGAAGCGCGGGTGAGTCCGCGGAATATGGCATCCGTGAGCGCGAAGCGCCGTACCGTAGCTTCCCTGGCCCGGGCTGCTGCAGATGATGGCATGGCATCGGAAGCGATGGTCATTGGGTCCTCGCGATTGAAGGCAACAGGGAGGGCGCAGTCGACGCCCTCCCTGGAGGAGATTACATAGCCGAGTAGAGCGGCTTGCCGTCGTCGCCGACGACTTCCTTGGCCCACATGGCCTTGACGCTCTCAACCACCTTGTCGGGCATCGGAACGTAGTCCAGCTCGCCGGCCATCTCGTCGCCCTTGTCGTATGCCCAGGCGAAGAATTTGAGCGCTTCGCCGGTGGTCGCGGCGTCGTCCGGCTTTTTGTACAGGAGGATCCACGTGGCAGCCGTCATCGGCCAGGACTCGGCGCCCGGCTCGTTGGCGAGGATGACGCCATAGCCCGGCTGCGAGCTCCAGTCGGCATTGGCCGCTGCCGCCGAGAACGCCGCCGCGGTCGGCTCGACCTTCTTGCCGTCCTTGTTGATCATGTCGGTGTGGGTGAGCTTGTTCTGCTTGGCGTAGGCGTATTCGACATAACCGATCGCGCCGCCGGTCTGGGAGACGTTGTTGGCAACGCCCTCATTGCCCTTGGCGCCGATGCCGACTGGCCATTCCACGGCCTTGTCGACGCCGACCTTTTCTTTCCAGTCCGCGCTGACGTCACCGAGGTAATAGGTGAAGTTGAACGTCGTGCCCGAACCATCGGAACGGTGAACGACCGCGATCGCCTGCGAAGGCAGCTTGACGTCGGGATTAAGCTTCTTGATCGCTTCGTCATCCCAGCTCGTGATCTTGCCGAGGAAGATGTCGGCCAGCGTCGGGCCGTCGAGAACCAACTCGCCCGGCTTGATGCCTTCGAGATTGACGACGGGAACGATGCCGCCCATCACCATCGGGAACTGAGCCAGTCCGGCCGCTTCAAGCTCGTCGCCCTTGAGCGGCGCATCCGAAGCGCCGAAGGTAACGGTCTTGGCCTTGATCTGCTTGATGCCGCCGCCGGAACCGATCGACTGGTAGTTAAGGCCAACGCCGGTGTCTTTCTTGTAGGTGTCGGCCCACTTCGCATAGATCGGGTAGGGAAAGGTGGCGCCGGCGCCGGAGATGTCCGCGGCGAGCGCGGCGGACAGGGTGAGGGTGGTCGTCGCCGCAGCCATTGCAATCGCAACGGCCGCCGAGCGGATGAAATGTCTCATGTGGCCTGCTCCTGTTCGGAATATGGTCTCTCGGCGCCATTCCTCCGGCGCCCGCTGAGGCCAATAGCCCCCGATTATTACAGTTGCATGACAGTTTCATGTCGCTCCGGTAACGTCGTCCAGCCGGGTTAAGAAGGAGCGGCCGCGGCCTTTGTCGGCATGGGCCGCGGTTTGCCGCTGGAATCAGCAGCTTGCGTGAATTCCGGCCGGCATCGCCTGCTCGGCGATCGCAGCCACCGGCTTTAAAAGAAAAAAAACCGGACGGGAGCGCGTTGCATGCAGCCAGAACGTGTCATGGCCGCGCCATCGCCGAAACAGGTCCGTTGGGGTAAATCTGACCCTGTTTCTTGCCGGCGGTCGCTGCTCCCGCCCGTAACTGGAGGAGCGGAACTTCGAATATCCCATTGTCGCCACTGAGCGCGGCTTTGGTATGGTGCGATCGCACCATGGCCTTACGCTGGAAGCGTCGACGAATCGAGCAGGGCTTCGACTGGAAGTGCGACGACTTCTACTTCACCGTATCTACTCCCTCCGCACTATTCCGCCGGTTGTCGGTTAGGCCGAAGCAGCGTTATAAAGCTTGCAGGGGTGTTGCTGATGTTTCGACGGATTCTGCCTGTCTTCCTGTGCCTGGCGCTGCCTCTGGGAAGCGGCTGCGCGCGCAGCTATGACGGCACCGTGATCATTCCCAAGCCGCTCGATGTTCGCCGTTTCTGGGACCGGCCTTCGCCGCAGGCGCAAGCCGAACAGTCGCAGTTGGAGACCGACGTCTTTCCAGTGGCGCCGCAAACGCCGAAAAGGCCGGCGATGCGCAGGAGCGCAGCTTCCGTTGCAGCGCCACGGAGGAGGGTCGCCAACAATCCGCCCATGCTGACATCGCAGCCGGCGAAGCCGCTCACCTGTAGGAATGTCAGCGAGCCCGGCAAACGGGCCCGCATGGTCTGCGAATAACCAGCCGACGTCGGTCACGCGCGCCTCCAGGCCTTGAAGCGGCTATCCGGCCAGCCGTTCGCCGTCTCGGAACATCGCCCGCCTTGGTCAGTCCGCCGGAAAAAAGGCCGGCCCGACCACTCTCACCGGCCGCGCGCCGATCGCTCTTTCGATCGACTGATGCTGGGCAGCCCCCTGCACTTCGGCAGCCTGCGTTTTTGCCTCTGCCGGAGCGGCACCGGCGGTTTCGATCCCGGATTCAGGAATTTCCGCGACGATGCCAAAATCCGGCTTTGCCGTCGGCAACGGAATGATGGCGTTGGTCATGTTAGCCGGTGTCACGGTTCGTGCCCTGAGTTCGGCGACGCGCCGGTAATAGCGCTTGACGTCGCAGGCCTTGAAGTTCGCGTCGTCGCGGTACCGGAACGCGGCAGGAAGCTCCACATAGGGTTTTCCCGACTCGAGCGCGATCATCTCTTCGGTCTCGCGAGTGGCGTCGCTCAGCGTATAGAGGTCGACGTCGGCATCGTCGCAGATATAGCGGCACTGATCGACCGTTTCCTTCAGATCGTCGCTCTTGGCGAACTGCGATTTTGGCGCGGGGAAGAAATATCCGTCCGACAAGCGAACGCAAAACAGCATCCGGTTGCCGCCTATTGTTGCGCCTGCGGACTGGGTTTTGGGTGCTGTGCGCTGCTGCGCCGGCTGTTTCTTGGCAGCGGGGGCGGCGCAGCCCAGCGCGACAAACCTGGCCTTCAATCCGGACGTGTCCCTGCCCGAATTCGACAGTCTGGCGATCTGCCGTTGCACCTCCGCCTTGCTGGCGACCAGGTCGGCGCAAGGGTTGAAGAAGAAGCCGGCCGTTTTCGCCGTGCATCGGCGCTGTCTCTCCAGCCTTTGAATCGCGGCGAGTTGCCGGCGCAGTTGGGCAAGCTCGGGGCTGGTCCCGGCGCCGTGTCCCGCCGACAGCAATTGGCTCCTGATGGCGCCGCAGCTATCCGCATAGGAGGAGGACGTACCGAGCGCAACAGCTATTGCCGACACCAGCATCAGAATCGTGAGAGGCCAGAAGCGTGTCATTGGAACGACCATTATCTTTGTTGCGCCGAGGACAGGATTTCTTTGTCGACTATGGACAAGTACTGGCTAAATCAGCTTTACCTAATTGAAGTAGACCACACCGCCACTAGAGACCTTACTTCTAGTGTATTATATCCACTCGCGTAAATTCAATATTACATTTTTATTTCAAGATTAAGACGAACCGGCAGCAACGCGGGCGGACTCCCGCCACGGCGAAATCTGAGGGGCGCGGCTGGTTCCGCATCGCGATCAATCCGGCGTTACCGGCCGGCCGTTGCTGAAACCTTAGCCCTGGGTTCGGCGTTGAGCGGCCGAAGGAGGAGACCGCAAATGTCGATCCACTTCACTGTCGCGGACCTGACCAAAAGTCTGTTCCATTCACTTGGGCTGGACCATGAACGCGCACCGAGGCCACTCGACCACGAGCAGAGGCTTTTGCTGGAGTGCTATCTCGCCGGCCAGATACCGGAATCGGCCTGGAGCGACTATGTCTTCGAGATGCCGGAACTGGCACGACATGTCGAGGCGAGACGAAGCCGCCACTAGAGCGCATCGCGGTCGACCGGCCCTCATGCGGCGCGCTTAGGTTCTTGTCTAATGCATGTCGCCCGCAAAACCGCTGCACACTTTGCGCGACATGCATTAGGTCCCGAAAAGTGGAATCCGGATGTCGGAAAAGATCAAGGCGAAGCCTGCACCCGCGTTGCAGGCTGTTTTTGTTTGGGCGAGTTGAATTGCAGAGTGAACACCTTGCCCGGGATGCCCTCAGCCAGCGCCGGTGAAAGGCTCAACGGCAGGCAGTGGTCCACGGCCGCAATCGCTGCATCGACAAAAGCCTGCCGTGCCTTCTCGTCGCCGGCCACGCGGATGGCGGTCGGCTTGGGCCTGCCGATCAGTGTGCCATTGCGCCTGAAGCTGAAGCTCAGGGTGACGGTGGAATTCCCGGCGTTCGACGGCGGGGTCCAGCACGCCTGGATGGCAGCCCCGACCTCGGGCATGGTGTTGAGCGTCGCTGCATTCGATTGACCGGCTGCACCCGCCAGCATGGCGCCTGCAACCGCCATCATTCCGGCAATGCATTTCATGACAGGGCCTCTGTTCTTGAACCGCCCTCGAGGACGGGACTAACTTCGATGGTAGGGCCGACATCGGCGATGACAAGATGGCGGCAACGCGCTTCGTCAGCCATGCAGGCGTCGTGAAGCGCCGACAGCCGCAACTTCGGCGGGCTGCAACAAGCAAAAGGCCGGCGAGCAGCCGACCTTTGCTTTCCATCCGCGCCAGTACATCCGTGGTCGCGGGCTGGAGGTAAATACCAGTAGAAAGGGTTTCGGTTAACGAAACCTTAAGCTCCCCACATCGTGCAAACAGGGGAGAGTAAAGCAAACAGGGGAGAGTAAAAAAGAATTATCCCAGATCATTACCGGCTCCTGCAGAACGTGCGGACGATCGCCGGCCTGCACGTGCCTCAGGCATTGGCCTGCGACCGCACATAGGCGATATAGCCGCGCACATCGCCGGCCGGCTCGGCATAGGCCTTGCCGAGCTTTTTCTCGATCGCCGCCATATAGTCTTTTGCCCATTCGGGCAGCGCATAGTCGATGACGGCGAGGAATTCGAGCGTCGCCGCCAGGCGGATGTCGGCGATCGACGGGTTCTTGCCGCCGATGAACGGCTTGCCGTTCCTGAAGAAGCTGTGAAACACCTCGAGCGGCTCGGCTATCGCTTCTATAGCGGCCTTCTGGGCTTCCGACTTCTTGTCGGGATGGGCGTCGCTGTGGCCGACCTCGCCGGCATATTGCGGGAAATTCAGTGCAGGATAAGTGGCGCGCGCCACGTAGGGGTAGAGCGTGCCGATCAGGTAGAACATGGCACTGTCGATCATTGCCCGCTTGGCCGGCGCCTTGGGATATAGTTTCTCCAGCCCGTGCTTGTTGGCGAGGTACTGCATGATGGCGCAGCTTTCCCACAAGACACCTCTCGGCAGGCCCTTGTCCTCGATCATCGGCGTCAAATGGGCCGGGTTTCGCGCCATATATTCGGGCGAGCGCGTATGGCCCCATACGTCGGTCTCGGAATGGTCGAGCCCGGCGGCGCGTGCAAACACCCGAACGCTCATATTGTTGACGCTCGGCTTCAGCATGCTGAGCGTGAGCGCCGGCTTTTTCGCCGTTTTTATCTTGGCCTTCGCGGGCTTTTTGGCGGAAACCTTCGCCGCCGGCTTTGCCACTTTCGCCGCAGACCTGGCGGCAGCTTTGGCCGCCGGCTTCGCTCCTTGCTTGGCTGTCATCGGTGCCGAAGTCTTGGCGGCGGGCTTTTTCGCACTCTTCGTTGCTGTCTTTGCCATTATGTCCTCCCTTTGTTTGGCGTGTCGTCAGTATGGATTTTTCGGTGCGCGATCCTCCGACAAGGTTGCGCGCGAGCGCTCGACAAGCGCTTGGATCGCATCGGCAAGGTGCACTTCGGCGATGTTGTAGTCGCCGCGCGCGAGGCGGATCTTGTGCGCCTGCATCAGCACGTCGGCATGGGTGAAGCCCGCCGGCGGCTCGAAACGGTAGGAGGCGAGCTCAATCAGCAGGCCGAGCGGATCCTCGAAATAGATCGAGTCCATGAAGCCGCGATCCTTGACGCCGCTGTGCTTGATGGCGCGCTCGTCGAGCCGGGCGACCGCCTGCAAAAAGGTGACGCGCGACACCGCAAAAGCGATGTGATGGACGCAGCCCGTATCGGTTGGCGTGCGCCGCTTGACCGGCGTGCGGCTTTCGTCGGTGAAGACGGTGATCAGCCGGCCGTCGCCCGGATCGAAATAGAGATGGCTTTCGCTGGCTTTATCGAGATTAGGCTGCTCGAAGATGAAAGGCATGCCGAGCACGCCTTCCCAGAAGTCGATCGAGGTCTGACGCCCGGCGCCGACCAGCGTGATGTGATGGACGCCTTGCGATTGCAGTTTTTGCATTGCCTTCCTCCCGGCCACGCCGTCTTGCCGCCGAACGGAAGTTCGGATGCCCAGTCGCGCTTGGATCAGCGCCCGGCATGTGACCGCGCCCGGCCTCGCTCGCCTGCGCTCCGCATTCCGCATCCTGCAGGAGTGCGGCCGGAGCTTTGATGAACGGATGCTAATTCAATCCGAGGCGTTGCGCCAGAAGCGCTGAGTTTCAAGAACTCCACGCAGGCGCCAAGAGCGGCACCGAGATCGCGGACGCCCTCGCCGAGCTCGCCGAAACGATCCGTCGCCGGCAGCTGTAATGGTACGACAGCCCGCAGGTCGCTGGGTTTCCCGAGTGGCCGGTTTGGCGACAGCAGGTCAAAGGGGCCTCGTTGACGCATGCCGCGCCTAGTTCGGATTACGGGCATCCGCGGCCCTTAGATGAAAATCACATATTCTTCATCGGCACGTCGGGATCGACATGTCCCCCATCGGCAGCGATCTTCAGCCTTGAGAGGTAGTGCTCCCATCCCCTTCGGTGGCTGTCACGCTCCTTTGCGTTCGGCAGTCCGCTGTGCGTGAAGCGGATCAGTGTCCCCGCATCCCTCGCGATCAGGTCGATCTCGACATGGCTGGAGCCGGGCGGCACGGTCTCGTTGTCTTCCCAGCCAAAACTGTAGGCAAGACGGTGCACCGGGACCACCTCGGTGAACTCGCCGCGCGCCATATGGCGACCACCGACATTGACGAGGAACAGACCGCCCGGCGTTGCATCCAAATTCGCTTCGGTCCCGATCCATCGCACGATTTGGTCCGGATCCGTCAAAAGCGCGAACACGGTCGCTTGTGGCGCGGCGACCTCAATCTCTGTGTAAACCGATTCCGCCATCGCTCACTCCAGGTCACATCCACATCGAATGCCGTGCATGATTGAAGCGAATGTGGGGAGTTGCAAGAAGATGTTCGAGGCGTAAGCATAAGCCGGTGCCGAGTGACCTTCTACCGATGCTTCTCGCAAACTCGCTTTCATTCCTTCTGGACGACGCCGCGCATATTGGCGACGGTGGGCGACTTCTATTGCAGCTCTCAACGCATTTGATGGAAGACGGCTTGCCGATCATCGCCGGCGCGCTGGCGCAGGATGCTCCCGACCCGATCATTTCACGCCGCATCTGGCTCTGGCGAGCGCCTGGGGGTGAAGTGGTCGAGGCTTTGGGGATAGGCGCCGACCGCCAGAATGCCGATCCCCGGCTCGTGCTGCGGGAGTGGCTTGGCACGACGCGGGCGATCGTGTTCGACGAGCGAGCGGGCGGTGTCGCACCGACTTTGGTGTGGGCGTTCGATCATACTCCGGATGAGGCGCAGTTAGAGCTGCTGCGGCAAATCTCCCGGTTTGCTGCGGCTCCGATGACCGCACTCGCAGAACGGTCCGCGAAACGCGCATTGCTCGAAGCATATTTGGGAAAGCGCAGTGCAGCACATGTGCTCAACGGTCATTCTCGTCGAGTAAAGGGAGAGACGATACGGGCTGCGCTTCTGTGCGCGGACCTTCGAGGTTTCACCGATCTATCCGAGGTTCTTGATGCAGACGAGATCGTATTGGTACTTGATGCCTGGTTCGATTGCGTCGCCGGCGCGGTGCACGCATTTGGTGGTGAGGTTCTCAAGTTTATAGGTGATGGCGTCCTCGCGATTTTCCCGATTGGCGAGCGCGATGCAAATGCCGCATGTGACGCCGCGGTACGTGCCGTGAAGGCCACGCGCGCCGGGATAGATCATCTCAACCAAACTCGGCGCCGCAATGGCGGCCCTGAACTCGGATATGGCATTGGCCTGCATGTCGGCGAGATACTCTGGGGGAATATCGGCACTGCCGGCAGGTTGGACTTCACCGCGATCGGCAAGGCTGTAAATCTTGTCAGCCGCATCGAAGGGCTGTGCAAGCCGTTGGGACGGACGGTGCTCGCGTCGACAGTGTTCGAGGCAGAAACGACCGAGCCGATGATCGCCATGGGCAGTCATCCGCTCGGAGGAATAGCAGGCGCGCAAACACTTTTCGGCTTGCCGGAATAGTCGAATGGTTGATGTGTCGTTCACTGCATATCTTGGTATCGTGCGAAGCCATGACCGAGAGAAATTCGAACGGCAAAGAAACTACGATACTGCAACTGGAGTATGGCGCGTTTAGAGCCCAGCCATGCGCGTCGCGCGCAGCTTCGCTGGCCGGTGCTAAGGGCCGACTATTCCCGGCATCCACCCTTCGAGGGAGAGGCGCCTTCGCCGAGCTCGCCAAAACGATCCGCCGCCGGCAGCTGTAGCTCAGGTCGGCTCCAGGCAGTGCCGACCAGCGTGATGGACGCCTTGCGATTGTAGTTTCTGTATCTGGCTCCTCCCCGCGTGGCATCGACTGCCCTGTTCAGCGCGACGTTCTGCGCGCCGCTAAAGCTGTGCCTCAAGACCCATGATGCAATGCTAATGCAATCGGCTCCGCTGCGCCAGAAGCGGCAATGAGCCAAACCCGCCGCGACCCAAGGCGATGGATCGGATTGATGGTTTGCCGAGACATTGGAGAGACTTGGTACGCCCAAGGGGAATCGAACCCCTGTTCCCGCCGTGAGAGGGCGGTGTCCTGACCGCTAGACGATGGGCGCGTTCAAGAACCGGCGATATAGGCTGACGGCTGGCAAAAAGCAACTAGGCTTAAGGCTGCCTGTCGCGCCGGTGAAATATCCGCTGCAAGCCTAGCGTTTAGGCTCGATCAGGTCCCAGAGATTTCCATAGAGATCAGCGAAAACCGCTACAGTGCCATAGGCTTCATGGCGTGGCGCCTCACGGAATTCGACGCCCTTTTCGAGCATCAGCGCATGGTCACGGGCAAAATCGTCGGTTTCGAGGAACAAAAAGACCCGCCCGCCGGTCTGGTTGCCGATCGCGTCCCTTTGCGCATCGCCGGATGCCTCGGCGAGAAGCAGGCGCGCGCCCTGCCCGTTGCCCGGCGTGATGGTGACCCAGCGTTTGCCGCCGCCGAGATCGACATCTTCGGGGAGGACAAAACCCAGCCGGTCGACATACCACGAGATCGCTTCGTCATAGTTTGCGACGATAAGCGCGACCGTGGCAATGCTGCGGTGTTCGGCAAAACCGGTCATTTGTTCCTGATCGAGAAACGGCCGACGATGCGGCGCTCGGTGATGTCATAGACGAAGATGGCGCGGCTGCCGTCGGGCAGCTCGGCGTCGATCGACAGGTGATTGCCGGAGAGCGATTGGCTGATCACCCTGGCGCCGACTGGCAGCACGATGTCGCCGTTGACCGTTTCGCCGATCGGCACCTGGATGTCGCTGGTTGACGGCGGGGCGGCAGGCGGCGCGTTGCGCGCTTTGTAGACAAGCGCCGCGATCACCACCATAAGGGCGAGGAACAGCAGGCCGAGATTGATGGCGACGAAGCGGACGAGCTTCCTCCGCACCTTTTCGACCTCGGGGTCGAGCGGCTTTTCCTCGTCTTCGTCGGCAAGCGGCCGGGCCATGGCAGCAGATTCCGGAACTGTTTTCGATGAGCGCTCATAACGAAGAGGCCAGACAATTAATAGGGGCCGGACCGATCGTGCTGGAGGCGGGCGCCGATGCCGCCGGCCAGCGGCTCGACCAATGGCTGGCGGCCAGGCTCGGTCCCGACATGTCGCGCAGCCGCGTGCAGATGCTGATAAAGCAGGGCGCCGTCAGGATCGGCGGCAGGCAGGTAGAAGAGACGAAGCGCAAGATGGTACAAGGTGACAGCGTGTCGGTCGATATGCCGGAGCCGGAACCGGCGGAGCCGCAAGGCGAAGATATTGCGCTGGATGTCCTCTACGAGGACAGCGAGCTGATCGTCATCAACAAGCCGGCCGGGCTGGTTGTGCATCCCGGCGCGGGCAACTGGACCGGCACGCTGGTCAACGCGCTGATCCATCATTGCGGTGACAGCCTGTCGGGCATCGGCGGCGTGAGACGGCCGGGCATCGTCCACCGCCTCGACAAGGAGACCAGTGGCGTCATGGTCGTCGCCAAGACCGATCGCGCCCACAAGGCGTTGTCGGAGGCCTTTGCCGACCACGGCCTGACCGGCGATCTCGAGCGGGCCTATCTGGCGTTGGTCTGGGGCATACCGGCAAGGCCGACCGGGACGGTAGACGCGCCGCTCGGCCGCGCCGCCGACCGGGTACGCCGCGCCGTGGTGCCGCAAGGCCGCGACGATGCCCGCCACGCCGTCACGCATTTCACCGTCGTCGAGCGCTTTGGCGAGCAGCAGCAGGAATTCGCCACGGCGAGCCTGGTCGAATGCCGGCTGGAAACCGGTCGCACCCACCAGATACGCGTCCACATGGCTCATATCGGCCATCCGGTGATTGGCGATCCCGAATACGGCCAGGCATTCCGCACCAAGGCCAATCGGTTGCCTGAGCCGCTAAGGAGCAAGGTAAAGGCGTTTCCGCGACAAGCTTTGCACGCCCGCCTCCTTGCATTTCGGCATCCGGATACCCATCTAACGATGAGGTTCGAAGCACCGATCCCGTGGGACATGGAGGAACTCGTCGACGGCTTCCGCAAGCTCTGAACCAACCACCTGAAAACCTGACCGGCGTTGTTCACTTCAACGTGACACACTGTTTCGTGTTGAACAAATGCCTGTCTTTCTGGTTTTGTTCCTATATATGTCGGTTGGTGCGAATGTGCCTTTGGCATTCGCGCCACATGCCCGCCGCGTTTCGGGGGCATCACTCCAATAGAGAGGGGGCGCTATCATGGCCCAGTCATTACCCAGTATCGTTTCCGGCGAAGGCGGTCTCAGCCGCTACCTGGAAGAAATCCGCCGCTTTCCGATGCTTCAGCCGCAGGAAGAGTACATGCTCGCCAAGCGCTACGCCGAGCATGAGGACACCACGGCTGCGCACAAGCTCGTCACCAGCCACCTTCGGCTCGTCGCCAAGATCGCCATGGGCTATCGCGGCTACGGCCTGCCGATCGGCGAGGTGATCTCGGAAGGCAATGTCGGCCTGATGCAGGCCGTCAAGAAATTCGAACCGGAGCGCGGCTTCCGTCTCGCCACCTATGCGATGTGGTGGATCAAGGCCTCGATCCAGGAATACATCCTGCGCTCGTGGAGCCTGGTCAAGATGGGCACCACCGCCAACCAGAAGCGCCTGTTCTTCAACCTGCGCAAGGTGAAGGGCAAGATCCAGGCGCTTGACGAAGGCGATTTGAAGCCCGACCAGATCACCGAGATTGCCACGCGACTGAACGTCTCGGAAGCGGAAGTCGTGTCGATGAACCGCCGTCTGTCGGGCGACGCCTCGCTCAATGCGCCCATCCGGGCCAGTGAAGGCGAGTCCGGCGAATGGCAGGACTGGCTGGTCGACGACCACGAAAGCCAGGAAGAGATGCTGATTGAGCAGGACGAGCTGGAAAACCGGCGCGGCATGCTGTCCGGCGCTCTTGCCGTGCTCAACGACCGCGAACGCCGCATCTTCGAGGCGCGCCGCCTCGCCGATGAGCCGTTGACGCTGGAAGAGCTGTCGGCCGAGTTCGATATCAGCCGCGAGCGCGTGCGCCAGATCGAGGTGCGCGCCTTCGAGAAGGTGCAGGACGCGGTCAAGGCGGCGGCCAAGCGCCAGACGCAAGCGTTGCGCACCATCGAGGCGCAGCCGGCCGCGTAAGGCCTTCCAAGAGAAACAAATACCGGCGGCGTCAGGTAACTGGCGCCGCCGTTCTTTTTTAAAGCGCGTCGCGTTCGACCGGCCTTGTGCGACGCGCTTTAGATTCTTGTCGAATGTCGTTATCGCAAAACCGCTGCACACTTTTGCGCGACATGCATTAGCGGGTTGCCGGTTCCGCGGCGCCTTCGCGGATGTCCGATCCGCCGCCATAACTGCTCAGTGGCCTCGCCATGGCGTCGGCAGACGATCTTGTCGATAGCGGCATTGTCGCAATTTTCCCCAAGCCCTGAAAACCGCAAGGCTGCAAGCTGTGGCGGCAATGTTCCGGCGCCGACCGGGCATTTCACAACCCGGCGCTTGCGGCAGGTGGGCGCGACAACGGTCCGCCGGGGCTGCGCCGGGCAGTTGAGTTCGTCTATTGGCAACGAAAGGCAGTATGACGATGACGATTTCTCCGTTTCTGGCCGCTCTCGGATCCGAAGGTCCGCCAACCGATCGAGCGAAAGACATGGCCCTGTATGGATGGCTAATTGGAAGCTGGGAAATGGACTCGGTCCACTACCTCGACGACGGCACAATCCAGAAATGGGATGGCGAATGCCATTTTGGCTGGGTGCTCGAAGGCCGCGCGATTCAGGACGTTTGGATCAGGCCCAAGCGCCCTGCGCCGTCGACGATGTATGGCACGACCTTGCGCATCTTCGATCCTGGGATCGATGGCTGGCACATCATATGGAACGACCCGCTCAACCGGGATCACTCGCGCCAGATCGGCCGGGCCGAGGGTAAGGACATTGTCCAGCTCGGCAATGACTCGCGCGGTCTGAAAACTCGATGGCGTTTCACTGAGATCACTGCCAACAGCTTCCATTGGATCGGCGAGGAAAGATCTTCCGAGAGCGATCCTTGGCAAATCACGTATGAACATTTAGCCCGCCGAACAAAACCCTGACGCTGGACTAAACACTTAGCTGGCGTCTGAACGATGAGGGCAGCGCCGAGTCTGAATGGCATTGTAGTGCCAGCGACCCATCTCCTCACAGGCAATCGAGCGGAAATTTCAGATAGCGCCGCCCGTTGGATTCCGGTTCCGGCAGGCGTCCGCCATTCATGTTCACCTGCAGCGCGTGCAGGATCAGCCGCGGCATCGGCAACGTCCTGTCGCGGGCTTGGCGGAGCGCGACGAAGTCGGCTTCCGTCTTGCAGCCGGCAACATGGATGTTGCCGGCTTTCTGCTCCGCGACCGTGCTTTCCCAGCGCGCTTCGCGGTCACCCGGCTGGTAGTCGTGACCGACGAACAGACGTGTCTCGTCCGGCAGTGCCAGAATATCCTGGATCGAGTGCCAGAGCCGCTCGGCGCTGCCGCCGGGAAAGTCTGTCCTTGCGGTGCCGCTGTCCGGCATGAACAGCGTGTCGTGGATGAAGGCGGCATCGCCGATGACGTAAGTTATCGAGGCCAGTGTGTGGCCCGGCGAAAACAGCACTCTTGCCGGAAGGCCGCCGACCGAAAAAGTCGCGCCGTCGGCGAACAGCCTGTGCCATTGCGAACCGTCGGCGGGGAATTCCGGCCAGTTGTAGATCACCTTCCACAATTTCTGGACGTCAACGACCTTTTCGCCGATTGCCGTCGGCGCTCCGGTTCTCCCCCTCAGATAATGGGCGGCGGAGAAATGGTCGGCATGCGGATGCGTGTCGAGGATCCACTCGACCTCCAGCCCGCTTTCCCTGACGAAGTCGAGCAGGGCGTCGGCGTTTTTCGTTGCCGTTGCACCGGACCTTTCGTCGAAATCGAGCACCGGATCGATGATGGCGCATTTGCGAGACGCCATGTCCGCGACCACATACTGGACGGACCCGCTCGGCTTGTCATAGAAGCCGGTGACCTGCGACCTGGCCGATAATGCGTCCAATCCCAGCCTCCTTCGCCCCTCACCACGGCAGGAAGGATTTTCTCCGCCACGGCAAATTAAAGGCATGGTTGTCCGTCAACCAGGCATCGTCAAGCACCCCATGCTCACACGGCCAGGAAAACCAAAAATTCTCTGTGCCGCCTCTGCCTGCTCAGGCAGAAGGCTGCTTGGTTTTCCTGAGATATGGCAGGATCGTCTCATAGGCGCCGAAGCGCTTGATGGCATCCTCATTCGAGACGGCAGCGGTGATGATGACGTCCTCGCCCTGCTTCCAGTTCGCCGGCGTCGCCACCTGGTGCTTGGCGGTCAGCTGCATGGAATCGATGGCGCGCAGGATCTCGTCGAAGTTGCGGCCCGTCGTCATCGGGTAGGTGAGAACCAGCTTGATCTTCTTGTCGGGTCCGATGACGTAGACCGAACGCACCGTGGCATTGTCCGCGGGCGTGCGGCCTTCCGAGCTCTCGCCGGCACCCGCCGGCAGCATCTCGTAAAGCTTGGCGACCTTGAGATCCTTGTCGCCGATCAGCGGGTAGTTCACCGAATGGCCGGTCGCGATCTTGATGTCGTTCTGCCACTTCCCATGGCTTTCGACGGGATCGACCGAGATGCCGATGATCTTGACGTTGCGCTTCCTGAACTCGCCTTCGAGCCCGGCCATCGTGCCGAGTTCGGTCGTGCAAACCGGCGTAAAGTTCTTCGGATGGCTGAACAATACCGCCCAGCCGTCGCCGATCCATTCATGGAAGCTGATCGGTCCTTGCGTGGTCTCGGCGGTGAAGTCCGGTGCGATATCGTTGATGCGGAGGCTCATGACATGTCCCTACCTTGTGAGTGCAGATCGCAGCCGGCGTTGACCGGCGCTGCTTTTGCCTTTCTACCACTCCGGCGTCATCCTTCAAACGGCTGTTGCGCCGGCATCAAGGCCGGCGGCGAAATATTTTCATTGCTTCTCGGCAAATGCAGCAGGAATCTTCGCTGCGCTGGCTCAGGCTTTGCTCACTGCCAGCGTCGTCGCCAGGTCTTCCATGCGCTGGGCCAACGCGCCAAGCGCCCCGGTCAGCACGGAATCGTTCTTGTCGGCCTTGGTCAGTGCGTCGTCGCGCGTCTTGCGCAGCGTCAGCACTTCGCTTTCCATGCCCTTGACCCGCTTTTGCAGTTCTGAAAGCTCGTCCATGACCATGATGCCGGCCATCACGGTCAGCCGCTGGTCGCCGATCTCGCCAAAAGAATCCTTCAGATGCGAGACATAGCGATCGAAGCGCTCTGCAAGATCGATCAGATGCTCTTCCTGGCCCTCGTCGCAGGCCATCCGGTACTGCTTGCCGTCGATCGAAACCGTGACTTGTGCCATTGGCCTACCTGTCCAGTACCGCGCGGATGGTTTCCATGGCTGTCACCAGCCTTCGCGACACTTCCTTGTTGGCATCTTCCAGCCGTTCGGCACGAGCCTCGGAGTTGTCGAGCTCCTGCGCCAGCCGCGAGCGGTCGGCGTTCATCCGCTGCACTTCGGCCTCGGCTTCCGAATAGTCCCGCTCGTGCTCGAGCTTGGCCGCGACGGCGTTTTCCAGCCCTTCGATGGCCTTACCCAGCCTGGCAATGACTTCCTTGAGGGTCGTTTCCCCGGTCATGGCTTTCGTCCTGCGCCCTGCCCATCACCGAATCATCCACGTTCAGAACGCGTTATCCTTGAAACATTACGCGTCGTGTGAACCGCCCGTCAATAAAGCTGTCGCGACTGTCCCCTGCTAACGCTAATGTAAGTCGCGCATGGCCATCACAAGACCGGCAAAAGCACACCGATTTGTTGACTAAAAGGCCGCGCCTGCTATGTGTCGCGCACCCTTTTCAAGGGCTCTCCCAAGGCCCAAACCCCCATTTTGGAGGAAGCATGACCTCGCGCGAACAACATGACCGGATGGCCAATGCGATCCGTTTTCTCGCCATGGACGCCGTCGAGAAGGCAAATTCCGGCCACCCCGGGCTGCCCATGGGCTGCGCCGACATCGCCACGGTGCTGTTCACCCGCTTTCTCAAATACGATCCGAAGAACCCGCATTGGCCGGACCGCGACCGCTTTATCCTGTCGGCCGGCCACGGCTCGATGCTGCTTTACTCGCTGCTCTATCTGACCGGCTACGAGGACATCACCATCGACCAGATCAAGCAGTTCCGCCAATTGGGGTCGAGGACGGCGGGCCACCCGGAATACGGCCATGCCGCCGGCATCGAGACGACGACCGGCCCACTCGGCCAAGGCCTTGCCAACTCGGTCGGCTTCGCGCTCGGCGAGCGCATCATGAATGCCGCTTTCGGCAACGACCTCGTCGACCACTACACCTACGTGCTGGCCGGTGACGGCTGCCTGATGGAAGGCGTATCCCAGGAAGCCATCGCGCTTGCCGGACATCTGAAGCTGAACAAGCTGATCGTCTTCTGGGACAACAACAACATCTCGATCGATGGCCCGGTGTCGCTGGCCGACAACACCGACCAGGTCGCCCGCTTCCAGGCGTCCGGCTGGAACGCCAGCCATATCGACGGCCAGGACCCGGAAGCGATCGCCTATGCCATCGAAGCGGCCCGCCACTCCGACAAGCCGACGATGATTGCCTGCAAGACGACGATCGGCTTCGGCGCACCGACCAAGGCCGGCACCAACAAGGCGCATGGCTCGCCGCTCGGTGCCGAGGAAATCGCCGGCGCCAGAAAATTCTTCGGCTGGGATTATCCGCCGTTCGAGGTTCCGGCCGATATCCTCGACGCATGGCGTACCGCCGGGCGGACCGGCGTCAAGGCGCGCACCGACTGGGAAAGCCGCCTTGCCAAGGCCGACGCCCAATTGCGCGCAGAGTTTGAACGTCGCATCAGCGGCACGCTGCCGGCCAACTTCGACGCTGTCATTGGCGATTACAAGAAGAAGCTCGCGGCCGACAAGCCGAAGGTCGCCACCCGTAAGTCATCGGAAATGGCGCTGGAGGTCATCAACGGCGCCGTACCCGAAACCATCGGCGGCTCGGCCGATTTGACCGGCTCCAACAACACCAAGACCAGCCAGACCAAGAACATCACCGCCGACGATTACGGCCAGCGCTACGTTCACTACGGCGTTCGCGAGCACGGCATGGCGGCCGCGCTCAACGGGCTGACATTGCATGGCGGCATTATCGCCTATGGCGGCACTTTCATGTGCTTTTCCGATTATGCCCGTCCGGCGATGCGGCTTGCTTCGCTGATGGGCATCCGCTCGATCTTCGTCATGACCCATGATTCCATCGGCCTTGGCGAAGACGGCCCGACCCATCAGCCAGTCGAACATCTGGCAGCACTTCGCGCCATTCCAAACCACAATGTCTTCCGCCCGGCTGACGCGGTGGAAACCGCGGAATGCTGGCAGTTGGCCATTGAATCGGAAAAGACGCCTTCGACATTGGCGCTGACCCGGCAGAATCTGCCGACGGTACGCAACGACTTGGTTGCGGAAAACCTCTCCAGCCGCGGCGCCTATGAACTTGCCGCCGCCAGTGGCGAGGCGGCGGTGACGATCTTCGCTTCGGGCTCCGAGGTCGAGATCGCGCTGGCCGCCCGCGAGGCCTTGGAAAAGCACGGCCACGCGACCCGCGTCGTCTCGGTGCCGTGCTTCGAATTGTTCGACAAGCAGAGCGCCGACTATCGCAGCAGGACGATCGGCAACGCGCCGCTCAAGATTGCCATCGAAGCCGGCATCCGTCAGGGCTGGGATCACTTCATTGGCACCGACGGCATCTTTATCGGCATGACCGGCTTCGGCGCCTCCGGCACCATCGAACAGCTCTACCCGCATTTCGGCATCACCGCCGAAGCAACGGTGAAGGCGGCGGAAGCCCGTCTGCACGGCAAATGAAAGTGAGCCCCGCCCGGCAAAGGCTGGCATAGCGGTTTTGCCGGGCGGTGGAGTACTAATCGATTTAAATCCACGCCTCGGCGGCTGGATTCTTTGCCCGTCCGCCGTTATGAAGCTGCGGACTTGATCTTCGGCCTCCAACACCCAGGGAGAGAACAATGACCGTCAGAGTTGCCATCAACGGATTCGGCCGCATCGGCCGCAACATCCTGCGCGCCATCCATGAATCCGGCCGCAAGGATATCGACGTCGTCGCGGTCAACGATCTCGGCCCGGTCGAGACCAACGCGCATCTGCTGCGCTTCGACAGCGTGCATGGCCGCTTTCCGCATGAGGTGACGGTTGACGGCGACCAGATCATCGTCGGCAAGGAGAAATTCAAGGTCACCGCGATCAAGGATCCGACGCAACTGCCGTGGAAGGAGCTCGGCATCGACATCGCGCTCGAATGCACCGGCATCTTCACCGCTCGCGACAAGGCCGTCGCCCATCTGACCGCCGGTGCCAAGCGCGTTCTCGTCTCCGCTCCGGCAGAGGGCGCCGATCTCACCGTCGTCTATGGCATCAACCACGACAAGCTGACCAAAGACCACATCGTCATCTCGAACGCCTCCTGCACCACCAACTGCCTGGCGCCGCTGGCGGCCGTGCTGAATGAGGCTGTCGGCATCGAGAAGGGCATGATGACGACGATCCATTCCTACACCGGCGACCAGCCGACGCTGGACACCATGCACAAGGACCTCTACCGCGCCCGCGCAGCCGCGCTGTCGCAGATTCCGACCTCGACCGGTGCCGCCAAGGCCATCGGCCTGGTACTGCCCGAGCTCAAGGGCAAGCTCGACGGCATCTCCATCCGCGTGCCGACCCCGAACGTCTCGCTCGTCGATTTCAAGTTCATCGCCAAGCGGCCGACCACCGTCCAGGAGATCAATGACGCGGTGATCGCCGCCTCGAACGGCAAGCTGAAGGGCATCCTCGCCGTTACCCGTCACCCCAATGTTTCGATCGACTTCAACCACGATCCGCATTCCTCGATCGTGGCGCTCGACCAGACCAAGGTCATGGACGGCAACTTCGTTTCGGTGCTGTCGTGGTACGACAATGAGTGGGGCTTTTCCAACCGCATGGGCGACACCGCCGTCGCCTTCGGCAAGACCATCGCCTGATCGCAGAACCATCTTCTCGACCTGGAAGACGCCCGGCTCAGTCCGGGCGTTTTTCGTTGCAGCACCAACCGCCGAGGCACGCTCCGCTGCTCGGGGATGCCAAAACTTTCGACGATCGGCAGCGTGGGGCAAAAAGCCACGCTGCTGCCTTGCAGCGGCCATGTCTTCGCCCCACTCTCCCGTGATGCCGGAGCATATCGACTAGGGGCGACCAACGAATGGAGCATGGTATCTATCTGGTGACGCTCGTTGGCGCAGCTCTTGTCGTTGCCGCCGCGTTTTCGAGCCTGATCGCCTTCCGTTTCGGCGCCCCTCTCCTGCTGCTGTTTCTCTGCATCGGCCTCGCCACCGGAACCGACGGTCTCGGCATCCATTTCGACAATGCCCGAGTTGCTTATTTTGCCGGCTCATTGGCGCTGGCGGTCATCCTTTTCGAT
>NZ_SUEG01000015.1:29610-31617 GCF_005063415.1 Mesorhizobium sp.
GCCTTGCGGCAGGCGGCCGGGCCGGCGCTGTCGCTGGCGACCTTCGGTGTCCTTTTGACCACCGGCCTGTTCGGCGCCGCCGCCTATTATCTGCTCGACCTGACCTGGCTGGAATCCTTCCTGCTCGGTGCCGCCGTCGCCTCGACCGACGCCGCGGCGGTGTTCTTCCTGCTGCGCGCCGGCGAGATCAATTTGCGCGAGCGCGTGCGTTCCACGCTCGAGGTGGAATCCGGCACCAATGACCCGATCGCCATCTTCCTGACCATCACGCTGGTCGAGGTCATCGCCGCCAATACCCACCCCGAGGCCAAGGTGCTGGTCACCGATCTTGCCGTCGGCTTCCTTGTCAACATGGGCCTCGGTGCGGTCATCGGCATTCTCGGCGGCATGGCCATCGTGCGCCTTGTCGATCGCCTCAATCTCGATCACGGCCTGCTGCCGATCTTCGTGCTGACGCTGTCGCTGATGGTGTTCGCTGCCGCCGGCGCCGTCGGCGGCTCCGGCTTCCTGGCGGTCTATCTCGCAGGCCTGATTGCCGGCAATTCCGATATCCGGGCCGTCACCATCCTCAAGCGCTTCCAGGACGGCATGTCGTGGCTGGCGCAGATCATCATGTTCCTGATCCTTGGCCTGTTCGCAACGCCCTCGCAATTTCCGGCGATCCTGGTGCCGGCGGTGCTGCTTGGCCTGTTCCTGATTTTTGTGGCACGGCCAATCGCCGTCTGGCTCTGCCTGATGCCGTTCCGTCTGCCGCGCCCGGAAGTCGCCTTTGTCTCATGGGTTGGCCTGCGTGGCGCCGTGTCGATCCTGCTTGCCATCACGCCGCTGCTCGGCGGCCTGGAGAACGGCCGCCTCATCTTCAACACTGCCTTCATCATCGTGCTGGTCTCGCTGATCATCCAGGGATGGACCGTCGGGCCGCTGGCACGCCGCCTCGGCCTTATCGTGCCGGCCCGCCTGGGACCGCTCGACAAGGTCGAATTGGAACTGCCGGGCTCCGCCCATCATGAGCTTCTCGCCTACCGCGTGGCACCCGGCAGCCCGGTGGCGCGCGGCGAACGCATTCCGCGCTGGGCGCGGCCGTCGCTTGTGTTGCGCGACGGACGCTCGATGCGCTTCCAGGACATGGGCCGGCTGGCGGCCGGCGACCATGTCTACATCTTCGTGCCGGACCGCTATCCGCGCCTGCTCGACAAACTGTTCGCCAGCCGTGCCGTGGTCGATCCCGAGGATGCGGACTTCTTCGGCGCCTTCGCCGTCGATCCGTCACGCTCCGCCGAGGAACTGGAGACCGCCTATGCGCCGGGCCTGACCGAAGCGGAACACAAGCTCAGCATTGGCGACCTGGTCACTACGCGGCTCGGCGGCCACGCCGAATACGCCGACCGCGTGCTGCTCGGTCCGATCGAGCTGATCGTCCGCGACGTCGACGACAAGGGTAGGATCACCGGCCTTGGCCTGTCCTTTGAGCCGACCGCGCCGGTGGCGCGCGTCCCGGTATTCCTCAGCGCCGGTGAAATCCGCGACCGCATCGCCGCCTTCATCCGCAACCGGCGCAAGCCGGCCGAAGCGCAGGCGGTCGAGGCGGCGGCCGAAATGGAACCGGTTCCGCAGCCCGTGGTGGAAAAGACAACTGGCGAAGGCTGACCGCTGTCGACCCGCGGAACCCTGCCGCGAGGCTGAAGAATGGCTCGGCAACTGGCGTGGCGAGCCATATGGTCCGACATCGCCGGAATCCCGATCGCCCGGCTGCGCTAAGGCATCTGGCCGAACAGTCGCCATTCTCCGTGACTGCACGGCGCGCCATAGGGGGCGCTTTAATTGTTGCGGGCCGCGACGAACTGCGCCGCTTGTTTCAGAAGCGCGGCTTGTTCGCCATAGGGCTCGAGCAGCGCATGAGCCTGGTCGACAAGACCATGGAGCTGGTCCCGCGCCCAGCCCGGTCCGTGCAGCGCGACCAGCGTCGCCTTGCCGGCCGCGGCATCCTTGCCGGTCGCCTTGCCCATC
>NZ_SUEG01000015.1:31627-39625 GCF_005063415.1 Mesorhizobium sp.
GCCCATCTGATGCGCGTCGGCGGTCAGGTCGAGCAGATCGTCGGCAAGTTGAAAGGCAAGCCCGATCGCCGAACCAAATTCGGCCAGCCTTTCGCGGTCGCCCGACGGCGCGCCGGCAAGGATGGCTCCCGCTTCGCAGGCAAAGCGGATCAGCGCACCGGTTTTCATCGCCTGAAGCCGGATGATGCCGGCCTCGTCCGGCCGGCCTTGTTCGGCCTCGAGATCGAGCATCTGGCCGCCGACCATGCTTCCCGCCCCGGCGGCGCGGGCCAGTGCCAGCACCAGCGCTGCCCTGCGCTCGGCCGGCAGCATTGTGGCCTCGTCGGCAAGGACGTCGAAGGCAAGCGTCAGCAAGGCGTCGCCCGCAAGAATGGCGGTCGCCTCATCGAAAGCCCTGTGTACGGTCGGCTGGCCGCGGCGCAAATCGTCGTCGTCCATGGCCGGCAGATCGTCATGGATGAGCGAATAGCAGTGCACGCATTCGAGCGCCGCCGCGACGCGCAGCGCTGCCTCGCCGTCGGCTGAAAACAGTGCAGCACTTTCCATGACCAGGAAGGGACGCAGTCGTTTGCCGCCGTTCAGCACGCCATGTCGCATGGCCGCCATCAGGCGTTCGGGCCGCGCGACCTCGCCTGAAAGCGTCCGTCCGTCGAGCAACCGCCTCAGCAGCGCCTCGAGCGGAACTGCCCGGGCAATAAGTGCAGCTTCGAACGCCATTTGGTCGTCTTTCGTCATGGTCGGGAGCGGTAGCCGACACTCAGACGTTGCGCAAGAAGCCAAGCGCCATTATGCCGGGGGCAGGGAGTAGCGCGGACTGGGTGGCTTGGCGGAACCGATTGTCGATCACGAAACCGAAGGGTTGGACATGGCGAGACCGAGACGCGGCAGCCGCATCGGTCTTCAACGCTGGGTCCGGCGCGGCATCGCCGTCGCCGTCGTGCTGGCGCTGGTGCCGGTGGTGCTGACCTTCTTGTACCTGCCGCCATTCGTGCATCCGGTGTCGACATTGATGCTGAAGGACCTGGCGACGTTTTCCGGCTACGATCGGCGCTGGGTTTCCATCGACGATGTCGCGCCGGTGCTGGCATATTCGGTCATCATGTCGGAGGACGGGCAGTTCTGTTTCCATCGCGGCGTCGATCTGGGCGAGTTGCGCGGCGTCGTCGACGATGCGCTCGCCGGCGAGATGACACGTGGCGCCTCGACCATCACCATGCAGACGGTAAAGAACCTTTATCTATGGTCGCGGCCGTTGGGCTCGGTCCGTAAGGTCGTCGAACTGCCGCTGGCCGTCTATTTCGATGCTGTGCTGTCGAAACGGCGGATCATGGAGATCTACCTCAACATCGCGGAATGGGGACCGGGCATCTACGGCATCGAGGCCGCCGCCCGGCATCATTTCGGCGTCTCGGCAAAACAGCTGTCGCGCCGGCAGGCAGCGCTGCTTGCCGTCACCTTGCCGAACCCGATCGTGCGCAATCCGGCGAAGCCCGGGCCGGGACTGAGGCGGCTTGCCGCGTTGATCGAGCGGCGCGCGGGCCGCGCCGGCGCCTATGTCGGTTGCCTGCGATAGTGTCAAAAAAAAACACGGCGACGCTGGCCAAAACGCCATCGGGCGTGTATAGGCAGCCGACTTTCTCAGATTCCGGCCCCTGATGTGGCCCTTTCACGAGGGCCGCCGGGGCGTTTTGACCATGTAGTGGAGCATATCCATGGCCGTTCCGAAACGAAAAACCTCTCCGTCGAAGCGCGGCATGCGCCGTTCTGCCGACGCACTGAAGGCCCCGACCTATGTCGAGGACAAGAACTCCGGCGAGATGCGCCGTCCGCACCATATCGACCTGAAGACCGGCATGTATCGCGGTCGCCAGGTTCTGGAGCCGAAGGAAAGCTGAGAGAGCTTTCGACGGTTTATGGGTTGCGAAACGACCGGCCATTGGCCGGTCTTTTTGTGTTTGCGACAACTGATCATATCAGCCGGGCCTGACATTGTTGTTTCACGCCGTCTTTGTCCGTGTTTGCTGGTCGCACGAAAATTCTTGACGGCGAACGCCGGGCGCACTCTACAAAGATCAGTCCAACCGGAGCCGCCACATGTTCGGTGCCATCCCGCTGCTGATCGTGCCTTTCATCCTCTACAATCTCGGGCTTCTGGGAATATTCGGCAGCGGCGACGATCCGTGGGCGACCGAAATGTTTTCGGTCCGGATGATGTCGGGTGGGGTGTTCTCGATGACCCTCGGCGATCTCATCGTGCTGATCGCACTGATCTTCTTGTTCGTCGAAGTGGTGAAATCGACGCGCACGACAAATGCCTCGATCATGGATCACCTTTTGTCGACCTTCGTCTTTGTGGCCTATCTGGTCGAGTTCCTGCTGGTGAAGGGCGCCGCCCATTCCGTTTTCTTCATACTGATGATCATAGCGCTGATCGACGTGCTGGCCGGCTTTTCGGTGTCGATGCGGTCGGCCAGCCGCGACATCAACATGAACTAAGGATCCCGGCTCAGCCCGGGTCGGCGCTAAAGCCAGCCGCCTCGATACCGGCGATGGCTGCCGTTTCATCATTGTCGGACGTGTCGCCGGAAATGCCGACGGCGCCGATGATCGTGCCGGCGTTGTCGCGGATCAGCACGCCGCCGACGACCGGCAGGACGCGCCCGCCCGACACGTCGGAGACGCCGGCGATCAGATGCGGACGCTCCTTGGCGAAAGCTTCCACCCGGCGCGAGCCCATGCCGATAGCGAGCGCGCCATAAGCCTTGCCGGCCGACATTTGCGGACGCAGGAACGAGGCGCCGTCCTGACGCTGGAACGCGACCAGATGGGCGCCGGCGTCGAGCACCGAGGCGCCAAGCGGCCTGAGCTTGAGCTCGGCACCCTTGGCAAAGGCGGCGGCGATGATTTCAAGGGCTTTGTCGAGCGTCAGTGCGGTCATGGCGGTCTCCTAAACGCGCCAGTTATCAACCGGCAGAAACATCCCGGTGAACTGTTTCGCGTGCGAAATGAAGTATGCGTCTGGGAGCGCCGGCTTATTTTTTCTTGGCGCGAGGCTTCTTCACCGGGGCCGGAGGCGCATTGGCCAGGTCTTCCGCTTCCTTGGCGAGGCGCAGCGCCCGCAGCTTGTTGGTCTTGGCCTGGCGCGCGTCGCTCTCGGCGACATATTCCGCCATCGCCTTCTGGCGGACCGTGGCTGCCTCTTCCTGTTTCTTGAAACGCAAATCGGCCCGCGCACGGGCAGTGTCCTTAGAGTTCTCGACCAAGAGCGTTATCCAATCCCGTGAATTATCTTCAGCCCCTTGATAGCAGAGCCAGCCCGCGATTGGGAAAATAAGTTGGTCATGGCGCCGGATCGCAGCCGATGCTCCGCGCGTTGCGGGCGATCACCGCATCGTATCCGGCCTGCAAAGTCGCGCGGACGGTGGGCTCGGATGGAGCAGGAGACGCACCCAGATGCTCGTGGCGCAACTCGTTCATGAACTTATCCCACATCGGCGGGCCGCCTTTTTCCAGAAGCTCGGCACGGATAGAGAGCTCTTCGCTGACCGGCAGCCAGACCCGGCCCCAGGCGCCGAGATGCGCCAGGATCGGCACCAGCGTGATCGCCATTTCGGTCAGACTGTAGATCGCCTTCTGCTTGTGGGAGGGATCATCCGCCCTGGTCAGCATGCCGAGCTCCATCAGCCGCTTCAGCCGGTCGGCGAGGATATTGGAGGCGATGCCCTCCATCGAGCCGTTGAGCAGTTCGCGAAAGTGGCGTCTGCCGCCGAAGATGATGTCGCGAAGGATGATCAGGCTCCACCGGTCGCCGAACACTTCGAGCGACAGGTTGATGGGGCATCCGGACCGACGATCGATGTTCATGCGAATCTCCAAAACCGGTTGCATTATCGTATCAGTTTTAATTATCGTGCAACTGATTGCAAATTGCAATCGGGTTGGAAGCCCAAGGAGGAAAGCCATGAAAAACGCCGAACACCCCGAAATCGTATCCCAGACCTTCGGCGATCCGGCACATCCGGCGGTATTGTTGATCATGGGCGCCATGGCTTCAATGCTCTGGTGGCCCGAAGCGTTTTGCCGGAGGCTGGCCGGCGAGGGTCGCTTCGTGACCCGCTATGACAATCGCGATACCGGCCGTTCGACCAAATACGCGCCGGGCGAGCCGCCTTATACATTCGACGACATGGCGGACGATGCTATCCGCGTCCTTGACGACCATGGAATCCGAAAGGCGCATGTGGTCGGCATCTCGATGGGCGGCATGATCGCGCAGCTCGTTGCGTTGAAATACCCGTCGCGCGTCAATTCGCTGACGGTGATCAGCAGCTCGCCCCTGGGCATCGATACTTCGCATCTGCCCGGAACCACCGAGGCCTATAGGAAACACTCGGCCGAAGGCGCCAAGGTCGACTGGTCGGACCGTGGCCAAGTGGTCGATTTCATCGTCAAGGACGCACATGCGCTCACCGGTGCCGCGCACTCTTTCGACGAGCAGCGAACGCGGGCTTTCGTCGAACAGGATTATGACCGGTCCGGCGGTTTTCTAAGTGCGACCAATCATTTCATGCTCAAGAGTGGCGAAGATGGGAGCGGCGAAGACTGGACGGGTCGGCTGCGCGACATGAAAACCCCGCTCCTCGTTATCCACGGCACCCACGATCCCATCTTTCCAGTCGAGCATGGCGCCGCTCTTGCCGACGCGGTCGCCGGTGCAAGGCTGCTCCGGATCGAGGGCGGCGGCCACGAGCTGCATCCCGACGACTGGGCCGCGATCATCGATGCCATCGTCACCCACAGCCAGGCCAAATAGTACCGAGCCCGACACCGAATTTCCGCGAGACGAACCACCCAAGGAACGACAAACAATGTCCCTGACTATGCATCTTCATCCACTGGCCTCCTTCTGCTGGAAGCCGCTGATCGCGCTCTATGAGAACAACACGCCATTCACATCCGTCGTCGTCGATCTCGGCGATGAACAGTCGCGCGCGGCGTTCCTGAAATTGTGGCCGCTCGGCAAGATGCCGGTGCTGCGCGATGAAGCGCTGGACCGGACCGTGCCGGAATCGACGATCGTCATCGAATATCTCAACGCGTATTATCCTGGGCCGGTCGAACTGATTCCCGCCGATCTCGATCTCGCTCGCCAGGCCCGGCTCGCCGACCGCTTCTATGACTTCTACGTCCAGGAACCGATGCAGAAGATCGTCGGCGACCGGCTGCGGCCGGAGGGCAAGACCGATCCGTTCGGCGTCGAGCAGGCCCGCGCCCAGCTGCGCAGCTCCTACGCCATCATCGAACGGGACATGCCGTCGAGGACATGGGCGGTGGGTGCGAGCTTCACCATGGCCGACTGCGCTGCCGCCCCCGCGCTGTTCTACGCCAACAAGGTCGAGCCGTTCGGAGACGAATATCCTGCGGTTAGGCGCTATCACGACCGGTTGCTGCAACGCCCCTCGGTTGCCCGTGTGATCGAGGAAGCGCAGCCTTATTTCAAGCTCTTCCCCTACAACAATGGCTAGATTAGTCCATCGTTTCACGGAAACGCCGAACCGCTCTATCTCTTTGTTTTTGCGCAATTCCGGACGGAAAACCGTTTCACACTTTTCCGGGAATTGCTCTAGGCCCGAAGCTGCACAGTTGCCGACGCGCTGATGACGCCCCTCAGCTTCCGGGTGAGCCGAGCTGCTCCGCGTCCCAGAACTGGTCGAGCCAGATGTTGAGCTTCAGGAAGCCGGCATTGCTGACCGTATAGACGCGCCTGGTGCCTTCCGGCTTGGCGTTGACCAGCCCGGCATCAAGCAGCACCTTCAGGTGCTGCGAAACGGCCGGGCGGGACACCGGCAAGCCGGATGCCAATTCGTTGACGGTCTTCGGTCCGCGCCGGAGCTCTTCCAAGAGATGGCGCCGGTTGGGATCGGCAATCGCCATGAAGGCGTCGGAAAGCATCATGCCTTATTTGTGGGGCAAAGCGTCTCGAATCTCAACCGTCGGTTTCAGCTTTTCTGCGCGGGTCGAGCCGCAACGCTTCCGGCGTCACCGAGCGGTCGGCCGGCTGGGTCTTGAAGGCATCGCGGCCTTCGATCGGCACCGGCGCGCGACGGCTGATGCGCAGCAGCGTATAGCCGGCCAGGCTGAGATGCGCGAGTGCGGTAGCGAGGAACAGCCCCTCGGGGCGCATCCAGCCCATCAGGCCGGCGGCCACCAGCGGACCGATCATCGTGCCGAAGCCATAAAGCAGCAGCAGGCCGCCCGACACTTTGACGAAGTCCTCCGATCGCGCATGGTCATTGGCATGCGCCACCGCGATCGAATAGAGGGTGTAGGCGAAGGCGCCGTAGGCGGCGGTGCAGACGATGACGAAGACGCCGGAGCGCGGTTCGAACAGGAAGATGGCGATGGCGAACAGCGCAGCGCCGAAAGCCGCGCCCGCCAGCACAAAACGACGGTCCGTCGTGTCGGAGAGCCGCCCGGCCGGAAGCTGCATGGCGGCGCCGGCGATGACCACGAGGCTCATCATCAGCGCGATCTCGGCTGTCGAGATGCCGATGCGCGCTCCATAGACGGCACCAAGTGTACCCCAGGCGCCGTTGGCGATGCCGATCAGCACGCAGGCGATCGCCGACACCGGCGAATTGATGTAGAGCCCTTTGACGTCGAGCGACACGTCCTGCAGCGGCTTGGGGTGCGACGCCGTCGAGACCGCCGTCGGGATCAGCGACAGGCAAAACAGAATGCCGGTGATCATGAACAGCGACGCCGATTTCACGTCGCCGCCGGCAACGATCATCTGACCGCCCATGATCGAGGCATAGGTGACCATCATGTAGAGGCCGAAGACGGTGCCGCGGTTTTCGTTGGTGGCCTTCTCGTTGAGCCAGCTTTCGATGACCATGAAGGCGCCGGCCATGGTGAAGCCGGTGAAGGCGCGCAGCAGGATCCAGGTATATTCATCGATGATCAGGCCGGTGAGCAGTGCGACGATCGCTCCCGATGCGGCAAAGGCGCCGAAAGCCCTGACATGACCGGCGCGGCGCACGATGCGTGGCGCAAAGAAGCAGCCGGTGACGAAGCCGCCGGCCCAAGCCGTGCCCATCAGGCCGAGCGATGCCGTCGAGAAGCCCTCCACCTGGCCGCGCAGCGGCAACAGCAGCCCGTGCAGCCCAGATGCCGCCAGCAGGAACGCGGTGCCGCGCAGCAGCGAGAGGACCGGTCTGTAGCTTGCGAACATTTTTCAATCCGGCTGGGGGTTTTGGGCACAAGTCTGGAGACAGCGGCATTCGGGCTTTTCGGCGGCGTGCCCGAGCTTTTGGAATTACCCGCAGTACTATCCGCGGCGAAACAGCGCCTCTGCCGCCGACTTGGTGGAGCCCTTGGTCTTGAGCTCGGCTTCCAGCCGGGCAATCTCGTCGCGCAGGATGCCGATCCGCTCGGACAGTTCATCGACGGAAAGCAGCGACAGATCCTGCCCGATCTCGTGCGGGCGCGCTTTCTTCTTGGGTTCGTCGTCGAAGATCGCCATCGTCGCTCCTCCGTGATTGCCCATTTGCCTGATTTGCCAATGAGCATACATAGGGCAAGCGTATGGATGCAAATGGCCGGCAAGAGCTGGCACGAGAAACCGGCGAAGCACGACGGGAAAATTCATGGCGAACGCACAGAAAATTCCGGCAAAGATGATGGCGATCGCCATATCGGAACCGGGCGGGCCGCGGGTGCTGAAACCGGAAACCCGCGACGTACCGGTTCCCGGTCCCGGCGAGATCCTGATCCGGGTGCGGGCCGCCGGCGTCAACCGGCCGGACGTGCAGCAGCGCAAGGGCGCCTATCCGCCACCGCCGGGAGCATCGGATCTGCCGGGCCTGGAAGCGGCAGGCGAAGTCGCTGCCCTTGGTGACGAGATATCGCGCTGGCGCGTCGGCGACCGGGTCTGTGCGCTGACGGCGGGCGGCGGCTATGCCGAATATGTCAGAGTGCACGCAGGCAGCGTGCTGC
>NZ_SUEG01000015.1:39635-60158 GCF_005063415.1 Mesorhizobium sp.
AGCGGCAGCACGCTGCCCGCCGGCTTTACCTACACCGAAGCGGCGGCGCTGCCGGAAAACTACTTCACTGTTTGGCACAATGTCTTCGAGCGCGGTGGCCTGAAGAGCGGCGAGACGCTGCTCGTGCATGGCGGCTCGTCGGGTATCGGCACCACGGCGATCCAGCTTGCTGCCGCTTTCGGCGCCTATGTCATCACCACCGCCGGCAGCAAGGAGAAATGCGAAGCCTGCCTCAAGCTCGGCGCCGACCGGGCGATCAATTATCGCGAGGAGGATTTCGTCGCGGCGGTCAAGGAGGCGACCGAGGGCCGCGGCGCCAACGTGATCCTCGACATGGTCGGCGGCGAATATGTGGCGCGCAACTACGAGGCTGCGGCGCTGGAAGGCCGCATCGTTCAGATCGCCACGCAGGGCGGGGCGGTTGCCAGCGCCGATTTTTCGAAACTCATGGTCAAGCGCCTCGTCCACACCGGCTCGACGCTCAGGCCGCGCACCGTCGAATTCAAGGCGGCGATCGCCGCAGCACTCGAGGCGCAGGTGTGGCCGTTGCTCGGCAGGCGCAAGGTGGCGCCCGTCATGGATATGATCTTCCCGCTCAAGGAGGCCTGGCGGGCGCATGAGCGGATGGAGGAGGGTGAGCACATCGGCAAGATCGTGCTCGACGTCGGCTAGGAACGTATCGTCCGAGACGCACGCCCCAACAAGCTGAACGAAAGCTTAATGCTGCAATGCAACAATTGCATTGCGGCCATGCAAAAGCGTCTGTTCAATTCCTGAGCAGCGATGCCTATTTACGCGTCATCGAAACGAATGATCCAACGAAATGGAGGACTACCATGAACCCGATCCGCGCTTTCCGTAACTGGCGCATGTACAACGAAACCGTGCGCGAACTGAACCGGCTGAACGCTCGTCAGCTCAACGACCTCGGCATCAACCGCGGCGACATCGAGAGAATCGCCCGCCAGGGGCTTTGATCTCGAGCACGATCCCGCCCAAAGACCGGGCGCTGCTTTTCCGCAACGCCGAGCCGCGGTTCGGGATCACGTCTTAGAAGCCAGAGCCGTAGCAGACGGATTTCCGTCGCCGGTTCCGAGCCCGCCCGACCTTGGTCTGGCGGGCTTTGTCTTTTTGAAGCTTCGATTGCATGGCGTCATGTGCCGACCCTTCGCGGTCTGCTGGTCGCGCTGCCATGCCGTCCTTGACGCGCCTGCCAAAAACATTGCGAAACGGCGAGCGAGCGGTTATATAGACCGCGATTTTCCCATTTTGGTGGCTCTAAACCACCGCCCGCGCGGGAACGCGGGCGAACGAGAAGGATTTTTGTAATGGCCAATACGCTGCTGATGCCAAAGGCGACCGCCGTCTGGCTGGTTGACAACACAGCGCTTTCCTTCGAGCAGATCGCGCAGTTCTGCGGATTGCATCCGCTCGAGGTCAAGGCGATCGCCGACGGTGAGTCGGCGCAAGGCATCAAGGGCATGGACCCGATCATGACCGGCCAGCTCACTCGCGACGAGATCGCGCGCGCCGAGAAGGACCCGAACCACCGGCTGAAGCTCTCCGATCCCAAGGTGCGGGTGCCGGAATCCAAGCGCAAGGGTCCGCGCTACACGCCGCTGTCGAAGCGCCAGGACCGGCCCAACGCCATCCTCTGGCTGGTGCGCAACCATCCCGAGCTCAAGGATGCGCAGATTGCCCGCCTTGTCGGCACGACGAAGTCGACGATCGACCAGATCCGCGACAGAAAGCACTGGAACTCCGCCAATCTCCAGCCGATGGATCCGGTGACACTCGGCCTGACGTCGCAGATCGACCTCGATATGGAAATCAACCGCGCCTCGCGCGGCCGTGAGCAGGCGCAGCCGGTCGGCGATACGCTGCTGCCGGCCGCCTTGACCGAACGGCTGGTGCCGGCGCCGGAAAAGCCGAAGGACGAGGACCGGGAACTCGACGCCAACGCTGTCTTCGCCAAGCTTTCGGCGCTGAAGTCGAAGGACAAGGACGCCGACGAAGAGGAGTAGGCGTCTCGCATCCAAAACCAAAAGCCCGCTTTCAAGCGGGCTTTTTTGTGATCTTCCGTGTCAGCTTCGCGCCGCCCGGTCCGGCGCCATGCCATAATCCTCGCTGCGTTCCACCGCGCGGTAAAAATCGGCGAGTTGCTTGCCGCGCTCGGGCTTGAAGGTGCGGCCGGCGATGACCACCGAGGCGATGCGGTCGATGCGGAAGGCGCGGAAATCGCCGCGCATCTCGCACCAGGCGACCAAGGTCCACACCTTGCCCCAGAACCACAGGCCGAGCGGACGGATGTCGCGCGCGGTGCTGCGGCCGGCCTCATCCGAATAGTCGATGGTCAGCACCTGGCGTTTCTCGATGGACCGCTCGATCAGGTCGATGGCTTCGCGGGCGGCATCGCTTACCACCCACATCGGCGTGTGGATCTCGGTACGGGCGATGCGGTCCTTTTCGGCGTCGGGCAACACGGCGCCGATCTTGACCAGCGCCTCGTCGGCGGCTCGCGCCATGGCCGCGCCGCCAAAGGCGCGCACCATGCGGGCGCCGGCGACCAGCGCGACGATCTCGTCACGCGTGAACATCAGCGGCGGAAGGTCGAAACCCTCCCTCATCATGTAGCCGACACCGGCCTCGCCGTCGATCGGCACGCCGGTCGACTGCAGGTCGGCGATGTCGCGATAGATCGTCCGCTCGGAAACCTCGAGCCACGTGCCCAGCTTCTGGGCGGTGACCAGACGGCCACCGCGCAGATGCTGCACGATCTGGAAGAGCCTGTCGGCGCGGCGCATCGTATGGTCCCTCGGCGTCTATCGTTCCAGCCCTTCGCGCTTGCGCTGCGCGGCGACGAAGGCCGCGCCGAAGGATAGTTTCCTCGTTGTCGGCGTGCTTGCGTCGAGCACCCGCCAGAACGGCGCAATGTCGCTCGGCGCCACGCCACGCTCAAGATCCTCTTTGGCGGCCTCGGCGACGGTGCGCAGATGATAGCCGATGGTGACCGGACATGTCACCTCGGCACCGTGCTCGATGGCGAGAGCGGTGCGCAAAGCACGGATATCCATGTCCATGCCTTCAGGAATGGAGCGGATGAATGCATGGACCTGGCGAGCTGTAGGAACCAGCATCGGCTGCCCTTCGACGACGTCACCGATGGTGCGTGGCGACGGTTTTATGCCGTTGATGCCAGGCGTGTTCGGCCTGTCGTTCCAGCTTTTCATCGATCGTCCTCTCGGCCATCCGTCTCCGGCGGCCATCGCACTATGGCACGAGCCTCCTGACACCATACTGTCAGGAGGCTTCAGCATGCCCATTTCAGCTCGTCGCCAGGTCGCATCCAAACGCCACGCAGAAAGCTTGCCTCAATTGCCGCCATTGCGGCGGTCGCCATACATGTCCGGCCAACCAATATCCTTGCGGATGTCGGCCGGCAGGGTATTCATGAAACGCTGGGTGCGGATCTCGTTGCGCATCGTCCGGATCTTGCCGACATAGTGCTGCACGCTACGCAGAATGGTAAAACCGTTCATGGCTGGTCTCCTCTCTTTCGATGCAGGCACTATCGCACACCCCTGCTGACAGCAGTCTGTCAGGAGGGTGCAGCTCTCGTGACCGGCATTCCGATTTGTCCACCGAAGTGATCAGGCAGTGCTGAAAAAGAGCCTGCCGCAGTGGAAAGACGCGATCCCTGAGCCGCTTTGACAGCCAGCCGCGATGCTGATCAAAGGCTGCATGTCGAAACTTCTCGCGCTCGTCATCATCGCCATGATGGTCATCCAGCTCATCAAGCCGCTCGGCTGGCCCGGGCTGAAGCGGCGCAGCGATTTCTGGAAGCTGGCGCTGTTGGCGATGGCGGCGATTTCGATTACGGCGGTGCTCGGGCACTGGACGTAATGCATGTCGCGCAAAAGTGTGCAGCGATTTTGCGCCAACGACATGCATAAAAACAAGAACCTGAAGCGTCGCATGAGGCCAATCGAACGCGACGCGTTTTAATGCCGGCGGCCCGCTACGCGACGCCCGGTTCGTTGGCGAGCACCAGGCTGACCAGATGTTCCGCCCAGGCTCGGTAGCCGGCTTCCGAAGCATGAAATCCATCCGACGCGAAGCCGGCCTCGGCGTCGGTGATCGGCAGGCGGGGCGCCGGTATGGCGCCGCGCTCGAGGCAAAGGCGCTCGCCCATCCGGTTCATTTCGACGGCGCGGATTTCGAGGATCTTGCCGAGCAGCGGCGGCATTGCCGGCGCCCGGGTGAACTCCAGCACCGGCGACCACACGACGCGCGCCTCCGGCCATTTGGCGCGCAGCGCGTAGAGCAGGCCGCCAAACTCGCGCTTGAAGCGCGGTACCGAATGAAAATTCTTGGTGTCGTTGGTGCCGATGGCCAGCACGATATGCGTCCACGGATCGGCCGATAGATTGGGCAGCACATGATCGCGGATCTGGCCAGAGGTTGCCGAGTTGAAGCCGGCTGCCCGCCAGCGCACGGTGCGGCCGGTGCGTTGCGCAATCAGGACGGCCAGTTGCGCGGCCAATCCGTTTTCGGAATTGCCGATGCCTACCGAGGCGGCGGAGGAATCGCCAAGCACCAGAACCGAGATTGCTGGCGCCAGGCCAGATATCTCGTGCATGACCGGACCTTGTGCCGGCAGCATGCGGGTGGTGCGGCGACGCACGCCAAGTCCTTGCCAGACATAGACCGGAAAGGCGAGCCAGGTGAGGAGGGTCGGAAAGCGCCGCATGGCAAGTCCCTTTTAGGGCATAGCGAACAGCACTTAGCGCATGTCGGGCCGAAGGCGAAAGACCTTGGCTGACCGCCCGTCGTCAATGGCAGCAGCTGTCCTGCATCTCGGGCGTGTCCGCATATTCGTCGTGCAGCCGCACCCAGTCCATCAGGCCATGGTAGGGACCGGTCTCGTTGCGGCCTTTCGGCGTCAGGTCGAGATAGTGATAGGCGCCGATCAGCGGATCGCCGCCTCTGGAGCGCGAGACGAAGGTCAGGAAGATGTCGCCTTTCTCGTCGCGATAGAACACGCTGGTGCCGGGAAGGTCCTTCGATCTCCGCGCACGCCGCTCGAAATTGTAGGTCGTGTCGCCGGCCGCGATCTGCTTGTCGGTGAATGACACCTGCATATCGAAGTTGAAGTCCGAGGCGTAGGACGACACCCAGTCGAATTTCCAGCCCATGCGCTGCTTGTAAGGCAGCAATTCGGCCAATGGCGCCCGTGCTACCACGACAAGTGAGACATCGTGGTGCCTGAGATGCTGGTTGGCGCCGTCGATATGATCGGCAAGGAATGAGCAGCCTTCGCAGCGATAATCGGCGCCCGGCCCGAACATGAAATGGTAGACGATCAGCTGGCTGTTGCCGCCAAACAGGTCGGGCAGTTTCTTTGGCCCTTGCTCGGTCTCGAAGACGTAGTCCTTACGGATCTTCAGCCACGGCAGTTCGCGGCGTTCGGCGGCGACGCGGTCGCGAAAGCGCGTCAATTCCTTTTCGCGCGCCAGATGCGCCTTGTGCGCCTGAAACCACTCTTCCTGCGAAACGGTCTTGTTGTTTGGCATCGGTCTGCTCCTCTTTTCACGGAGGACGTTCGGCAGCGAGGAATGCCGACAACGAGCTGCATTTCAGTTGCAAGAAATTGCAGCTCTTGCTGCTTTTCAAACAAAAACCCGGGCACGTGGCCCGGGTCGGGAGAAACGCAAGATGTTTTCGGTCAGGCGGCTTGCTCAAGCGTCGGCTGCCATTGTCCAAGCGCTGCCAGATGGTTCATGTGGGCGCGATGGGCGAAGGCCGCCTGCGCGGCGGCGACATTTGCCGCCTTGCCGCCCCAGGCCTTCTGCGGGGCGGCCTGCAAGGCGCGGCCGTAGGAGAAGGTCAGCTTCCACGGATGCGGGCCGATGGCGTTGATGGCATTGAGGTTGGCGGTCGCCTCCTCGTCCGATTGTCCGCCTGACAGGAAGGCGATGCCTCCGATCGCGGCCGGCACCGTCTCGCGGAACAGTTTTATGGTCTTTTCGGCGACTTCCTCCGGGCTGCTGACCTTGCCCGATTTCTTGCCGGCGAGGACCATGTTCGGTTTCAGGATGGTGCCTTCGAGCACGACGCGGGCCGCATAGAGCTCGGTGTACAACTTTGTAAGTGTCGCCTTGCTGATCTCGTAGCAGGTGTCGATGTCGTGGGCGCCGTCCATCAGCACCTCCGGCTCGACGATCGGCACGATGCCGGCCTCCTGGCAAAGCGCGGCGTAACGCGCGAGCGCATGGGCGTTCGAGCTGATCGAGGTGGCGGAAGGCACGCCCTTGGAAACATCGATGTCGAGCACCGCGCGCCATTTGGCAAAGCGGGCGCCGAGCTTGTAATAGTCGGCGAGGCGTTCGCGCAGGCCGTCCAGGCCTTCGGTGATGGTGTCGCCGGGAAAGCCGGCCAGCGGTTTGGCGCCGGCGTCGACCTTGATGCCGGGGATAGCGCCTGATGCCTTGATGATGTCGACCAGCGGTGTGCCGTCGGCGGCCTTTTGGTGAATGGTCTCGTCATAGAGGATGACGCCGGAAATGTACTTGGTCATTGCCTCGCTGGCGCGGAACATCATCTCGCGATAGTCGCGGCGGCTGTCGGCGGTCGACTCGACGCCGATGACGTCGAAGCGCTTCTTGATGGTGCCGGAGCTCTCGTCGGCAGCCAGCAGGCCCTTGCCATTGGCCACCATCGCGGCGGCAATGTCCTCGAGACGTTCGCTCATCGTGCTTCTCCTGAAAGAATTGATCCGCGCCCAGCAGACCACCAGAGCAACGCAGGTTCAAGTCGAACCATTTCGCCGGAGAAGCGCGAATCGATTGAAAGTCGCGGGCGCACTCCTTCGCACTGCTATTGCTGCCGCAGTTAGCGCTTCAAGACGTCGACGCCGGGCAAGGGCTTGCCTTCCATCCATTCGAGGAAAGCGCCGCCGGCCGTCGAGACATAAGTAAAATCATCGCTGACGCCGGCATGGTTGAGCGCCGCCACCGTGTCGCCGCCGCCAGCGACCGAGACCAGTCTGCCGGCCTTGGTGCGCGCTGCCGCGTGCCTGGCCGTCGCCACCGTTGCATGGTCGAACGGCTCGATCTCGAAGGCGCCGAGCGGCCCGTTCCAGACCAGCGTCGCGGCACGGTCGATCCATTCGGCAATGGTTTTCACGGTTTTCACACCTACATCCAGGATCATGCCGTCAGCCGGCACGTCTGCTATGGCGACGGTCTCGCTGGCAGCGCCGGCCTTGAACTCTCTGGCGACAACGCCGTCGGCGGGCAGGATGATGGCACAGCCGGCCTCGGCCGCCTCGATCATGATCCGCTTGGCGGTGGTCGCGAGATCATGCTCGCACAGGGATTTCCCGACGTCGGTGCCGCGTGCTGCGAGAAACGTGTTGGCCATGCCGCCGCCGATGACCAGCGCGTCGACCTTCTTCACCAAATTCATCAACAGGTCGATCTTGGTCGAGACCTTGGCCCCGCCGACGATGGCGACAACCGGACGGACGGGATTGCCAAGACCCTTTTCCAACGCGTCGAGCTCGGTCTGCATGGTACGGCCGGCGAAGGCCGGCAGCACATGCGCCAGCCCTTCCGTCGACGAATGGGCGCGGTGCGCAGCGGAGAAGGCGTCGTTGACGAAAATGTCGCCGTTGGCGGCGAGCTTTTCGGTGAAGGCCGGGTCGTTCTGCTCCTCGCCCTTATGGAAGCGGGTGTTCTCGAGCAGCAGTACGTCGCCGCTCTCCATGGCGGCAACGGCGCTCGCCGCCTTGTCGCCAATGCAGTCGGCGGCAAAGCCAACCGGACGACCGAGCACGTCACCCGTCGCCTTGGCGATCGGCCCGAGCGAGAATTCCGACGCCGGTCCATCCTTGGGCCGGCCGAAATGCGCAAGCAGGATCACCTTGGCGCCCTTGCCGGAGAGCTCGGTGATGGTCGGCGCAATGCGCTCGATACGGGTGGCGTCGGTGACCTTGCCCTCGGTGACGGGAACGTTGAGGTCGACACGCACCAGCACACGCTTGCCGCTGATATTGCCGATGTCGTCCAGTGTCTTGAAGTCGGCCATGCTGATCCCTTTCGCGAAAAATCGCGGGGACCTTACCCCGCATCGACGACGATGCAAGACCTGCCTAAGGGTTCACCGAAAATATGATTCACGTGTCGAGGACGAAGTGCCCACGGGGAGCGAGATGGGCAGCAACGACGCGAAACGCACCGACTTGTGGCTTATCGATTGCGGACCACGATGCACGCGCCGCCCACGCGGTGCAGTTTCTGGCAAATATCGTCGGCCCTGGCTTTGGTGTCGGCGCCGATCCGCACCGCATAGATGCCGCGCCTGCCAATCGGTGTGCGCACCCGGCTGACCACCGGATCGCGACCGCTGAGCAAGGCTGGAAACCGGCGCTTCACGTTGCTCCACTGATTGAGCGCCGCGGCGCGGCGGAAATTGCCGGCCACCTGCACGCCCCACGGCTTGATGTTGATCGACGACATCGGCACGGTTCTGGACATGATCACCGGCAGCTCACGGCAAGCGGCAGCGAAACTCGCCTTCTTGTCGAGCGGCCGGATGACGCCGGCGTAGGCGGTATTGGTGAAGTTGTCGGCCGGCTCGCCCATGACGTCCAGAACATAGCTTTCGGTCTCCATCGGCAAGAAGCCGCCGGAATTCAGCCAGCGCGTCACCCGGCTCTCGCCGGCATTGTAGGCTGCGGCGGCGAGGCCGAGATTGCCGAAACCGGATTTCATTTCGGCGAGGTATTTTGCCGAGGCCGGGATCGCCTGTTCGATGTCGAAGGAATTGGCGAGCCCGCGCATCTTGGCGGTGCCCGGCATGAATTGGGCGATACCCTCCGCGCCAACGGGGCTGACCGCATTGGGATCGAAACGGCTTTCCTTCCAGATCAGCCGAGCAAAGAAATCCCTGGGCAGGCCGTTCTGGTCGGCATGCGTCTCGATAAGATCGCAAACTCGATCGATCAGCTTCTGCTTGGCGGGCCGCGGCGGATCGGCCTGGACGGCTGTCGCCCAGCCCAGCCCGCCAATGACAACCAGCGTCGCCCCAAGCAAACGCCGCATCGAACTACTCCGCCGCGGCTTTGCCGTGTTGCCCAAACCGCCGTTCGATGTAGTCGGAAACCATTTTCTCGAAATCCGCGGCGATCGACGGGCCGCGCAGCGTCGCCGCCTTCTTGCCGTCGACGAACACCGGGGCGGTCGGCGTCTCGCCGGTGCCGGGCAGCGAAATGCCGATATCGGCATGTTTGGATTCGCCCGGACCATTGACGATGCAACCCATCACCGCGACCTTGAGGTTCTCGACGCCGGGATATTGTTCGCGCCACACGGGCATGTTCTTGCGCAGGTCGGCCTGGATGTTCTGGGCAAGCTCCTGGAACACGGTCGAGGTCGTGCGGCCGCAGCCCGGGCAGGCGGCGACGATCGGCACGAACTGCCGGAAGCCCATGGTCTGCAGGAGCTCCTGCGATACCTGCACCTCGCGCGTGCGGTCGCCGTTCGGCTCCGGCGTCAGCGAGATGCGGATGGTGTCGCCGATGCCTTGCTGGAGCAGGATGCCCATGGCGGCGGACGAGGCGACGATGCCCTTCGAGCCCATGCCCGCCTCCGTCAAGCCGAGGTGCAGCGCATGGTCGGAACGGGTGGCAAGCTCGGTATAGACGGCAATCAGATCCTGCACGCCGCTGACCTTGGCCGACAGGATGATTTTCTCGCGGGCAAGGCCAATCTCTTCGGCCATTTCGGCCGACAGGATCGCCGACTGCACGATTGCCTCGCGCGTCACTTCCTGTGCGGTAAGCGGAAAGCCCTGGGCCTGGTTGTCGTCCATCAGCCGGGTCAGCAGCTCCTGGTCGAGCGAGCCCCAGTTGACGCCGATGCGCACCGGTTTGTCGTATCGGATCGCCATCTCGACGATCGCCGCGAACTGCCGGTCTTTCTTGTCCTTGAAGCCGACATTGCCGGGGTTGATACGGTATTTGGCCAGTGCCTCGGCGCAGGCCGGATGATCGGCCAGGAGCTTGTGGCCGATATAATGGAAATCGCCGACCAGTGGCACGTCGATGCCGAGCCGTTCCAGCCGCTCGCGGATGGCCGGCACGGCGGCAGCGCTTTCGTCGCGATCGACGGTTATGCGCACGATCTCGGAGCCGGCGCGATGCAGCGCCGCCACCTGTGCGACCGTCTGATCGACATCGGCCGTGTCGGTGTTGGTCATCGACTGGACGACGACCGGCGCGCCGCCGCCGACAATCACGCCGCCGACATCGACACCGACCGACCTGCGGCGTGGGAAGGGTGAGGAAAAATATCCGGTCATGCCGGCTGCCTTTAATCTTGAAGGTCCGGGCATGAGGTGGAGGAGCAAAGATGGCTTGTCAATGGCGACGGGCGCGCAGGCCTAGCAAATCGGTAATGACAAGACGGCAGCTTGCCGCAAATCCACAAGTGTTTCCGGCAGCATTGCGATGCCACCGGAAAGATCGCGCGCCGGGCGGCGCTGCTAGTCCTGGAAGGGCTTCAGTGCGTCGTCGGTTTCGCCTTCAGTTTTTCAATCTCGTCCTTGAGCGCCAGCTTGCGCCGCTTGAGATTCACGATTTCGAGGTCGTCTACCGATGGATGGGTCATCGCATCGTCGATTTCCCGTTCGATGTCGCCGTGTTTCCGCTGCAGCTCATCAAGATGGGATGCAAGAGACATGATTGGTTCTCCCTTTCATGGTTTCCTCGATTGCAGCCGCCAAGGGCGCGTCCACCGCAGGCGCGCTTTCTGTGACGGCATAATCACAGTCTGCCACCATCGAGCACCGATGTCGAATGCTGCGTGGTAGCATTCCACGACAATATGAAATGTGGTATGGGCTGCGCGCCGGTGCAAGAAGACCCCCGGTCCCGCCCAATCAGGCCCATAGTTTGGGCGCCGCAGACGTGCAGACGGTAAAAATGTCCGATCAGGAACAGGCAGATATCCGCCTCGAATTTTCCCGGCTGAAGCAGGAACACGCCGATTTCGACGCGGCCATCAACGCGATGATCGCCATGAATTGCGACCCGCTGCAGATCCAGCGCATGAAGAAAAAGAAGCTTTTCCTGAAGGACAGGCTGATGGCGCTGGAAGACAAGATCATTCCAGACATTATTGCTTGAACGAACGCCATTGCTTGAACGAACGCCGGCGCCGGCCTGCTGGAAAAGCGGCTATGCCGCGATCGAAAGCCGTGCGGCGCGCTCGCGCAACAGCGCTATCAGATCGTCGGTCTTTTCGGTCGAGGTATCGATGGGAACCACCAGGCACATCGTCGCCTCGACCCTGCCCGGCGCTGAAAAGACCGGCGCGGCCAGGCATTTCGTGTAGGCATCGACAAGGCCGGAGGTGACGCAGTAGCCGGCCGATTTGGCGACGGCGATGTCGGCTATGAAGTCGTCGAGCCGCAACCTGCGGCCGTCCGGCAGTACGAGATCGTCTTCCGAGACCATATCCTCGATCGCCGCCCTGTCGAAGCCGGCGAGGAGCAGCCGCCCGGACGCTGTCCAGGGAAGCGGTATTTGCAGACCCGTCGCCGAGCTGATCCTGAATGGCCTCGTTCCCGGGCTTGAATGGACGATGGTGTAGCGGCCGCTTTGCAGCATGCACAACTCCGAGGTCTCGCCGGTCTCGCGCGACAAATGATCGACTTCCTGGCGCCCGCGCCTGAGCAGGTCGTTGCCCCGTACATAGTCCATTCCGTAGAGATAAAGCTTCTTTCCGAAATAGACCCGATTGCCGTCTCCGGCCATCTCCAGCAGGCCCGCGTCGACCAGTGAGCGCACAAGCGTGTAGGTCGTCGAACGCGGCGCGTTCACCCCCTTGGCAAGATCGCCAATGCCGATTGCGCGCTGGGTCGCGTGAAGAAACTCCAGAATCTGGAGGACCCGGTTGAGGCCCTTCTCCCGGGAACCCGAATTCTTGTCCTCGTCCAGACCGACGTCCGATCGAGCGGCCAAGGCATTGCCATCTTGCATTATCGATTCCTGATGTTAATCTGTCTTGTACAGAGTACAGCAGTCTCTTGTAAGGGACAATGATGCCAGTTGCAACCGATGCTGTATTGCTGGTCCAAAGGGGAACACAACACGAGAGGAGGTCGTCGTGAACGACACATCCAAAAGGCGTGAATTTCTGAAACTGGGAATGGCCGGGCTTGCAACGGCCGGAGTGATGAGCGTCGCTACCGCGGTCGACGTTCGGAAAGCGGCGGCGCAGGCAGCGCCCGACAGCCTGCTGCGCACCGTTCTCGAGCGCGGCAAGGTGATCGTCGGCACCGGCAGCACCAACGCGCCCTGGCACTTCGAGAACGACGCCGGCGAACTGGTCGGCATGGACATCACCATGGGGCGCATTCTCGCCAAGGGGCTTTTCGACGATCCGACCAAAGTGGAATTCGTCATGCAGGATCCGGCTCAGCGCATTCCAAACGTGACCACCAACAAGGTCGACATCACCATCCAGTTCATGACCATGACCGCCCAGCGCTCGCAGCTGATCCACTTCTCCCGGCCCTATTACGTCGAAGGCATTGCCTTGCTGACCCTTCCGAACGCCGAAAACAAGACCTTCGACAAGCTGCTTGCCGCCGGTTCGGCGACCCGGATTTCCATCCTGCAAAATGTCGATGCCGAGGCTAACGTGCATATCGTCCTGCCGGAGTCGCAGGTAATGCAGATAGACACGCAGGCGAATGTGCTGCAGGCACTGGAATCGAAGCGCGTCGACGCCGCCGCGGTCGATCTGTCAACGGTGCGCTGGCTCGCCTCGCGCAATCCGGATAAGTACTTCGATGCCGGCAAGAGCTGGTTCTCGATGCTTTATGGTGCCGCGCTGCGGCAGGGCGACCTCGACTGGCTGACCTTCGTCAACCAGACCTTCACCATCGCCATGTTCGGCCATGAAACGGCACTCTACGACGCTGCGTTCAAGGATTATTTCGGACAGGAGCCGCCGGCGCGCCATCCCGGTTTCCCGGTTATCTGATGCAAGCAGGCGGAAGGACAACGTCCTTCCGCCTTCTCTCATCACAGCCCTCCATGACGAGGACGCATGGGTTATATCCTCAACTTCAACCTGATCTGGCGGCATTTCGACAAGCTCTGGGGCGGACTGCTGCTAAGCCTCGAACTGGCCGTCATCTCGATCGCGATCGGCATCGTCATCGGGCTCGTTCTGGCGGTCTGGTACGTGTCGGCCGGACGTGCGGTGCGGACCATCATCGCGGGCTATGTCGAGTTCATCCGCAACGTGCCGCTGATCCTGCTCGTCTATCTGGTCTTCTACGGCTTGCCGACGGTGGTCGACATTGCCTACAGCGCGCAAACCTCATTCATTGCCACGCTGTCGCTCTACAGCGGCGCCTACCTGGTCGAGGTGTTTCGCTCGGGGCTCGAGGCGGTGCCGCGCGGGCAGCTCGACGCCGGCAAGGCAATCGGCCTGACGCCATGGCAAAGGCTGCTCCATGTGCGCCTGCCGACGATGCTGCGCATAACCCTGCCGGCGCTTTCCAACACATTCATATCGCTCTTCAAGGACACGTCCGTGGCGTCGGTCATCTCGGTACCCGAACTCACCTATGGCGCCCAGTGGATCAACTTCAACACGTTCCGCATTGTCGAGGTCTATCTGGTGGTGACTGCGATGTACCTGTTGACCGGCTACACGCTGCTTTTCGCGCTGCGGCTGGTCGAGCGCCGGTTCAAGGCGGCGCGCTGACATGCTGAGCCAGATCATCTACGCCTTGCCGTTCCTCGCCGAAGGCTTTGCCGTAACCTTGTGGGTGTCGCTGCTGGTCGTGGTGTTATCGCTCATCGCCGGCGTGCTGATGGGCGTCGGCCTTGTCTATGGTCCGGCTCCGCTGCGCTGGGCAGTGCGCATCTTCAGCGACACCATACGCGGCATTCCGATCCTGGTGCTGATCTTCTTCGTCTATTACGGCCTGCCCGCGGTGGGGCTGCATCTGGAATCCTTTTGGGCGGCCGTACTCGCCCTCACCCTGTTCAAGACCGCACAGGTCGTCGAATATTTACGCGGCGCCGTCGGCTCGATTCCCAAGGGTCAGTCCGAGGCGGCGATGGCGATCGGACTGACCTTTCGCCAGCGGCTGGCCTACGTCATTTTTCCGCAGGCGTTCAGGCGCTTCCTGCCACCCTGGATCAATGGCGTCACCGACGCGGTGAAGGGCAGCGCGCTGGTCTCGCTGCTCGGCATCACCGACCTGATGCAGGCGATCAACCAGGTCATCGGCCGCACATATGAGGCGATGCCGCTCTACATTCTCGGCGCGCTCGTCTACTTCGCCGTCAACTACGCCCTCTCCTTGGCCAGCCGGCGGCTGGAGCGGCGTTTCTCCTTCATCCGGGAATAGCAAGATGTCCAACGCCTCGCACCAGAATCCGGCACTTCTCGATGTCACCGAGGTTTCCAAAGCCTTTGGATCCGTCGAGGTCCTGCGCTCCGTCAGCCTGCAGGTGACACGCGGCGAGGTGGTGACTGTCATCGGCCCCTCCGGCAGCGGCAAGACCACGCTGCTGCGCTGCGTCAACTTCCTGGAGAGCTACGACAGCGGCTCGATCCGTATCGATGGCAAGGAGGTCGGCTATCGCGAGACGGGAACACGCCAGCGACGCAGCGAGCGCGACCTGGCGGCGATGCGAGCCGAGACCGGAATGGTGTTCCAGAGCTTCAATCTGTTTCCGCATCTGACTGCGGCCGGCAACATCATGCTTGGCCTGCGCAAGGTGCGCGGCAAGAGCAATGCCGAGGCCCGCACCATTGCCGAGCACTGGCTGGGTCGGGTCGGCCTCGCCCACAAGGCCGACAGTCTGCCGGCCGAGCTTTCCGGCGGCCAGCAGCAGCGCGTCGGCATCGCCCGCGCCGTGGCGATGGAGCCGAAGATATTGCTTCTCGACGAGATAACCTCGGCGCTCGACCCCGAACTGGTTGGCGAGGTGCTCGAGGTCGTGCGCAGCCTCGCCGAAGACGGCATGACGATGCTGATGGTCACGCATGAAATGGCTTTTGCGCGCGATGCATCGAGCCGCATCGTTTTCATGGCGGATGGCGGCGTCAGTGCCGTCGGACCACCCGCCGAGATTCTGGCTGCGGGGTTCGACAATGAACGCCTTCGCAGTTTCCTGGCGCGGTTTCGCGCCTCGCATTTTTGACGTCGGACGGCGAAAGCTGTCGCAAGGAGCTTTTATGACGCCTTACATCCGGCTCGCGGAATTGGGCCTGACATTGCCCGAGCCGCCGAAGCCCATCGCCAACTTCGTCACCTATGCCGAGAGCGGGCGGCTGATCTTCCTCTCCGGCCAGGGGCCGTTGCGCGCCGATGGCGCGCTCTGCACCGGCAAGGTCGGCGAGGATGTCAGCGTTGAAGAGGCCTATGATCATGCGCGTCTGACCGGCCTGAACCTGCTCGCCGTCATGCATGCGGCGGCCGGCGACCTCGGCCGCATCGTGCGCGTCGTCAAGCTGCTTGGCTTTGTCAATGCGACGCCGACCTTCAGCGAGCACCCCAAGGTGGTGAATGGCTGTTCCGATCTTTTCGCCGCCGTCTTTGATACGCTTGGCGGACACGCCCGTTCGGCGATCGGTGTCGGCTCGCTGCCGGGCAACATCACAGTTGAAATCGAGGCGGTCGTCGAGATCGCCGCCTGAAAGCTTTCGAAACAGGATCTGCAGAGATGACGACCTATGCCGCTGACCGTTCCAACACGACAATCCGCGAACGGCTCGGTCTTCGCCCCATCATCAATGTTTCCGGCACGATGACGGCGCTCGGCGCTTCGATCATCGTTCCCGAGGCGATCGCCGCAATGTCGGAAATCGCCTCGCAATGGGTCGAGATGGACGATCTGCAGCGCGCCGCAAGTACTGTGATTGCACGCCTCACCGGCGGCGAGGCCGGCTTCATCACCGCATGCTGCGCCAGCGGCATAACCATGGCGATTGCCGGCGCGATGACCGGAACCAGCCTTCTTGCGATCGAGCGGCTGCCGGACGATACCGAGGGCCTCAAATCGGAGGTCATCGTCCAGCTTGGCCATATCGTCAATTATGGCGCGCCGATCGACCAGTCGATCCGGCTTGCCGGAGCCACGGCAGTGCCTGCCGGCACGGTCAGCGTCACCCAGGACTATCATGTTGCCGAGGCGATCCGGGACCGGACGGCGGCAGCCCTCTACGTCGTTGCGCACCACACCGTGCAATACGGCATGCTCTCGCTCGAGGAGTTCTGCGAGATTTGCCACGCCAGGGGCGTGCCGGTGATCGTCGACGCCGCCTCGGAATACGATTTGCGCGGCTTTCTGGCGCGCGGCGCCGATATTGTCCTGTATAGCGGGCACAAATTTCTCTCAGGGCCGACAAGCGGCATCGTCACCGGGCGCAAGGATCTGGTGCGGGCCGCCTATCTGCAGAATCGTGGCGTCGCGCGCGCCATGAAGGTCGGCAAGGAGAGCATTGCCGGCACCATGGCGGCCCTGGAAGCCTGGGAACAGCGCGACCATGCCGGCATTCGCCAGCGGGAAGAAGCCGCACTGCATCTGTGGCAAGGCGCATTGCAGGGCCTGCCCGGCATCGAGGCACGTATCATTCCAGATCCGACCGGAAATCCTCTCGACCGCCTGCAGGTGTTTGTTGCACCGGAAAGCCGCTTCACCGCCGCCGGCCTCGCCTCGGCGCTCGCCGCGGGTTCGCCGCCCGTGATCGTGCGCAACCACGAGGTCGAGCGCGGTCACTTCTTCCTTGATCCGTGCAATCTCCATGCCGGCGAGGCGGAGATCGTCGCCGAACGCCTGCGGGCTATATTGAGCGCTGCCGATCGGCCCGCGGATGCGATGAAACCCGCTCGCAAGCAGTCCGCCGGAGCGTTGCGCTGGCCTGACTAGACATCGGCAGAGCGTGGTCGAGCCAGTGCCCTCCAGCGCCGGCTTCGCATCCGGCCAGAGCGCCATCACGGCACTGTGAATGAACCTTTTGGGCGTCGGGCGGAATAAACCACCCCGCCCTTTGGTCTCCCAAGCAGACGCCATTTCCGGCGTTGCAGGAGACCGGTATGACCCACCACCACGACAATCAAGCTGACGGCATCAGCCGCCGTCACGCACTGGAATGCATGATCTGGGCCGGCACGGGAGTGCTTTGGACGATCTCGGCCGGCGTGCCGGTTTCGCTCAGCCTGCTCGGCGCGGCGCAAGCCGCAGAGGCCTTGGCCACCGGCTTCACTTTCCTCCAGATCTCCGACAGCCACATCGGCTTCGACAAGGCTGCCAACCCGCACGCCATCGACACGCTGAAGGAGGCCATGGGCAAGATCCAGGCGCTGCCGCAAAAGCCCGCTTTCATGATCCACACCGGCGACATCACCCATTTGTCGAAAGCCGCGCAGTTCGACAACGCTGCCCAGATCATCGGCGGCGCAGGATTCGACGTGCATTATGTGCCCGGTGAGCACGACCTGATCGACGACGGCAACGGCCAGGCCTATCTCGACCGCTACGGCAAGGGCACCAAGGGCGCCGGCTGGTATTCGTTCGACCAGAACGGCGTCCATTTCATTGGGCTGGTCAACGTCGTCAACCTGAAGGCTGGCGGGCTCGGCAATCTCGGCGCCGACCAGTTGGCATGGTTGGCCGATGATCTGAAGGCGGTCACCGCCTCGACGCCAATCGTCGTCTTTGCCCACATTCCGCTATGGGCTGTTTATCCCGAATGGGGCTGGGGCACCGACGACGCGGCGCAGGCCTTGGCCCTGCTCAAGCGCTTCGGCTCTGTCACCGTACTCAACGGCCACATCCACCAGATCATGCAGAAGGTCGAAGGCAACGTTACCTTCCATACCGCGCGCTCGACCGCTTTCCCGCAACCGGCGCCGGGCACCGCAGCCTCGCCCGGGCCGATGACGGTACCTGCCGGCCAGTTGCGCAGCCTGCTCGGCACAAGCAGTGTGACGGTCAAGCAAGGCGGGCAGGACCTCGCCATCATCGACAGCACGCTGGCCTGAGGGGAAATGCGATGATCCGCTTTCCATCCCGCCTCTTGGTCGTATCGCCTGTCGCGTTCGGTTTGGCGGCGATCCTGACAATGATTTCCATGCCACTGAACGCGGCAGACCAGCCAATGGTCAAGATCGAGAACTTTGCCTTCACACCGGCGGTGCTGACGGTAAAGCAGGGCACTGCCGTGACCTTCGAGAATGACGACGACATCCCGCATCTGGCGGTCGCCAACGATGGCTCGTTTCGCTCCAAGGCGCTTGACACCGGTGACACATATGCCTTCACCTTCAACAAAGTGGGCGACTATGCCTATTTCTGCGGGCTTCACCCGCACATGCAGGGCAGGATCACCGTCGCTCCGTGAGGATCTTCGGAAGGTTCTGCCCGGGATGCCGGGCGATGCGACGGTGTTGAACCAAGAGGCCGCGGCCGAGCGCTTTCGCGAGGTGGTTCTGCCCCATCTCGCGGATGCGCTTGCGCTTGCCCGCTGGCTGACCGGCAACGCCGCCGACGCGGAGGATGTCGTGCAGGAGGCCTGTTTGAAGGCGCATGCGGGCATCGCCGGTTATGCCGGCGGCAATGCTCGCGCCTGGTTGCTGGCGATCGTGCGCAACGCCTGTTACTCTTGGCTGGCGCGCAACCGGCCGCGCAGTATCGTCGCCGTCGGCGACCTGAGCGATCTCGATGACATGACGGCTGCATATGGCGCCGGCCTGCCGGATACCGATAGTCCTGAGGCAAGCCTGATCGCCAAGGCCGACACGGCGGCACTCGAGGCGGCGATCGCCGCGCTGCCGCAGCAATTTCGCGAGACCGTAGTGCTGCGCGACATCAACGGCCTCAGCTATCGCGAGGTCGCGATGCTGCTTGGCGTCCCGCTAGGCACGGTGATGTCGCGGCTGGCGAGGGCGCGCGGTCTGCTGATATCCCAACTTGGGAGGGCGCCATGAGCGCGCACAACGATGGACTGCCCGATGACCCGGCGGGCATGCAGCTGATGATCCATGCCTTGGTCGATGGCGAGCTCGACGCAGCAGCAGCATTGGCTGTCGAGCGACGCATCGCGGCCGATCCGGCGCTCGCCGCCGAGCATGCCCGCATCGCTGCGCTGCAGACGGTCGTCAGCGGGCTGCCGAGGCCTGATGTCCGTGAGGATTTCAAGGCTCGCATCGCTGCAATCGGGACAGCCGGTACGGAGAAAGTGCTGTCGGCGCCGGCGCCCGCCGCTCGAGTGCTGCCGGCGCACAGAGCGGTGCACCGATTTGGCGCGTTCGACTGGCGCGCGCTGGCGGCGTCGATCATCGTTACCGCCGTGCTGGCCAGCGGCGCGACGCAATGGATGATGCTGAGTAGGGCGCCCGACAGCTTTGCGGCCGCAGTCGCCAGCGGCCACCGCCGCAGCCTGCTGGCCGCCAGCCCGGTGGACGTGGTCTCGTCGGACCGGCATACCGTAAAACCTTGGCTCGATGCCCGGGTCGGCCTGTCGCCACCGGCGCCCGATCTTGCCAATGACGGTTTCACATTGCTCGGCGGCCGGGTAGAGGTGATCGCCGACCGGACGGTGCCGGCACTGGTCTACCGGCACCGCGAGCACCTGATCACTCTCGTCGCCGCGCCCGAGGAAACCGGCTCGACAAGCGGACCTGTCGATCTTTCTGCCGGTGGCTTCTCGCTGGTCCATTGGACCGACAGTGCCTTTTCCTACTGGGCGATTTCCGATACCGAGCGGCCTGAACTTGACGACTTCGTCGACCGCTTCCGAGCAGCGGCCGCCCGATAACCACCGCCGCTATGCATTTGCGTAGCGACAGAAACGACACAGGCGACGTTCCCTTTCTGGCCATCCTTGCGGCTCCCCTCGATTTCCGCTAATGCGCGCCTTTGCCGCCGGGGAGCAGAAGCTTGAACGATCAACGCGCCGACGTCGCCATCATCATGGGCAGCCAGTCCGACTGGGCGACGATGCGCCACGCCGCCGAAACGCTTGAGGCGCTTGGAATTCCGCACAAGCGCCTGATCGTCTCGGCCCACCGCACGCCCGACCGGCTCTATGACTTCGCCAAAGGCGCCAAGGCGGCCGGCTACAAGGTGATCATCGCCGGCGCCGGCGGTGCGGCGCATCTGCCCGGCATGACGGCGGCGATGACGCCGCTGCCGGTGTTCGGCGTGCCGGTGGAATCAAAGACGCTGTCGGGCCAGGACTCGCTGCTATCAATCGTGCAGATGCCGGCCGGCATTCCGGTCGGCACTTTGGCAATCGGCAAGGCCGGCGCTGCCAACGCCGCCCTTCTCGCTGCCGCGGTGCTGGCGCTGAGCGACGAAAAGCTCGCCGCCCGGCTGGATAGCTGGCGCGCCGCACAGACCGCCAAGGTGGCGGCCGAGCCCACGGACGCGCCGTGAGCCTGCCGGCGGGATCGAGCATCGGCATCATCGGCGGCGGCCAGCTTGGC
>NZ_SUEG01000160.1:0-3893 GCF_005063415.1 Mesorhizobium sp.
GATTTCAGGCCGGCCATGAGCTAATTCCCTCCCGTCATGTTTTTACAACTATCGTAGCAGAAGACGGGTATTTGGCGACAAAGGTTTGACGGCTTGCGACGAAATGTCGGAATTCACCGGCAGCCTAGCGAAAAACGAGGAGAAATCCGCCATGACGGACAAAATCACCGCGCTTGACCTGGCACCGGCGGAGCTGAGCGACGCGACCAAGGCTTATTTCGCCAAATGCCGGGAGAAGCTCGGCCTCGTTCCCAATGTGCTGCTCGCCTATGCCTTCGACGAGAAGAAGCTGCGCGCTTTCACCGACATGTACAATGATTTGATGCTGGGTGAATCCGGCCTGTCGAAACTCGAGCGCGAGATGATCGCGGTGGCCGTCTCGTCGGTCAACCATTGCTACTATTGCCTGGTCGCGCATGGCGCGGCGGTGCGCCAGCTTTCCGGCGACCCGGCCCTCGGCGAGATGATGGTGATGAATTTTCGCGCCGCCGAGCTGTCGGACAGGCAACGCGCCATGCTCGAATTCGCGGTGAAGCTGACCGAACAGCCGGCAAAGATCGTCGAAGCGGACCGGGAGGCGCTGCGGCAAGTCGGCTTTTCCGACCGCGACATCTGGGACGTCGCCTCGACCGCGGCGTTCTTCAACATGTCGAACCGGCTGGCATCGGCAATCGACATGCGGCCGAACGATGAATACCACGCGATGGCGCGATAGGGCGCCGTTGCGAGCCAACCGCCTATTATATTAGCTACTTCGCATTCTCGTTGCTTGTTTGCCGGTTTGGTCCGATGATCGGCATGCGGCATGACCGCATGCCGGTTCGATGCCGCCGATCAGAGGAGGAGAACATGGCGAAATTTCTCTACGTCTATCACGGCTCGGGCAAGATGCCGACCGAGGAGGCCGAACGGAAGGCAGCGATGGATGCCTGGAACGGCTGGTACGGCAAGCTTGGCTCAGCCGTGGTCGACGGTGGCAATCCAGTCGGCAAGTCGAAGACCGTACTGCCTGGCGGCAAGGTCGAGAACAATGGCGGCAGCAATCCGACCGCCGGTTACACCATCGTCGAAGCGAAAGACATCGATGATGCCGTCGGCAAGGCCAAGGATTGCCCTATCTTGACCGACCCAGCCTTTAGCATCGAGATCGCACCGATAATCGAAATGGGTTGACGTCGGCTCAAGACCGCGCGGCGATCGCCGCCGCAGCGCCGGCCATGGTGCCGGCGCTGACGCGGTTGGCGATCTTCATCGCCCGCTTGCTCCTCAAGAGCTTGCGCGCCTGCGATGCGGCGAGCACCCATGTCAAATCGATGGCGACCAGGACCACGGCCATGGTCGCCGTCAGCTCGACCCAGCCGATCACGCTGACTGAGCCGAGATCGATGATGGTCGGCAGCAGCGCCAGATAGAACATCATGATCTTGGGGTTGCCGAGCGTCACCGCCATGCCGGCAAAGAACAGTCTGACGGGCGAATCTTCGCGCGGCAGCGTGCCTTCCTTGGCCTCGACCGGTGCCGTCCACATCTTCCAGGCAAGCCAGGCGAGATAGACGACGCCAACCCATTTCACGACGACAAAGGCGAAGTGGAACGTCTGCGCCACCACGGCGAGGCCGAACACCGCCAGTGACAGCCAGATCGCTTCGCCGATCCACATGGCAACCAGGAACGGAAACACGTCGCGAAACCCCTTTGCGATGACCCGCGCCACAAGAGCGGCGATCGATGGGCCGGGCGAGCCGGCGGCAACAAGCAGGGCGCCGGCAAAAATCAGCAGCGACGTGAAATGCATGACGCGGATCTCGTTTTGAAATTTTTGGGTCGTTCAACATAACCCAACTGTTCCGGCGACGGTAGCGTCCACCGAAAGAAGGCTTGTCGGCCAGGCGCCTCGCGGCTAGAAATATCGTCCCGACATCATTTCGAGCTTCATTTTGCCTACGTAACCGCCGGTCTCGTCAACTCCCCCAGCACAGAGCAGGGCGTCGCAGTCGCGGTGCCTGTTTTCACATCATGTGTTCCTCAGGGTGGCGGTTCGAGACCGGTTTGGCACTGCTGAACCGCTGTCGCGCATAACCACCCGCGACACCTGATTTCAACTGCCGCAGTCTCTCGCCACGCCGTGCCCGCATGGGTATCTCGACATCGCCGATCTGACGAACTTCCCGGCGGGAAGGGCTTTTCGGCATGCCTTCGATACTGCGTATCCGCTGGGCGATCGCGCCCAAAACCGCACCTCGACCTCACCTCAACTGCAATCGCTGCGGCGGCCTGAAAGCCTATCGCTGCAGCGGCAAATTCCGGGTCAATGCCAATGGCAAGCGCATTGACGCCTGGTTGATCTACCGCTGCATCGACTGCGACAATTCCTGGAATTTCGGCATTCTGGAGCGCTGCAGCCGCCGCGATATTGAACCGGCAATATTGCAGGCGCTCGAAAGCAACGATCCGGTCCTGGCGCGGCGCCATGCTTTCGATGTTGCCGCACTGCGAAGCAGGATCGGGCGCGTTGAGGAGTTTCCTGAAGCCGCCGTTCATAAGCAGGTGCTCGGGGACAGGCCGGAAAACATCAGCACTCTCGAACTTCAGCTCGGCCTCGAAATGCCGACAGCCTTGCGGCTCGACCGGTTGCTGGCCAGCGAACTCGGTGTCCCGCGCTCGCGGCTACAGGTTTGGGAAGAGAAGCGATTGCTGGTGGTTGGTCCGGACGGGGCCAAAGCCTTGCGCAGGCCAGCCCGGGCGGAAACGGCGATCCGCATCCACCTGTCTGGCGAACCAGACCGGGACGGCATTATCGCGGCTGCCGGCGGATAAGATAAAGGGAGGAAGCACGCACGTGCTCCCTCCCTCATAATTGCTGAGAAAAGTGGCTTATGCCGCGCCGACCACTTTCGCCGACTTCTCAAAACGCTTGCGCTCGTTCGGGTCGAGATAGAGCTTGCGCAGGCGGATGGTCTTCGGCGTCACTTCGACCAGCTCGTCGTCCTGGATCCAGGCCAGCGCGCGTTCCAGCGTCATGCGGATCGGCGGCGTCAGCTTCACCGCCTCGTCCTTGCCGGCGGCGCGGATGTTGGTCAGCTTCTTGCCCTTCAGCACGTTCACTTCGAGGTCGTTGTCTCTGGAATGGATGCCGATGATCATGCCCTGATAGACCTTGACGCCGGGGTCGATGACCATCGGGCCGCGGTCTTCCAGGTTCCACATGGCGTAAGCCACCGATTCACCCTGTTCGTTGGAGATCAGCACGCCGTTGGTGCGGCCCGGCAATTCGCCCTTGTAAGGCTCATAGGCATGGAACAGCCGGTTCATGACAGCAGTGCCGCGCGTGTCGGTCAGCAGCTCCGACTGGTAGCCGATCAGGCCGCGCGTCGGCGCGTGGAAGACGATGCGCTGGCGATTGCCGCCCGAAGGACGCAGCTCGACCATCTCGGCCTTGCGCTCCGACATCTTTTGCACGACGACGCCGGCATGCTCCTCGTCGACGTCGATGACGACTTCCTCGACCGGCTCCAGCAATTCGCCGTTATCGCCCTTCTGCATGACGACGCGCGGCCGCGACACGGCGATCTCAAAACCTTCGCGGCGCATCGTCTCGATCAGCACGGCCAGCTGCAATTCGCCGCGGCCGGAGACGAAGAACGAATCCTTGTCGGGCGATTCCTCGATCTTCAGCGCGACATTGCCTTCGGCCTCGCGCAGCAGGCGGTCGCGGATGACGCGGCTGGTCACCTTGTCGCCCTCGGTGCCGGCCAGCGGTGAATCGTTGACCAGGAACGACATCGTCACTGTCGGCGGATCGATCGGCTGCGCGTGCAGCGGCTCGGTCACCGACAGGTCGCAGAACGTGTCGGCGACAGTGCCTTTCGACAAGCCGGCGATGGCGACGATGT
>NZ_SUEG01000160.1:3903-11693 GCF_005063415.1 Mesorhizobium sp.
CCGCCTGCGCTTCGTCGATCGGCTGGCGCTCGAGCCCGCGGAAAGCGAGGATCTTCGAGATGCGGCCGGTTTCGACCTGGGTGCCGTCATGGTGCAGCACCTTGACCGCCTGGTTGGATTTCAGCGTGCCGGATTCGATACGGCCGGTGATGATGCGGCCGAGGAACGGATTGGCTTCCAGAATGGTGCCGATCATGCGGAACGGGCCGGGATGAACGGTCGGCGCCGGTACGTGCTTGATGACGAGGTCGAACAGCGGCGCCAGAGCCTGGTCCTTCGGACCTTCGGGGTTTTCCGAGACCCAGCCGTCGCGGCCTGAACCGTAAAGGATAGGGAAGTCGAGCTGCTCGTCGGTGGCGTCAAGCGCTGCAAAAAGGTCGAACACCTCGTTGACCACTTCGACGTGGCGGGCATCCGGCCGGTCGATCTTGTTGATGACGACGATCGGCTTCAGTCCAACCTTGAGCGCCTTGCCGACCACGAATTTGGTCTGCGGCATCGGCCCCTCGGCGGCGTCGACCAGCACGATGGCCGAATCCACCATCGACAGAATGCGCTCGACCTCGCCGCCGAAGTCGGCGTGGCCGGGCGTGTCGACGATGTTGATGCGGGTATCCTTCCAGTCGACAGAGGTCGCCTTGGCCAGGATGGTGATGCCGCGTTCCTTTTCGAGATCGTTCGAATCCATGGCGCGCTCGGCGACGCGCTGGTTGTCGCGGAACGAGCCGGACTGTTTCAGAAGCTGGTCGACGAGGGTGGTTTTTCCATGGTCGACGTGCGCGATGATCGCGATATTGCGGATTTTCATGTTTTGGTCTCGGGAGCGTTGCAGGCAGCAGGCCAAAAGGCGCTGCCTCTTTCGGTTGGGCGGCTCATACAGGGTTTTTCGCAATTGCGAAAGAGGAGGCGAGCCACCAAATAAAGTCACCAAATCTTAAATGTCTTGGTGTGAAGTGGAATTATTAACCAAGGCGGAACCTTTCATGGTCCGGGCAGTTCGAATTTCATGATCGACGCAGGCATCAGACTCCGGCCGATTTTGGCATGTACCGCACTCGCCGTCCTCCTCGCGGCAGGCGCGGCGCAGTCGGCGGCGTCGTTCAAGGAGACGCGGACTGCTTTGCCGTCCGACAAGCGGTCGGCGGAGCAGCTTTTTGCCGATGCTCCCGATGGCGTCGATCCGGTAGTGACCGGGCCGGTCAGCGCCGCCTTCAAGCAGCGGCAGCAAAATGCTGGATGCGACAGCGCCGTCTGGCCCAACATTCCCGTCGTCTGCTATCCCGATTGATACACGTCCTACCCTCGGGCTAGCCCGAGGGTAGTGGCGCAGTCGCTCACGCCGACCGCACCGGATCGAGCGTGACCTTGTAGAGTTCGCTGTCGTCGCGATCCATCAGCCGCACCGTCAACTGCTCTGTAGCGCCATCTATGTCGACGAGCCCGAAGAACTGCAGGCCAGCCGACGGCGGCAGGTTTTGACCCTGTTCGGCCGTCGGTGCCTTTATGAACTTCAACTCCGGGCCGAACGTCATGTCGAAACCATTAGGCCCGAACGTGCCGGAATGGATCGGACCCGAAACGAATTCCCAGAACGGGTTGAAGTCCTGGAACTGCGCCTTGTCCGGATTGTAGTAATGCGCGGCTGTGTAATGTACGTCTGCGGTGAGCCAGACGGTATTGCTGATGCCGGCGTTCTTTATATAGCGAAGGAGGTCCGCGATTTCCAGCTCACGCCCCTTGGCCGGGCCATTGTCGCCATTGCTGACTGCCTCGGCCCCGACCTTCTTGGTACCGTCGTTCCAGACCACGAGGCCGAGCGGCATGTCGGCGGCGATGATTTTCCAGGTTGCGTTGGAATTCGCCAATTCACGCTTCAACCACTTGATCTGCTGTTCGCCGAGGATGCGCGATTCAGGCGTCATCGTCTCCTGCATGTCCGAACCGTTGGGGCCGCGGTAGGAACGCATGTCGAGGAAGAACACGTCGAGCAGCGGACCATAGGCGATCTTGCGGTAGACGCGGCCGGGCTCTGACGGCTCGTAACGGATCGTCGTCATTTCGTGGAAGGCGCGCGCCGCACGTGCCACAAGCACATGGATCGATTTTTCGGTGTAGCGGTCGTCGGCCGACAGGTCCTTCGAGTCCGACCAGTTGTTCAGCACCTCATGGTCGTCCCACTGATAGAAAGTCGGGCAGATGGCGCTGAGCGCAAGAACGTTCTTGTCCATCATGTTGTATTTCCACTGCGCCCGGTATTCGTCCAGCGTCTCGGCAACCTTGCGCTTTTCGTCGATCAGCACTGTGTTTTTCCACTTGCCGCCATTGGGCAGGTCGACCTCGTCCTTCATCGCACCATCGGCATAGATCGTATCGCCCGAATGCAGGAAGAAGTCGGGCGTGTGCTTGGCAATGGTGGCGTAGGTTTTCATGCCGGTCTCGTCGATGCCCCAGCCTTGGCCGGCGGTGTCGCCCGACCAGGCGAAACGAATGTCGCGCTTCGAGGCAGGCGCCGTGCGGAAGCGGCCGACGATCGGCTCGGACACGGCGTTGATGTCGGAAAGATCGGCCGCGACCATGCGGTAGAAGATGTCCTGGTCGGAGGCGAGATCGGTGAGCAGCCGCTTCACCGTATAGTCGCTGGCCGGCGAGGTATCGAGCGGCGCCAGGCGGACGGCATTGGTGAAGCTTTCGGTCGACGACACCTCGAACATGACGCGCGACGGCCGGTCCGTGCGCGTCCAGACCATGCCGCTGGTGGCGTCGACGTCGCCGGACTGGATACCGTGGGTAAAAGCCGGGCGCTGATTGGCGCGCGAGTAATAGGGAAGGGCGAGGCCCGAGGCGCCGACCAGGCCAATGGCGCTGGCCGACGTGACGAAAGCGCGCCGTGTCATCGAAATCTTGTTCATGGCTGTCTCCTGGATGGCATTGAACGTCGCCGCCAAGCTCCAGCTTCAATGTTTCAGGCACATTTCGAAACGATGAAGGTTTGATAACAGTGAACAGGCTGGCGAATCTCCCTCCTTGAGGGGGAGATGTCGCCCAAGGCGACAGAGGGGGGTCGTCTCGCATGGAGCACCGACCTCCTGCGCCTGTGATAAGGGGCCGAGCCCGGTCGGACCGACCCCCTCAGGCCGCTTCGCGGCCATCTCCCCCTCGAGGGGGGAGAATTAGCGCTCAGCCGTCGCAGCTCAAGCCGCCTGCGGTTCCGGATCAAACGCCGGGCGGGCGGTGTTGATCAGCAGCGAGATGCAGGCGGCGGCTATTGCCGTCATGCCGGCGATCAGGAAGGCAAGCTCGTAATTGCCTTGCAGCTCGCGCATGGTGCCGCCGAAAAAGGCCGCTGTCGCCGCACCGACCTGATGGCCGGCGACGATCCAGCCGAAGACGATCGGCCCGCTGCGGTCGCCGAACGCCTCGTTGGAAAGCCGCAGCGTCGGCGGCACGGTGGCAATCCAGTCCAGTCCGTAAAACACGGCGAAGATGATCAGGCTGGTCGCCGAGAAGCCGGAATAGGGCAAATAGATCAGCGACAGGCCGCGGATGCCGTAATAGACGCCGAGCAGCTTGCGCGGGTCGAAACGGTCGGTGAGCCAGCCCGACAGCGTCGTGCCGATAAGATCGAAGATGCCCATCATCGAGAGCAGGCCTGCGGCCTGCACTTCGCCGATGCCCATGTCGCCACAAAAGGCGATCAGATGTGTGCCGACCAGCCCGTTGGTGGTGAAGCCGCAAACGAAGAAGGTGGCGAACAGGTACCAGAACACGCGCGTGCCGGCGGCGCGGCGCAACGTGCTCAGCGTATGCGCGAGGAAATTGCCTTGCGCGGCCGGCGGCGCCGGCGGCACGTCGTCGAGCTCGGCACCATAGCGGACCATGCCGATCGAGGCCGGGCGCTCCGGCACCAGCATGTAAACCAGCGGCACCAAGGCGGCGGTGGCCACGGCAATGGCAATGGCGACCGGCTTCCAGCCGCCCGACTGGGCGAGCGAGGCGAGCAGCGGCAGGAAGACCAGCAGCCCGGTGGCGCTGGAGGCCGACATCAGTCCCATCACCAGGCCGCGATTGGTCTTGAACCAGCGGTTGACGATGGTCGCGCCGAGCACGGTGGCGACAGCGCCCGAACTGATGCCGGAAAACACGCCCCAGGTGAGGAGCAGATGCCAAGGCTTGGTCATCAGCAGGCTGAGCGCGGTCGATCCGGACATCAAAAGCAGCGCGGCCAGCAATGTGCGGCGCAGCCCGATCCGCTCCATCAGCGCTGCGGCAAAGGGCCCGGTCAGGCCATAGAGGAAGATGCCGGTGGCCGCCGCCAGCGAGACGACGTCGCGCCGCCAGCCGAAACTGTTCTCCAGCGGCAGCATCATGACTGCCGGCGCCGAACGCAGGCCCGCCGCGATGAGCAGGCAAAGGAAGATCACGGCGACCACGACGAAAGCGTAGCGCTGGCCAAACGGGCGGGATTGAGCTATCATGTTACTGACCGGTACGTTGCAGGAGCGCGAAACATACGTACCGACCGGTAACATTGTCAACCAGCTAATCGGCAGACCAGGCATGAAAAGCATTGAACCAACGATCAAGGCCAATGACGCACCGCCGCCTCGCGCCGCCGAACGGATCCTCCAGGTGGCGCGCGATCTGTTCTATAGGCAAGGCATCAGGGCCATAGGCGTCGATGAGATCGTGCGGCGTGCCGGCGTCACCAAGCCCAGCCTCTACCGCAGCTTTCCGTCCAAGGACGAGTTGGCCGCATCCTACCTCCGGCACTATGACCTCGAATTCTGGGAACGCTTCGACGAGGCGGTGAATGCCCATCCCGGCGATCCGCGCGCCCAGATCGTCGCCTTCCTGACGCGTGTCGGCAAGCGCACGCAAAGGCCCGACTATCGCGGCTGCGGCATGACCAATGCCGCGGTCGAATATCCCGAACATGGCCATCCGGCCCGCGTCGTGAGCGAGGCCAACAAGCAGGAATTGCGCCGGCGCCTGCGTGCCATGGCGGCGGCGATGGGCGCCGGCGACGCCGAGACGCTGGGCGACGGGCTGCTCCTCCTGATCGAAGGCGCCTATATTAGCGGCCAGCTGTTCGGTGCCGGTGGACCGGCGCAGTCGGTGGCCCGCAACGCCGATCTTCTGATCGAAGCAAGCTTGAAGAAATAGTGTTCCGTTTACCAGACCACTGTGAGCAGCCTGACTTCGTCTAGGCTGCCGCTAAATTTGACGGTACGCTGCGGCAGCCCGAACGGAGTTGTCCGCCATGCGCGCTCTTTTGATCCCATTTGCCTTCGCTGGCTTCTGCAATGCCGCCCGGGCTGGCGACATATCCAGCGTCTATACCGATCTCGTCTGGGAGAAGGACTGCGTGACCTATGCCCAGGCGGAGGAAGGCGACGGCGACTGGGCCGACCTCGCCTGTTCGGGCTATGGCGGCTACCCGGTGATGGTTTCCTACGACGATGCGCGGGAATCGCTGTTCTACGGCTTTCCACCTGGCGATATGACCACGGTCTGGGAAAGCTTTTCCGGTCTCAATTCGGCTGGACCCAAAGTCGAGTGGCGTATCGAAACCAACGGCAAAACTGTCGTCCCTTTCGCGGTCATCCATCGTCGCTCGATCAGCGATAGCGAGGGCGAGAACAAGTCGACGGAAGTCCTGATCGTCGCCAAGGTTGCCCAGCCTGACGCCCACGAAGGCTGCACGATCGCTCTTGTGCTCGCCACCGGCAATCCCGCCGCCAACGATCAGGCGCGCAAGCTTGCCGACGAGAAGGCACGCACCTTCGCCTGCGGCAAGGACAAGCGTGTGGTGATCGGCAACACGCCCGATTTCGGCCGCGTCGATAACTGATTATTTGCGCCCGTTAATTACTTGCGCTTGGCCCGCTCGATTGCCTCGACGATCATCTTCTTGGCATAGGCGGCATCGTACCAGCCCTCGATCTTGACCCATTTGCCGGGTTCGAGATCCTTGTAGTGCTCGAAAAAATGCTGCACTTGCTGGCGGGTAATGTCAGGCAGCTGCGTGTATTCGTGGACGTCCTCGTAGCGCAAGGTCAGCTTGGGTGAAGGCACCGCGATCACCTTCTCGTCCTGGCCGGCATTGTCCTCCATCACCAGCACGCCGATCGGCCGCACATTGATGACGCAGCCCGGCACCAGTGCGCGCGTGTTGCAGACCAGCACGTCGATCGGGTCGCCGTCGCCCGACAGCGTATGCGGTACGAAACCGTAATTGCCGGGATAGCGCATCGACGTGTGCAGGAAGCGGTCGACGAACAGGGTGCCGGCCTCCTTGTCCATCTCGTACTTGATCGGCTCGCCGCCGATCGGCACCTCGATGATGACGTTGACGTCCTCGGGCGGGTTCTTTCCGCTGGCAATCGCTTCGATACGCATCGCTTATCCCTCTCTCGATTGGAGATCGATAGCGGGCGACGGCGAATGGTGCAATGCGGCGAATGGTACTGGGGAGATCGTCCGAACCAAAACCGGTCGGATCATGCGCTGGCCGTCATTCCCAGACGAAAGCGACCTTCTTCAGCGCCTTCTGCTCGAAGATCTCGACGCCCTCGGCCACATCGCGGCCGCCGGCGCCGGCATAGAAGGCAAGTGCGTTCTGATTGTCTTCCAGCGCCCACACCACCATGCCTTTCAGGCCATGGTCGGCCAGCCGAGCCCGCGCGGCCGAGAACAGCCGGCTGCCGAGCCCGATGCCTTGATATTCCGGCCGCAGGTAAAGCTCGTAGATCTCGCCCTGCTGCCTGAGTTCGCGGGCGCGGTTCTTGCCGATCGTCGCATAGCCGGCAATTTTGCCGCCGATTTCGACGACTAGGACGGTGGCAGCGCGGCGAATGGCATTCGCCCACCAGTCGGCGCCGCGGCGGTTGATCATCGATGTCAGAGTGCGGTGCGGGATGATGCCCGAATAGGCGCCGCGCCAGGCCTCGAGATGCACGTCGGCAATGGCGGCTGCATCGCGCGGTTCGGCTTTCCTGATGTCGATGCTCAGCGTATTCATGATTGGTTAACCATAAACCCGCTGCGCCCGATTGCAAGAGTCCGGTCAACCGCCGCGATGCTTTCGCACAGCCGAACGGTGCGTCCTTGAGACGCTGCAAAACCGCTTTTAGCGAGATCAAATCTCGACTAGATGGTCGTCCAGTTCGTTGCTGTCGCCGGTCGAGACCGGAAAATGCTCGGCCAGTACCGCACCGACCGCGTGGATCGCCTTGACGAAGCCCTCGGCAAGCCGATCGTCGCCGGCATGCGCCGTAAGGTCGCGGACGACACCGTCCCAGACATGCTGGCCGACACGAGAATCGATCCCGCTGTCGGCGACCACCTCGGCATAGCGCTCGGCGATCGAGACGAACACCAGCACGCCGGTGCGCGCCGTGGTGCGGTGGACGTTGCGGGCGAGGAACTGCTTCATCGCATTGGCCTGGGCGGCCTGGTAGCGCAGCCGCCTCGGCACCAAATGGATGCGCAATGCGGGCAATGCCCACAACAGGATGAGCACACTGGCAAGCGCCAGAAGCTCGGCAATGACGAAATGCGGCAAGCGGATCGACAGCCACCAGGCTTCCAGCCCGTAACCGACGCCGAGACTGACGACGAGCATACCGAGCATCGCCATGAAAGCGGCCGGGAAGAAATAGCCGTCGCTGGCATGCGCCACGACGCAGTAGATCTCGCCGTCGGTCTTTGATTCGGCAGCGCGGATCGCATCGGCGATGCGCTGATGATCCTCGGGGCTGATCGGTCGTGTTGCCATGATTGATGTCTCA
>NZ_SUEG01000161.1 GCF_005063415.1 Mesorhizobium sp.
CCAGCCGCTGGCCACCATCGACATGAAGCACGGTTCCGGTGATGAAGCCGTTATGCATCAGGGACGTGATGGCTTGGGCAACGTCGGCTGCCTGGCCGATCCGGCCGACGAGCAGGCGCTTTGCCATGGCGTCCAGCGCGACGGTCTTTCCGCTCCCGACGACGGCATCCCAAATCGGCGTGTCGACCCAGCCCGGCGAGACGACGTTGACGCGGATCGGCGCCAGTTCGACGGCAAGCGCGTAGGCGAGTGAGCCAAGGGCCCCATTAACGGCTGCCACCACCGAGCCTTTCGCCGCCGGACGATAGGCGGCGATGCCCGAGGTCAGCGTGATCGATCCCCTGGGCGTCAGACGAGGCGCGCCATGTTTGGCAAGAAGAAGCGGTCCGACGACTTTGGAATCCATCACTTTCCGCGCCACCGAGATGTCCATCTCGGCAAGCAACACATAGACGCCGGTAACGTCGGCGGCGGTCGAGACGATGTGGTCGAGCGTACCGACATCCTGGAACAGGCGCTGGACCTCTTCCTCGCTTGTGACGTCGGCTGCGATCGTCCTCAGCCTTTCCGGGTGAGGCAAGTGCTGCCGTGCGGCCGACAACCGGTCCTCGGAGCGGCCGACGATCGTAACCTCGGCGCCGGCGGCAAGCCGCTGTTCGGCCAGCGACAGCCCCATGCCGGAACTGCCGCCAACGATCAGGATACGTTCGGGTGTTGGTGTGGTTTCCTGGTTCATCTTATCTCCATCAGGTAGCTCGCCGGGCGTGACCACACGCGGCGAGAAACTGAGGCCTTGTCCCGCAAAGGCATGAGAGAAGGGAAACGGGAAGCTACGAATGCTGCCATCGGAGGTTCCGATGATGGGAAGCCTGGATGCAGAAGGTTTAGGCGGAATGCCGCTCAAGTGTTCTCGGCATTGCTGCCGCGCGATAGGCCCGGCGCAGTTGCAAAACAATCAGCGCCGCCGGATGCGGTTCAGGCAGCGGCGAAGGATAAGTGTGATGAGAGAGAGAAATGGAGGTTTCTGTTGCCAGGTACCTCCGAACCCCGCCTAGAAGTGCGAACCACTAGGGCTTGAATTGAAGCTATCGCACCGCTTACGCGGCGAGACGTGCTTCCGCATAGTTGTCGTTGGCAACTATAAGTTTAGCCCGATAACGGTGGTACAATGCCGGGCAAAAGTACGATCTTTACACCTTCGTCGATCCTATTTCGCCCCCAGCAAAAGCCGCTCCTGAGCAGCGGTTTTTGGTGGAGGCGCCGGGTACCGCCCCCGGGTCCGAACGGCTTATTTCATCGCCTGTTTATCGCCATAGTCGGTCGAGCCGACGAAGCGAATATAGGGACTGGCGGTGGAAAATGAAAGGCCGGAATGCCACTTTCGTCCGTGTCAAAGTGGATCACCAAGGGGTTGACTTGCCGCCGGTCTCAACCGAAGCTTTGTGGCGGTGAGGAGACCCAGCGCATAATTTGCGGCAGCGCGCCACAATCCTCATCGACCGGATCCCGTGGCGCCGACGAGGGGAAATTCGATGGCCGACTATCTCGCAGACGTAAAGAAATATGATGCGGCGGCGGATGCCGACGCGGTCGCCAAGATCGTCAAGCATCTGGGCATCGCGCTCAGGAACCGCGATTCCTCGCTGGTGTCCTGCACCGACCCGGAGGAACTGAAGCGCGTCAGGAACAGCTGGGTCGCCGGCAAGCTCGGCGTCACCGACGGCGCCAAGGCGGATGCGGCTATCGAAAAGACCTGCAAGGTGATGGCGGCCGACAACAGCAAGAGCCGGGTGACGTTCTATTACCTCGTCGCCAAGGATCTGGGCATGCTCGGCTCGCTCTGAGCAACCTCGCCGCCGGTGCCGGTGAGACTTCTGCTGGAATTGTCTCGCTTTACTGTGTTCGGCCGACCGTCATTCGGCTATGATGGCTGACAACCCGAATCGGACCGGAGCCGATGCGCCAGTATCTCGACCTTCTGAAGCATGTGCTGGAAAACGGCGCCGATCGCGGCGACCGCACCGGCACCGGAACACGCTCGGTATTCGGCTACCAGATGCGCTTCGACCTGGCCCGCGGCTTTCCGGTCACCACCACCAAGAAGCTGCACCTGAAGTCGATCATCCACGAGCTTTTGTGGTTCCTGGCCGGTGACACCAACATCAAATATCTCAACGATCACGGCGTCTCGATCTGGGATGAGTGGGCCGACGAGAATGGCGATCTCGGCCCGGTCTATGGCAAGCAATGGCGTTCGTGGCCGGACGGCCATGGCGGCGGCATCGACCAGATTGCGAATCTTCTGAAGGAGATACGCAAAAATCCTAATTCGCGGCGGCTGATTGTTTCGGCGTGGAACCCGGCCGAGGTGGAGGCCATGGCGTTGCCGCCCTGCCATTGCCTGTTCCAGTTTTATGTTTCTGAAGGCAAGCTTTCCTGCCAGCTCTACCAGCGTTCGGGCGATATCTTTCTCGGTGTGCCGTTCAACATTGCTTCCTATGCGTTGCTGACGCTGATGGTGGCGCACGTGACCGGATTGAAACCCGGCGATTTCATCCACACGCTCGGCGACGCGCATCTTTACTCGAACCATTTCGAGCAGGCGCGCGAGCAATTGCGGCGCACGCCCAAGGCGTTGCCGACGCTATGGATAAATCCCGAGGCGAAGGACCTCTTTGCCTTCCGCTTCGAGGATTTCCGGCTCGAGAACTATTTCGCCGACGCGACGATCAAGGCGCCGATCGCGGTCTAGGGACCTACCTGATTGTCCATATCGAAACTGCCTACTGCGGCTGCGCCCTCGTTTGCCCGTGCCGCGGGTACTGATTTCATGTGATATTTCCTTTGGCCTCAATACCGCTGTATCCAGCGGAGGTTATCGCACGCCGAGAAACCTGAGCTCAGAATGCCGTCGCCGGTAAAGAGCCTTTCCTTGTTATGTTCACATGGATATATCGATGGACGGCTTCGGGCGTTCCGAGACGAGGAGAGTTTCATGCTGGCGCGCAAAGGTTCGACGACGATTGCCATCGCGGGTCTCGCCGCCATGCTGATGGCCGTGGTGCCGGCGGCCAATGCCGATGACAAGGTGGTCGTGTTTGCTGCGGCGAGCCTGAAGGACGGGCTCGATGCCGTCAACAAGGCCTGCGAGGCCGATGTCGGCGAGGCGGCAACCATTTCCTACGCGGCGAGCTCGGCGCTGGCCAGGCAGATTGAAGGCGGCGCGCCAGCAGACGTATTCATCTCGGCCGATTTCGACTGGATGAAATACCTGTCCGACAGGAAGCTGACCAAGCCCGAAACCGAAATGAAACTGCTTGGCAACCAGATCGTGCTGGTTGCGCCGCGGGATTCCAAGGTCGAGACCAGGATCGAAAAGGGGTTCGATCTAGCCGGGCTGGTCGGTGACGGCAAACTTGCCATGGGCGATGTCAAGGCGGTGCCGGCAGGCAAATACGGCAAGGCGGCGCTCGAATCGCTCGGTGTCTGGTCTTCGGTCGAAGGCAAGGTGGCGCAGGCCGAGAATGTGCGCGCCGCCCTAAAACTGGTGTCGACCGGCGAGGCAGCACTCGGCATCGTCTATGCCACGGATGCGCATGCGGAGCCTGGCGTGAAGGTGATCGGCACTTTCCCCGCGGGTTCCCATCCGCCAATCATCTATCCGGTCGCCCGGCTTGCCGATTCGAGGGGCAAGCATACCGCCGCATTCCTGAAATGCCTGCAATCCACCAAGGCTGGCGAACTCTTCAAGGCGCAAGGTTTTACCATCCTTGCGCCGAGCAACTGACAAACGGCACCGCACATGAACTGGCTGCTGGATCTCGCTCCCGACGAATGGAATGCGGTCCGGCTGTCGATCAAGGTGGCGACCGTGGCGATGATTGCCAGCCTGCCGCCGGGCATTCTGATCGCCCTTGTGCTCGCCCGCGGCCAGTTCTGGGGCAAGACACTGCTCAACGGGCTGGTGCATCTGCCGCTGATCCTGCCGCCGGTGGTGACCGGCTATTTATTGCTTTTGACTTTCGGCAAGCGTGGTCCGGCCGGGGCCTTCCTGGCCGAGCATTTCGGCATCGTTTTTTCCTTTCGCTGGACGGGCGCCGCGCTCGCCTGCGGCGTGATGGGTTTTCCGCTGATGGTGCGGGCGATCCGGCTGTCGATCGAGGCTGTCGACCGCAAAATCGAGGCGGCCGCCGGCACGCTCGGCGCCAATCCGCTGTGGGTGTTCGGCACGATCACGCTGCCGCTGACCCTGCCCGGCCTGATCGCCGGCGCGATCCTCTCCTTCGCCAAGGCGATGGGCGAATTCGGCGCGACGATCACCTTCGTCTCCAATATTCCGAACGAGACGCAAACGCTGCCGTCGGCGATCTACACTTTCACGCAGGTTCCCGGCGGCGACGCCGGCGCGCTCAGGCTGACGCTGATCTCGATCGTCATCTCGATGGCTGCACTCGTGGCCTCGGAAGTGCTGGCGCGGCGCGTCGGCCGGCGGATGGACATCGAATGACGGTTCAGGTCGACATCAGCCACCGGCTTGGCAATTTCGCCGTCAATGCCCGCTTCGAGAGCGCCGGGCGGCTGACTGCGCTGTTCGGGCCGTCCGGCTCCGGAAAGACGACGCTGATCAATTTGATTGCCGGGCTGATCCGCCCCGACAAAGGCCGCATCGCGGCCGGGGGCCGCGTGCTGGTCGATAGCGATGCCGGCCTGTTCGTGCCTAAGCACAAACGGCGGATCGGCATGGTGTTCCAGGATGCGCGGCTGTTTCCGCATATGAGCGTGGCGAGCAATCTGCGCTATGGCCGCTGGTTCACGCCGGCTGCCGAGCGCTACGCGGATATCAATGGCGTGGTCGAACTGCTCGGGATCGGCCATCTGCTCGACCGGCGGCCGGCAAAACTCTCCGGTGGCGAGAAGCAGCGCGTGGCAATCGGCAGGGCGCTGCTTGCCAGTCCGAAATTGCTGCTGATGGACGAGCCGCTGGCATCGCTCGACGAGGCGCGCAAGGCCGAGATCTTGCCTTATATCGAGCGGCTGCGCGACGAGACGAAAATCCCGATCGTCTATGTCAGCCACTCGATCGCCGAAGTGGCGCGGCTGGCGAGCGACGTCGTGGTACTGATGCAGGGCAAGGTCGCTGCTTCCGGTCCGACCGGAGCGATCATGCAGCGTCTGGATCTATTGCCGGCCGAAGAGCGCGGCGAGGGCGGTGCCGTGCTGGATGCCGCGGTTCTGCGCCACGACGAGGCCTTTGGCATGACGGTGCTAGGCTCATTGGCGGGCGAGATCCGGGTGCCACTTCTGGCAACGCCGCTCGGTGCGCCGGTGCGCGTCCGCATCCGTGCCCGCGACGTGATGATCGCCACCGAGCACCCGGTTGGGCTCAGCGCGCTCAACATACTGCCGGGCACGATTGTGGCAATAGAGCCGGGCGAAGGGCCTACGGTCGAGATTGGCCTCGACTGCAATGGCGCAACCGTGCTTGCCCGCATCACCGAACAGTCGCGGCAGACGCTGCGGCTTCGGCTTGGTCGAAAGGTCTTTGCGGTGGTCAAGACAGTGAGCTTCGACCGGGCGAATACCGGCGCCGGCTTGCCGGCCGAGGCGGATGGGTGAACGGCCGATGATTCGCTATATCGTTTTGGAATAGCGGTATTGCTGGCGAACTTGTAGAATGGCGTGACCGCGGAGGAGAAAATGCCGTCGCTGAGTTTGCGGATAAATCTCGATCCACATGGCCGCCTCGGGCCGGGCAAGATCGAGCTTCTGGAACAGATCGCCGCCTTCGGTTCGATTTCGGCCGCGGCGCGCGGTATGGAGATGTCTTACAAGCACGCCTGGGATCTGGTCGAGGACATGAACCGCGTGTTCGGCAAGCCGCTGGTTGCGGCACAGACGGGCGGCAAGAAAGGCGGTGGCGCCCAGTTGACGTCGGTCGGGCTTGCGGTGGTCAGCCGCTTCCGCGCCATTGAGCGGGCTGCTTCTTCAGCAGCGGCGGCACATATGGAGGCGCTGCAGGCCGAGATCGACGCTGCGTGATCTCGGCGGAATTCATGCCGCGCTCGATCTCTGCTACTCTTCAGGCTCGCCCGGCTTGCGCAGCAGATAGGTGTCCATGATCCAGCCTTTTTTCCGACGGGCCTCCTCACGAGTGCTCACGATCTTGTCGCCGACGTCGCCAATCCGGCCCGAGATGACGATCTCGTCGGGCGTCCCGAGATAGGCGCCCCAGTGGACGGTGACGTCCTTGTCGTCCAGCGTGTTGAAGGCGCATTTTCCGTCCAGCATGACGATGGTGCTGCCGACGTTTTCGGGCAGACCTTCCTCGGCGAGCCGGCGGCCGGTGGTGATCAAAATGGCGTCGCCGATGCGGTTCAATGCCATTTTGTGGCTGGCTGCGAGTGCCTGGATAGCGGTGATGCCGGGGATGACCTCCAGCTCGAACGCGACATTGCCTCTCAGGCGTACGCGCTCCAGGATGCGCAGCGCGCTGTCGTAGAGCGAAGGATCGCCCCAGATCAGGAAGGCGCCGCAGCCATCTTCGGGGAGTTCGTCGCGGATCAGGCCTTCGTAGATCGCGGCGATCGCCTCGTGCCAGTCGTCGACGGTCGAGCGGTAGGAAGCTGCCGGCTCGGCGCGCACCGGCACCTCGAATTCGACACGGCGCGAGTTCAGATTAATGACGAAGCGGTCGCAGATCTGGCGGCGCAATTCGGCGAGATCGTTCTTCCTGGCGCCCTTGTCGGGGATGAACAGCACGTCGGCCCGGTTGAGGCCGTTAATGGCCTGGACCGTCATGTGCTCCGGATTGCCGGCGCCGATGCCGATGACAAGAAGCTTGCGCATGGGCGAACTCCTGCCCGATCGGGACCGGCGTGTCTAGACCGACATGACATGCCGGCAGACGCTGGCGCATTTGCCGAAAGGCTTTGAAACGCCACATTGAACAGCTAGAGTCACGTTGGCATTTTCGCCGGGGGAGTATCCATGTTCCGTTACGTCCTGACCGCAGCCTTGGCGCTCTCGGCTACGCCTGCGCTCGCCAACGATTCGGTCGCCGAACTCGGCACTGGTGGGCTGATCCTTTCGCGCAGCGACGCGGTGGCGATGGAAAGCGAGGATCTCTACATCTCGCCGGAAAAAGTGACGGTCGATTACGTCTTCCGCAACAACACCGACAAGGATGTCGATGCGATCGTCGCCTTTCCGATGCCCGACATCGAAGGCGACCCCGAAGAAATACCGGCAATTCCGGAGGCGCAGAGCGATAATTTCCTCGGCTTCGAAGTGACGATCGACGGGGCGCCGGCAAAGCCACAGCTCGAGCAGAAGGTATTTGCGCTCGGCATCGATATCGGCGCCGACCTGAAGGCGCAGGGGGTGCCGTTCTATCCATTCGGCGATGCGGCCAAGGCAGCGCTGGCAAAGCTGCCGCAAGCGGTCGCCGACGACTGGGTCAATCGCGGCATCATCATCGAGGATACCGCCGACGACGGTTCGGGCATGAAGACCGCCTATACGCCGTTCTGGCAATTGCGCTCGACCTATTGGTGGCGCTCGACCTTTCCGGCCAACAAGGCTGTCCATGTCTCGCATCGCTACAAGCCGAGCGTCGGCGGCACCTCCTCGGTCAGCTTCTTCTATGACGGCCAGTTCCAGGGCCAGTATGCCGCCTACAAGACCCGCTACTGCATGGATGGCACGTTCGAGAATGCCGTGCGCAAGGCAGCCAAGGACGATCCCGACGGCTACCCCAAATATTTCGAGAACCGCATCGCCTATATCCTGACCACGGGCGGCAACTGGGCGTCGGGAAACATCGGCACGTTCAAGCTGACCGTTGACAAGGGCGATCCGAAGAACCTGGTCTCGTTTTGCGGCGAAAACGTCAGGAAGGTCGGACCGACGACGTTCGAGATGAAGGCGCAGAACTTCTACCCCGAGCACGACATCGACATATTGCTGCTGGAGCCATCCGATGGCGGGAACGGCGGCTGATGGACCTCGCGATTTATGTCGCCATCGCCGAGAATGGCGTGATCGGGCGCGAGGGTGGGTTGCCGTGGCGGCTTTCCACCGATCTCAAGCGATTCAAGGCCGATACGATGGGCAAGCCCATCATCATGGGCCGCAAGACCTATGAAGGCATCGGCCGGCCATTGCCGGGCAGGCTCAACATCGTGGTGACGCGAGACAGGGCATGGCGCGCCGAGGGCGTCGAAGTCGCGCATTCGATCGAGGACGCGATCGCGCTGGCGACGGTGCGCGGGCGGTGCATGGCCGGCGCTGACGAGATCTGCGTCATCGGCGGCGGCGAGATCTACGCTCAGGCGCTGCCGTTGGCCGATCGGCTGCACGTCACGCATGTGCTGGCCGCGGTCGACGGCGACGCCCATTTCCCGCCGATCGATCCGGCACTATGGCGGATAGTCCACTCACAGGAGGTGGAGGCCGGTGAAAAGGACAGCCATGCGACACGCTATTCGGTTTACGAGCGGCGCCGCGACGTGAATTGAAGACGACAAAGCGTCGCGACAGGTCTAAATGGACCCAAAGGCGGACTGTTACGGCAGCCGATCGCGTTGAAAGCGTGCCGTTGCATCCCTATAGAATAATAATATTGGATTTTGCGCCGGCGAGCCGGCGCTTGAGGGAATTCCAAGCGAAAGGACATTCATGCCCTGGAACGACAAGAGCGGCGGCGGCGGCCCGTGGGGCGGCGGCAACAATCAGGGACCTTGGGGACAGGGACCCAAGGGACCCAGCGGCCCGCAGGGCTCGCCTCCCGATCTCGAGGATATCATCCGGCGTGGGCAGGATAGGTTGCGGCGCGCGCTGCCGGGCGGCGGTGGCGCGAGCCCGGCCGTGTTCGGGCTGATTGCTGCGGCGCTGGTGGTGCTATGGGCGTTCAAGGCGGTCTACACCGTGCAGCCCGACGAAGTTGCGGTGGAGCTCAGGTTCGGCAAGCCGAAGGCGGAGCTTTCGCAGCCTGGCCTGCATTTCCATTGGTGGCCCATCGAAACGGTCGAGACCGCTAACATCGCCGAGCAGCTTGTCAGCATCGGTGGCGGCAGCACCAGCGGCAATGGCCTGATGCTTTCCGGCGATCAGAACATCGTCAACGTGCAATTCTCTGTGGCCTATCAGGTTTCCGACCCGAAGGCCTATCTGTTCGACGTGTCCGACCCGGGCGGCATGCTGCAGCAGGTCGCCGAAAGCGCGATGCGTGAAGCGGTCGGCCGGCGCCCGGCGCAGGACATTTTCCGCGACGACCGGCAAGGCATTGCGGCGTCGGTGCGTGAGATCATCCAGACGACGCTGGACGGCTACAAGGCCGGCCTCAACGTCAATGCCATTTCGATCGAGGACGCCGCGCCGCCGCGCGAGGTGGCAGACGCGTTCGACGAGGTGCAGCGCGCCGAACAGGACGAGGACAAGTTCGTCGAGCAGGCCAATCAGTATTCCAACCAGAAGCTCGGCCAGGCGCGCGGCGCGGCCGCACAGATCCGCGAAGACGCGGCCGCCTACAAGAACCGGGTCGTGCAGGAGGCCGAAGGCGAGGCGCAGCGCTTCATCTCGGTCTATGACGAATATGCCAAGGCGCCGGAAGTGACGCGCAAGCGGCTTTACCTGGAAACGATGGAGAGGGTGCTGAAGGATTCGAGCAAGGTCATTGTCGAGCAAGGCAACGGGCAAGGGGTGGTTCCCTACCTGCCGCTGCCGGCATTGCAGCAGAAGGCGCCGGCACCGGCCACCGGAGGAAACCAGTGATGGCCAACCGTCTTCCCGTCATTGCGGTCATCGCCGCGGTCATCCTGTTCCTGCTCTATTCGTCGGTCTTCGTCGTCAATGCGCGCCAGCAGGCGCTGGTGCTCAGGTTCGGCGAAATCGTCGACGTCAAGAACCAGCCGGGCATCTATTTCAAGGCTCCATTCTCCTTCTTCGATGCCGACACCGTGCAGCTGATCGAAAACAGGGTCCTGCGCTTCGACCTCGACAATATCCGCGTTCAGGTTTCGGGCGGCAAGTTCTATGAGGTCGATGCCTTTATCGCCTATCGTATCTCGGATCCGCGCGTGTTCCGCGCCGCGGTCTCCGGCCAGATCGAACTGGCCGAGGCCCGGCTGAGGACGCGTCTCGACGCCGCCTTGCGCCGCGTCTACGGCCTGCGCGACTTCGAGGCGGCACTTTCGGAAGAGCGCGCCGTAATGATGCGTGAGGTGCGCGATCAGCTGAGGCCCGATGCCACTTCGCTTGGCCTGCAGATCGAGGATGTCCGCATCCGCCGCACCGATCTGACGGCCGAAGTCTCGCAGCAGACCTTCGACCGCATGAAGGCCGAACGTCTCGCCGAAGCCGAGCGGCTGAGGGCGCGAGGCAATGAGGCAGCGCAGCGGATCAGGGCTCGCGCCGACCGCGAAGTGGTCGAAATCGTCGCCGAAGCGCAAAAAGAGTCTGAAATCCTGCGCGGTGAAGGTGAAGCCCAGCGCAGCGCGACGTTTGCCGGGGCCTATCAGCGCGATCCGGCGTTCTTCGATTTCTATCGATCGATGAATGCCTATGGCACGGCGCTGAACAGCAGCGGAACGACGATGGTGCTGTCGCCGAATTCCGAGTTCTTCCGCTTTTTCCGCGACCCGGACAGCAAGGAAACGCCCGCGGCACCGCCGGCACCAGCGCCGGCCGCTCCCGTCGCGCCAGCGGCACAGCCAGGCACCGGCCAGTAGGGCCGGTGCAGGGGAAGCCGGCGTAACGGAGGATTTATCCTCTGGCGGTAGCCATAGCCGCAAACGTGCCTTATTTCTTGCCAACATGACGCGACGCGGCGTTTTTGCCGAAGCGCTTTTTTAGAACACCCGGAGGCCTTTCGATGACATCCACCACCCTTCTGCGTGCAGCGAGGCGGACGTTCATCGCCGGGGCCGCTGCGCTTCTGGTCGGCGCCGTTGCCGTTCCGTCTTTCGTGACGCCGACAGTGGCAGCCGACGGGCCGCCCTCGGTTGCCGATCTCGCCGCCGGCCTGCTCGGCGCGGTGGTCAACATCTCGACGTCGCAGACGGTGAAGGGCACTGAGGGGCCGGGCGCGGTGCCGATGCCGCAGCTTCCAGAAGGCTCACCCTTCCAGGACTTCTTCGACGTCCTGGAAGGGTGAGCCTTCTGGAA
>NZ_SUEG01000162.1:0-7653 GCF_005063415.1 Mesorhizobium sp.
GCCGACGGGGCGGGGTGCTCAATCTCAGTTCCGTGGCCGGGTTCGTTCCCGGGCCTTATATGGCTCTGTACTTCGCTAGCAAAGCTTTCGTGCGCTTCTTCTCAGAGGCGCTTCACCAGGAATTGCGCCGAACCGGTGTGACGGTCACATGCGTTGCACCAGGCCCGGTGTCGACGGAGTTTCTCGCAAGATCAGGCGCCAATCAGACGGTGCTCTTCAACATCTTGCCCAAGGTGGATCCGGAGTATGTGGCCGAACGGGCGTGGCGAGGGTTCAAATCCGGTCGTCGCCTCGTCGTACCGGGAATCTCGGCCAAGTTGGCTGCCCTTGCAGCGGCGCTCCTGCCTTCCGCAGCGCTGCTGCCCCTGGTCGGCCGGCTGCAACGCGGCGGCAATGATCAATGTCCTTGCGGTTCAGGTATGAAGTTCAAGAAATGCTGCGGTACCCGCCAGATTCAGCTACGCCGGGGCCCTCGGGGAATTAACCCCTGACCGCAGCACGCCACCGAAAAACCTCATTGAAGCAAGAGACCGCCCGCCGTCGCCGGACGCCGGCTGAAGATCAAATATGTCACGCAGGCCAAGACGCGCCCGCCCGGCTTCGTCGTCTCCTGCTCACGCCCCGATGCGATGCCGCAATCCTACGTCCGCTATCTCTCGAACAGCCTGCGCGAGGCTTTCGTCATGCCCGGCGTGCCGATCCGCATCGCCTTGCGCACCTCGGACAATCCTTTCGCCAGCAAGGCAAAGAAGCGCTGAGGCGGAGCTTTCAGGGGCGCTGCGCCTGCGCTCGGCTCAGGAGTAACGCAAGAGCGCCGTTGCGGTGCAGGATCTTTGCTAACGCTGGCAGGACAGAGGGGGGTGTGAAGAAACTCGACGCAGGATGCTCGGTGGATCGCGGTGCCTTCGGAAATCCCGCGACGTCGCCTCAAAACTATCTTGTCGAAACCTAAGCGACTTCTCGTAGCACCTCATTCCCCCGAGCACTTCCCGGCAACGCTTCCAGCGCCGCCTGCAGCAGGATGTCGCCAAGCCGCGCCGCTACCGGGTCGGGCTCGGCCTCCTTGCGATGCAGGAACAATGCCATCTTGGGCAAGGCGGGCAGTCCGGCGATCTCCGGCACCATCGCCCTGACACTGGCCGGCAGGCCGATATCGGTGCGGATCGTCAGGCCGAGCCCGGCGGCAACGGCTGCCCAGATGCCGCCAAGGCTCGGGCTGGAGAAGGCCATCCGCCATGACAGGCCGGCACGGTCCAGCGTTTCAGTCGCCACGCTGCGCAGCAGGCACGGCGCCTCGAGCGCCACCAGCGGTAACGGCTCGCCTTCGCGCAGGCTGGTCTCGATCTGTTTTGCCGGGCCGATCCAGCGCATCTGAACGTCGGCGACATGCCGGCTGTAAGGCAGCGTCGCGCCATTGTGCCAGGCAAGCGCGATATCGAGGCTGCCCGACATGATCCATTCGGCAAGTTCATGGCTGCGTGCGATCCTGGCCTCGATCTTGACCTTGGGATGGGCGCGGGCGAAGCGCCCGAGCACCTCCGGCAGCACCGCCTCGCCGAAATCCTCCTGCAGCCCAAGCCGCACCCAACCCTCCAGCTCGACATCGTGGATGGCGGAGGCGGCCTCGTCATTGAGCTCGATCAGCCGCCGCGCATAGCCGAGCATGGTCTCGCCCGCGTCCGTCAGCGCCAGACCGCGCCCCGATTTGCGGAAGATCGGCGTCGCCGCCTGCTCTTCCAGTTTCTTCAATTGTGCGCTGATTGCCGAGGTCGAGCGGCCGAGCCGGTCGGCGGCCTTGGCGAAGCTGCCCAACTCCATGCCGGTGACGAAGCTGCGCAGGACGTCGAGATCGAATGTCACGCGTCGCATGGCAATAATCCTGATATTTGGGACGTTACATCAAAAACTTCCTGATATTCAGTACGAAGCTATGGCGGTAGGGACAGCGCGTCAAGACCGAACGCAACCAGCCCATGCAGGAGCTGAACCATGTCCGCTATCGCCACAGGACCAGATTGCAAACCGCTTCGCCCAGGCGCCGTTGCCGCCCCGTCAGAAGCGGCGGCACTTCGAGCCAATCATCGCTGGAAGGTGCTGGGCATCGGCGTCGCCGCCAATGCCTGCTTTTCCGCGACCTTCTCCGGCATTCCGGCGACGGCGGTGTTCCTGCGCTCGGGCTATCATCTCTCCAATGGCGAACTCGGCATGGCGCTTGGCCTTCTCGGCTTGGGCGTGGCGCTGAGCGAATTGCCGTGGGGTCTGCTGACCGATCGCTGGGGCGACCGCCGCGTGCTGCTGACCGGGCTCGGCGCAACCGCGGTGTGGCTGCTTGTCATGGCCGCGCTGATCGTGCCGTCACCGGCCCACATTCCCGACGTCGCGCTTCTCGCCGCTGCCCTGCTGGTCACCGGATTGCTCGGCGGCAGCGTCAACGGCTCCAGCGGCCGCGCCATCATGGCCTGGTTCGGCGAAGGCGAGCGGGGCTTTGCCATGAGCATCAGGCAGACGGCGGTGCCGCTTGGCGGCGGGCTTGGCGCGCTCGTGCTGCCATCGCTCGCTTCAGCCCATGGCTTCACGGCGGTCTTCGGACTTCTGGCGGCTGCATCCGCCGTCTCGACCTCGCTCGCCTGGCTCTGGCTGCATCAGCCACCGGCGCATGACGATGCCAATTCGGCCGGCACGGCAAAGCCGGCCGGCCCGGCGCCGCTGCGCAACCCGGCCGTCTGGCGCATTGCAACAGCCATCGGCCTGCTGTGCTTTCCGCAGGTGGCGGTGCTCACCTTTGCTTCCGTCTTCCTGCATGATTTCGCCGGCATGGGAACAGCCGTGATCAGCGCCAGCCTCGCTGCCGTGCAGGTCGGCGCCATGGTCATGCGCGTCTGGAGCGGCCGCTACACCGACCGTCACGGCAACCGCCGGCCGTTCCTGCGCCTGTGCAGCATGCTGAGCGTGGCCGCCTTCACCGTGCTTGCGGCGCTCGTCTTGTTTTCGGCCCAATTCTTGTCAGGCCAAGCGCCGATGCTTTCGCCGGCGATCGTTGCGGTGCTGGTCGTGGCCGGCATCTGCGTCTCCTCCTGGCACGGCGTTGCCTACACCGAGCTTGCGACGCTGGCCGGCGCGAGCCAGGCCGGAACGGCGCTCGGCCTCGCCAACAGCCTGGTCTTCATTGCCTTCTTCCTGGTGCCGATCGCCATTCCGGGGCTTCTCGTGCTCTGCTCATGGGCAGGCGTCTGGCTGGGTGCGGCTATTTGCGCGCTGATCGCCTGGCCGATCTTTCTTCCGTCAAGCGATGGCCGCAAAAGCGCCTGACTTCGACACGAGATGGGAAAACAACGTTCTAAGCTGTTAACGCCCCATCAAGGTTAATGCATCATTGTAGCTCTCCAGTGGGGTCCGTTGCGTTTCTGGAGAGTTCTGTGCATCGACGTGTTTTGACGCGGCTTGTCGCCGCCGCCGGTGAGAAAAAGCGTTCCTTCCTGTCTCCGCTCGTTGTTGGCCTTGGTATCTGGATCGGCTTTCCGAGTGTCATTGCCTATCAGGACATGACCAGCCTGGTCTCCGGCCTGGAGGCGCCGAGCGTCCGCTGGAACGCCTATGTCGAGAGATCCGTCGCCGGCTCGGTTCACGCCGCCGAAATGCCCTTCCTCGATTCCAGCAGCACCGGCTCGCTCTCCGGCTCCGGTGTCCAACTGCCCGGCATCGGCGCCGTTTCGTTTCGCGGCAAGGGCAGCATCGCCGGCACGACGCCGGACGAGGACCGCATCATGCGCGCCGACAAGAAGGGCCGCATCATCCAGGTCTCGCCCGTCTCGCCGCCGAAAAACTTCAACGCCGGCTCGATCTTCGAGCGCACCTCTTCGCTGCTCCGCCCAAGCATGGACAGCGGCCTGAGGATGGCCTTCGCCAAGCCCGAGATCAAAGGCAAGGAAATCCAGATCGCCGCCGCCTTCCACGCGCGCGTCGACAAGAAGCCGGATCCCGGCGTGCCGGCGATGCTTGCCGCGCTGGTCAACAACGATCATCCCGACGTGCTGGCGACCGCATATGCATCGTCCGCTCCCGACTACGCACAGGCGTCGCCTTTCGAGGCCTTGCTGCAGGACGAGGACCCGAACGATGGCCGCTTCATCCCGCCGCTGAGCAAGGGCGATCATTCTTGGATGCAGACGCCGCTGCCGGCAAGCGTCTTTTCCAAACCGGAGCAGGCCTGCCTTGCCAATGGCATCTATTTCGAGGCGCGCGGCGAATCCGTGCGCGGCCAGGCCGCCGTTGCCCAGGTCATCCTCAACCGCGTCCGCAACCCGGCCTACCCGAACTCGATCTGCGGCGTCGTCTACCAGAACGACAACTGGTTTAACCGCTGCCAGTTTTCCTTCGCCTGCGATGGCAGGAAGAAGCGCATCGACAACCCCGCCGCCTACCAGACCGCCCAGGATGTCGCCATGGCCGTCACAGCCGGCAAGATCTTCATTCCGGAAGTCGGCTCGTCGACGCATTATTACGCCAACTACGTCCATCCGGGCTGGGCGCGGACGATGAAGAAAATGACCAGGATCGGCCTGCATATCTTCTATCGCACCTATGGCGGCGGCTGGAGCTGAGTGCTCGGGCAGCCGTTGCGTCTTTCGCGGGAGAGCGGCCGATCGAAGACCCATCGCCGCGGGGATTCGGCCACAGCCCGCCGGGGACTGCGTCGGGCACGATGTCGCACCCAGGCAAGTGGCTGATTTATAACGAAAAAATACTTGAGCTTGAACGTCCGCCCGTGACTTGACGGGCGCGGACCCTCTAACTATGTTGCCGGCGACTTTAAGAAGCGGACGGACGGTGACGGTCTGACCGGGCAGGGGGTTGCGTGGCCGACAAGAATGGGCCAGACGGAACTGGAAAAACCGGCCGCGGCAAGCAGCATGAAGCCGACATCCGCGACGACGATCTTGAGCGCCGCCGGCGCGACCTTGAAGCATCGCTCGCGACAAGGCGGCCGGATCGGCTCGAGGGGAAAGACGACGCGAAAGCGGGCAGTGCGGCCGGGTACGGCCAGGCGCTCAAGCTGTCCAGCGAGTTCATCGCCGGGATAGTGGTCGGTGCGGCTCTCGGCTGGTTTATCGATCGCGTGGCGGGGACATCGCCATGGGGTCTGATAGTCGGGCTGCTGCTGGGTTTTGGCGCTGGCGTGCTCAATGTCCTGCGTTCAGCCGGGCTTGTGTCGGAATTCGGAACGGGCGACAAACCGCGCGATCCGAAAGAATGAATTGAGGCGCCGCATGCCGGCGCATTGAACAGGATACTGAAGCCGTCTGCGGCTTTGATGGGGATTTAAAGTGGCTGCTGACAAGGTCGATCCGATCCACCAGTTCCAGATCCATCCGATCATTCCGATTCACATCGGCGGCTACGACCTGTCTTTCACCAATTCGGCTCTGTTCATGCTTGCGACAGTTGCTGTCGCAGCGGCGTTTCTCTACCTCAGCACGTCGAGCCGCAGCCTCGTCCCGGGCCGCCTTCAGTCGGTCTCGGAAATGGCCTATGAATTTGTCGGCAATATGCTGAGGGATGCCGCGGGCACGCAAGGCATGAAGTTCTTCCCCTTCGTGTTCTCGCTGTTCATGTTCGTGCTTGTCGCTAACCTGCTTGGCCTGTTCCCGTATTTCTTCACCATCACCAGCCACATCATCGTCACCTTCGGCCTCGCTGCGCTGGTGATCGGAACGGTCGTCGTCTACGGCTTCACCAAGCACGGCCTTGGCTTCCTAAAGCTGTTCGTCCCGCATGGCGTGCCGGTCTACCTGCTGCCGCTGGTGGTGCTTATCGAGGTGATTTCCTTCGTCTCGCGTCCGGTCAGCCTCTCGGTTCGTCTGTTCGCCAACATGCTCGCCGGTCACATCACGCTGAAAGTGTTCTCGGGCTTTGTCGTCAGCCTGAGCGCGCTCGGCGCGGTCGGCGTGGCGGGCTCGGTTCTGCCGCTGGCGATGGCCGTGGCGCTGACGGCGCTGGAGCTGCTGGTTGCGTTCCTGCAGGCCTACGTCTTCGCCGTGCTGACCTGCATGTATCTCAACGACGCCCTGCATCCCGGGCACTAACAAGGTTTCCGGCGTTGCCGCCGGATCGATTTTGCAACGGAATTTTAGATCCAAAGGAGTTGAATAAATGGACGCAGAAGCAGCAAAGTACATCGGCGCCGGCATCGCATGCCTCGGCATGGGTGGCGCGGGCATTGGCCTCGGCAACATTTTCGGCAGCTATCTGGCGGGCGCGCTGCGCAACCCGTCGGCCGCCGACGGCCAGTTCGGCCGCCTGATTTTCGGCTTCGCCGTGACCGAAGCGCTGGGTATTTTCTCGCTTCTCATCGCGCTTCTCGCCCTGTTCGGCTGAATACTTGTTCGGCTGAACATTGGGAAGAATTGAACAGGCCGGCCGCGATCCTGCGGCGGGCCTGAATTTCGGGGATAGTCCATGTTCGTGACATCTGCCTTTGCGCAAGAGTCCGCGCCCGCCGCAACGGAAGGCGAAACGCACGCCGCCACCGGCGTGCCTGCCGAGGCGCACGGCACGTTCCCGCCATTCAATCCGGCGACGTACCCGTCACAGCTGCTGTGGCTGGCAATCACTTTCGGGCTGTTCTACCTCTTCTTGAAGCGGGTAGTGATGCCACGCGTCGGCGGCATCATCGACGTGCGCAACGACCGCATCACGCAGGATCTCGATCATGCTGCCCGGCTGAAAGGCGAGGCCGACGCCGCCGTTGCCGCCTATGAGCAGGAATTGGCGGAAGCCAAGGGCAAGGCCAATGCGATCGGTCAGCAGGCCAACGATGCGGCCAAGGCGGAAGCCGAAGCTGCCCGCAAGACGATCGAGGCAGCGCTTGACCAGAAGCTTGGCGAGGCCGAGGCGCGTATTTCTTCCATCAAGGCCAATGCCATGAAGGAAGTCGGCACCATCGCCGAGGACACCGCTTCGGCCATCGTCGAGGCGCTTGTCGGCGGCAAGGCCAGCAAGGCCGAAATCGCGGCTGCGGTCAAATCCGTGGCCGGGTGAGGAGCGCATCATGGACGCCACATCTCTCGCGACACTTTGGGCAACCGTTGCCCTCGTAATCTTCCTCGGCATTGCCATCTACATCAAGGTGCCGGGCATGATCGCCAAGGCGCTCGATGCGCGGGCCGACAAGATCAGCTCCGAGCTCGAGGAGGCGCGCCGGTTGCGCGAAGAGGCCCAGCAGCTGCTCGGCCAATACCAGCGCAAGCGCAAGGAAGCCGAGCAGGAGGCCGCGGCCATCGTCGCCGCCGCCAAGCGCGAAGCCGACATGCTTGCCGCCGAGGCGCACAAGAAGACCGAGGACTATGTCGCCCGGCGTACCGCCTTGGCCGAGCAGAAGATCGGCCAGGCCGAGCGCGAGGCGATCGGCGAAGTGCGCGCCAGCGCCGTCGACATCGCGGTCGAAGCCGCGCGCGCGCTGCTGGCCGGCAAGATCGACGCCAAGGCCGGCGCCGACCTGTTCAACGCCTCGCTGCAGGATTTGAAATGGAAGCTGAACTGAACGGCTGCATCAACAAGTCATCGAAAGCCGCCTGGGAAACCTGGCGGCTTTTTTGTTAGCGAAAGCGGCAGAGCGCGTAATCTCCCCCCTCGAGGGGGAGATGTCGCCGAAGG
>NZ_SUEG01000162.1:7663-10910 GCF_005063415.1 Mesorhizobium sp.
CCTCTGGCCTGCCGGCCATCTCCCCCTCGAGGGGGGAGATACGCGCGTGGCCGCTTTCGCAAATCTCAATCCAGGCCCGAAAGGCCCTCTTCCTCGAGCACCTCGGTGCCGCCGAACCGGAACGGCGCGAAGGAGGCGCGGTGCAGCCGCGCCACTGGTCCATGCAGATCGATCGCCGTGCGATGGCGCACAGTGGCGTAGCCCATATGCAGCTCGAAGCCGTAACGCGCATGATGGCTGCCGCAGCCGCACATCATGCGGTCGCGCAACACCTTGGCGACGATGGAGGCTGCAGCGATCGACTGCGAGCGCTGGTCGCCCTTGATCAGCGCTTTGCCCTCGCAGGGCAGGCCGGGCGGCACGTCGCGGCCGTCGGCCAGCGCCAGCTTCGGCCGGATTGACAGGCCGGCCACGGCACGCCGCATCGCCTCCAGGCTGGCCTTGAGGATGTTGGATGCATCGATGCCTTCGGCGCTGACCGATGCCATCGATAGGGCGAGTGCGGAGCCGAGGATTTTCAGGAACAGCGCCTCACGCTGCAAATGCGTCAGCCGCTTGGAATCATCGAGGCCGTCGGGGATGTTGGCGGGATCGAGCACCACCGCTGCCGCCACCACCGGCCCGGCGAGCGGGCCACGGCCGGCCTCGTCCATCCCAGCCACCGGCCAAAGGCCTTCGGCCATCGCCCTCGTCTCGAACGAGAAGTCGGGTTTCTCGACGATTTCGAAGAGAAGCGGAGAATCGGAACGCGGGCGAGCCATGGTGCGGCGAGGTTCGCATCGGCTCCGATTCTCCGCAAGTCCCCTCCGGGTCGGGCGGGGCACCGGACCCGGAGGGTTACCGTCGGAAGCCCGGGGACAGGACAGGCCGGACGGGATTTTTCGCCTGCTGCGGCCGCTTCAAGCGGCTGGCGCGAGACGCTTTGTCACAGCAGCATCAGCTGCTCGGTTGCCTTGGCTGCGGGGACGAACTGGTCGGTCCTCAGCGAGCGCCGCTCGGCATTGAGGCCGAGCCGTTTGGCAGCGATCTCGAAGCGCCGGCCGATCTGCCAGGCATACGGGCCGGAGCCTTTCATGCGCTTGCCCCACTCCGAATCGTAGTCCTTGCCGTCGCGCATCGAACGGATCAGCGATATGACGTGGCGATAGCGGTCGGGATAGTGGCGCAGCAGCCAGTCCTTGAAGATCGGCGCGACCTCCAGCGGCAGGCGCAGCAGCACATAGCCGGCTTCACGCGCGCCAGCTGCCTGCGCCGAATCGAGGATGCGCTCCATCTCCGGGTCGGTCAGTCCGGGGATGATCGGCGCGACCATCACCGAGGCCGGAATGCCAGCGTCCGAAAGCTGCCTGATCGCCTCCAGCCGCTTGGTCGGCGTCGACGCGCGTGGCTCCATGGTGCGCGCCAGCATGCGGTCGAGCGTCGTCACCGACAATGCCACCTTGGCCAGCCCGCGTCCGGCCATGCGTGACAGAATGTCGATGTCGCGTGTCACCAGCGCCGATTTGGTGACGATGCCGACCGGATGCCCGCGCGCCTCCAGCACTTCGAGTATCTCGCGCATGATCCGGTATTGCTTCTCAATCGGCTGATAGGGATCGGTGTTGGTGCCGATGGCGATGGTGCGCGGCTGGTAATTATCCCTGGACAATTCCTTGTCGAGCAGCCGCGCCGCATCCGGCTTGGCAAACAGCTTCGATTCGAAATCCAGCCCCGGCGACAGGCCCATGAAGCTGTGCGTCGGCCGCGCGAAACAATAGACACAGCCATGTTCGCAGCCGCGATAGGGATTGATCGAGCGGTCGAAGGAGATGTCGGGCGATTCGTTGCGCGTGATGATGGTGCGCGGCTTCTCGACCTGTACCTCGGTCTTGAACGGCGGCAGCTCCTCCAGCGAATTCCAGCCATCGTCGAACACATGCCGGCTGACCGGCTCGAAACGGCCGGACGGATTGATCCCCGCCGACCTGCCGCGATTTCGGTCCGGACGCACGCGCATGCCGCTCTGCTCGATCATCGCATTCGCCATCTCGGCCCTGCCAGCGCCGAAGGCGGCAATGTCGGCACGCACGATCTGTTCCATTTTGGCCCTTTCCCAGGGACTGTCCGCCCGCTGTCGAATCGCTCTGCTCATGAATGTATTCCTATCGCATCGATGAGAACAAAGCAAGAACTTTCTCGCGGTGCGCTGCAAAAACTGGCGCTGCCCACCGCTTTCCGCTATTCGGCTAAACATGCTCAGCGTCCTGATCGAAACCCTGAATGACGAGGAGGGCCTTGCCCGCACGCTCGCCTCGCTGATCGGCGGCGCGGTCGAAGGCGTGGTGCGCGACGTTCTCGTCTGCGACACCGGCTCGACCGATCAGACGCACCGCGTCGCCGAACATGCCGGCTGCCACTATGTCAGCGGCGGCATCGCCGCCGGCATCAGGCAGGCCAAGGGGGACTGGCTGCTTTTGCTGGAACCGGGCGCGCGGCTGGGGGAGGGCTGGATCGACGAGGTCGTCGCCCATACCGCAAGGCAAACCATGGCGGCTCGGTTCTCGCGGGCACGCGGCAGCCGCGCGCCGTTCCTGTCGCGCGTCTTTGCCGGAAATCGCGCTCTCGCCGAAGGCCTGGTGATCAGCAAGCGTCAGGCCGCGGCGCTGTCGAAGAACGCCCGCAGCGCCGAAGCGATCGCCCGTGGCCTGGCGACCAGGAGGCTCCACGCCGAGATCTGGGTCGCGCCGCGGAAGTGACGGCTTACCGTCCCGGTCCGGGGACCCCGCCCAAGCAAATTTTCTGGCGGGTCGTCGTTTATTGTGCGTTGCACAAAATCTGATCGGGGGTTACCATTCCCAGCGATAGGGGCGAATAGGGTTTGGGGTGTGCCGGAGCGGTGACGACGACTTTCGTCGATGCTGTTCCCTCGATATTTGAGGACCCAATGACCCTTTCAAGCCCTGACAAGTCCGGCGCTGCAAGCCTCGAGGCGATCGCACGAAACGGCGGTACGCTGCGCCGCATCGCCGCCCGCATCCCGACCTATCTTTCCGACCTTCGCGAGAATCCGGCATGGCTGCCGATGTTCATGCTGGCCCGCACCATGCCGGCGCGGCGCCTGCACTGGCGCGGTGCGAAGCCCGTTCCGCCGGCGCGCAATGTCGGTGAAACGATGTTCGCCGGCGTCGATCGCGATGCAGCCGTTGGCGCGCTGCAGACGCAGGGGCTCTATTCGGGCCTGATGCTGCCGGCCGCCATCCACGAGGAG
>NZ_SUEG01000163.1 GCF_005063415.1 Mesorhizobium sp.
GCTGATGGATGATCCAGGCAGGGCGGCGACAATGGCTGCGGCGGCGAAATCGTCCGGTAAACCGGACGCGGCGCGGTTGCTCGCCGATCTGACAGAGGCTATTGCGTCCGGGAAATCCGTTTCAGAATTCAGGAAGGAGACGCACGCATGAAGATGCCACAGACGATTGGCCTCGTGCATTTCATCGGCATTGGCGGCATCGGCATGAGCGGCATCGCCGAGGTGCTGCACAATCTCGGCTACAAGGTGCAGGGATCCGATCAGGCCGACAGCGCCAATGTGCAGCGGCTGCGCGACAAGGGCATCGAATGCTTCGTCGGCCACCAGGCCGAAAACCTCGGCGAGGCCGAAGTGGTCGTCGTCTCCACCGCAATCAAGAAATCCAACCCGGAGCTGAAGGCGGCGAGAGAGAAGTTGCTGCCGATCGTGCGGCGCGCCGAAATGCTAGCCGAGCTGATGCGCTTCCGGCAGGCGGTCGCGATCGGCGGCACGCATGGCAAGACGACGACGACTTCGATGGTGGCGACGCTACTCGATGCCGGCGGGCTCGACCCGACGGTGATCAATGGCGGCATCATCAATGCCTATGGCACCAACGCCCGCATGGGCGACGGCGAATGGATGGTGGTCGAGGCCGACGAGAGTGACGGCACCTTCCTCAAGCTGCCGGCCGAGATTGCCGTCGTCACCAATATCGACCCCGAGCATCTCGACCATTACGGCTCCTTCGACAAAGTGCGCGAGGCGTTTCGCCAGTTCGTCGAGAATGTGCCGTTCTACGGCTTTGGCGTGATGTGCACCGACCATCCCGAGGTGCAGGCGCTGGTCGGCCGCATCGAGGACCGGCGCGTCATCACCTATGGCGAAAATGCGCAGGCCGACGTGCGCTTCACCAATCACCGCATGGACGGCCCGACCTCGGAATTCGACGTCGTGATCCGCGACCGCAAGACGCACGGCCAGATAACGATATCAGGCCTGCGGCTGCCCATGCCCGGGCGCCACAATGTCTCCAATGCGACGGCGGCGATTGCCGTCGCGCATGAGCTCGGCCTGTCGGCTGAGGCAATCAAGAAGGGCCTGTCGTCTTTCGCCGGCGTCAAGCGGCGCTTCACTCATACCGGTTCGTGGAACGGTGTCGATGTGTTCGACGATTACGGTCATCATCCGGTCGAGATCACGGCGGTACTGAAGGCTGCGCGCAGCGCCACCAAGGGCCGCATCATCGCCGTTACCCAACCGCATCGCTTCACCCGGTTGCGCGATCTGTTCGACGAGTTTTCCGTCTGCTTCAACGACGCCGATACGGTAATGGTGGCGCCCGTCTATGCGGCTGGCGAGGAACCGATCGACGGCGTTACGTCCGACGCACTGGTGTCGCGCATCCGCTCCGGCGGCCATCGCGACGCACGCTACATCGAAGGTCCGGCGGCGATTGCGCCGATCGTGCGCGAGGTGGCGAAGCCGGGCGATTTCGTCGTCTTCCTCGGCGCCGGCAACATCACCCAATGGGCCTATGCGCTGCCCAAGGAACTCGGCGGGACCATCTCATGATGCGCGGCCAGGCGTTGATCGAGAAGCTTGGCGACCGGCTTGCCGGACTCCGCGGCCGCATCACGCCCAATGCCGAGATGGACAAGATCACCTGGTTTCGAGCCGGCGGGCTCGCGGACGCATTGTTCCAGCCGGCCGACGAGGACGATCTTGCCACGTTCCTGAAGGCGGTGCCGGAGGAAATTCCGCTGACCATCGTCGGCGTCGGCTCGAACCTGCTTGTCCGTGACGGCGGCATTGCGGGCTTTGTCATCCGGCTTTCGGCCAAAGGCTTTGGCGAGACCGAAGTGATTGCGCCGACCACGATCAAGGCGGGCGCTGCGACACCCGACAAGCGCCTTGCGGCAGTTGCCTACGAGGCCGGCATCGGTGGCTTTCATTTCTACCACGGCATTCCCGGCGCCATTGGCGGAGCGCTGAGGATGAACGCCGGCGCCAATGGCGTCGAAACGCGCGAGCGTGTGGTCGAGGTGCGGGCACTCGACCGCAAGGGCAATGTTCATACGTTGAGCAATGCCGACATGGGCTATGCCTATCGCCATTCAGCGGCGCCGTCCGGGCTGATCTTCACGTCGGCGCTGCTCGAAGGCATTCCTGAGGACAAGGCGGCGATCAAGGCCGCGATGGATGCTGTCCAGAACCATCGCGAGACCGTGCAGCCGATCCGCGAAAAGACCGGTGGCTCGACCTTCAAGAATCCCGAAGGCACCTCGGCCTGGAAGGAAATCGACAAGGCCGGCTGCCGCGGCCTGATGGTCGGCGGGGCGCAGATGTCGCCGATGCATTGCAACTTCATGATCAACACCGGAACGGCCACAGGCTACGAGCTTGAATATCTCGGTGAGACGGTGCGTGCGCGTGTGCTCGAAAGATCGGGCATCCGGCTGCAGTGGGAGATCAAGCGCATCGGCAATTTTCGGCCGGGCCATGCCGTTCAGGAATTTCTCGGGCAGTTGCTTTAGGCAAGCCGACCGCCGTTGCCTTTCGGACTCATGAATTCACATTTTGCTGCCGTTTTTGCGGAAAGTGAATCCATCGGAATCGTAATCACTTGCCAGCGAATCAACTCTCTGATTCTCTGCCCTGAAGCGTTTCCTGATTTGAGTCGTTTCGACGCGTTACTCGCGTTTCCGTCTGGGGGGCAACCTGCCGGGAGACTCGGACTCAATGTTGCGGAAACACGGGAGCGAAGTTGCTCGGGCGCATTTGAGTGCGCGCGATGCTTTTCGGGGCATGCACGATGGTGCAGGCCTGCTGTGAGAGGAAATGACGGGGAATGACAAGCAAGCATGTGGCCGTCCTTCTGGGGGGATTCTCGTCCGAGCGGCCCGTGTCCCTCTCGTCGGGTAAAGCCTGCGCCGATGCGCTCGAGGGAGAGGGCTACCAGGTCACCCGCGTCGACGTCTCGCGCGACATCGGCTCGGTGCTGAGTGCGCTCAAGCCTGACGTGGTCTTCAATGCGCTGCACGGCCCCTTCGGCGAGGACGGCACCATTCAGGGTATCCTCGAGTACCTTGCCATTCCGTACACCCATTCCGGCGTGCTTGCCTCGGCGCTCGCGATGAACAAGGAGCAGGCCAAGAAGGTCGCCAAGGCGGCCGGCATTCCGGTGGCGGAATCGAAGGTGGCCAATCGCTTCGCCATTCAGAACAAGCACCCGATGAAGCCGCCCTATGTCGTCAAGCCGGTCAACGAAGGGTCGAGCTTCGGTGTCGTCATCGTGCATGAAGGCCAGTCGCATCCACCGCAGATCATCGGCTCGTCCGAGTGGAGATATGGCGATACCGTGATGGTCGAGCGTTATGTGCACGGGCGGGAATTGACGTGCGCGGTAATGGGCGATGTGGCGCTCGGTGTCTGCGAGATCATCCCGACCGGCCATTCCTTCTACGACTATGATTCAAAATACGTCGCGGGAGGATCAAAACACGAATGCCCGGCAAAACTTTCACCGAATATTTACCAAAAAATACAGACACTGACGCTCAAGGCTCACCAAGCTATCGGCTGTCGGGGCGTTTCCCGGTCGGACTTCCGTTATGACGATCGTCACTCCGAAAACGGCGAAATTGTCTGGCTTGAGGTCAACACCCAGCCGGGCATGACGCCGACGTCTTTGGTGCCGGAAATCGCCGCGCAAGCGGGACACTCGTTCGGCGATTTGTTGAGTTGGATGGTGGAGGACGCTTCGTGTCTGCGTTGAAGTGGGGACAGGGCAAGGGGAAGGGCGCGGCCGGGCCGGCGCTGTTCGGCATGCCGTTGTTGTTCGACCATTTCGTGCTGCCGCGCCTGCTGCGCCGGCCGGTGCGCGTGCTGGCGCGCCTCGGCGAAGGCGACTTCGAAGCGCCGCCCTATTGCGCTGCCATGCTGTCAGCGGCACTCCTTATTTCGAGCAGCGCCTATGGCGCCTTTCTCGGCGGACATGCCGACGCCATCGTCCAGAGTGTCACCGCCCGTACCGGCTTTGCTGTCGACCAGGTCAAGGTCGTCGGCAACCGCGAAACTTCCGAGATCGATATTCTCGACAGGCTGGAACTCGACGGCTGGACCTCGCTGATCGGCTTCGATGCCGAAGCCGCGCGCGAACGCATTACTACGCTACCCTGGGTCGAAGCCGCTGCAGTGCGCAAGGTCTATCCGCATACGCTGGAAGTGCGCGTCGAGGAGCGCGAGCCGTTCGCGCTGTGGCAGCAAGGCAGCGCGCTTTCGGTCATCGAGAAATCCGGCACCGTCATTGCGCCGTTCTCCGGCGGCAAGCAGATATTGCTGCCGCTGATCATTGGCACCGGCGCACCGGCCAAAGCGCCGGATTTCCTAGCCAAGATCAAGAATTATCCGGAGCTCGCCGCGCGGATCAAGGGCTATATCCGCATCGGCGAACGGCGCTGGGATCTCAAGCTTGAAAACGGCATCACGATCAAGCTTCCCGAAGACGGTGAGGATCAGGCGGTTGCCGACCTGGTCAGGATGGACCACGAGAACGGGCTTTTGACGCGCGACATCGCCGCAGTCGACATGCGCCTTTCCGATCGTCTGGTGGTCCAGTTGACGCCGGAAGCGGCGACACAGCGCCAGGCCGCGCTCGACGAAAAGCCCAAGATGCTGAAGCGCAAGCCGGAGACGAAGATATGAGCTGGCTTGGCGGCAATAGCGATGCCTCGTCGCGCCGGTCCGGCATCCTGACGGTACTGGATGTCGGCTCCAGCAAGGTCTGCTGCGTGGTGGCCAAACTCAAGCCGCGCGATGATGGCAAGCTGCTGCGCGGACGCTCGCATCGCGTCCAGGTGATCGGCATCGGCCACCAGAAATCGCAAGGCGTGAAATCGGGCGTCGTCATCGATCTCGACCGTGCCGAGCACGCCATCCGTCTTGCCGTCGACGCCGCCGAACGCATGGCGGGACTGACGGTCGATTCGCTGATCGTCAACATGACTGCCGGCCGGCTGAAGAGCGAGGCTTTTTCGGCCACCATCAATCTCGGCGGCCATGAGGCCGACGAGGCCGACATCAAGCGCGTGCTTGCCGCCGGTGCCAAGCAGGCGCTGCGGGCTGAGCGCGAGGTGATCCATTCGCTTCCCGTTGCCTTTTCGCTGGATGCCGAGCGCGGTGTGCGCGATCCGCGTGGCATGGTTGGCGACCAGCTTGGCGTCGACATGCACGTGCTGACAGGCGATGCAGCGCCCTTGCGCAATCTCGAGCTCTGCATCAACCGCTCGCACCTGTCGGTCGAGCGCATGGTGGCGACGCCTTATGCCAGCGGGCTAGCCGCCCTGGTCGACGACGAGCTCGAAATGGGTGCGGCCTGCATCGACATGGGCGGCGGCACGACGACGATCTCGGTGTTTTCGGAAGGCAAGTTCGTCCATGGCGACGCCATCGCGATCGGCGGCAACCACGTCACGCTGGATATGGCCAAGGGCCTATCGACCTCGCTCGATGCCGCCGAAAGGCTGAAGGTGATGCATGGCTCGGCGCTGCCTGGCAGTGCCGACGACCGCGACCTGGTTTCCATCCATCCGATCGGCGAGGACGGCGAGGTGCCGTTGCAGATCCCGCGCTCGGTGATGACGCGCATCATCCGCGCCCGCATCGACGAGACGCTGGAATTGCTGCGCGACCGGCTGAACAAATCCGGCTACGGCAACGCGGTTGGCAAGCGTGTGGTGCTGACCGGCGGCGCCAGCCAGCTTGCCGGCCTGCCCGAAGCAGCACGCCGCATTCTCGGCCGCAATGTGCGCATTGGCCGCCCGCTTGGCGTGGCAGGCCTGCCAGAGGCGGCCAAGGGGCCGGCTTTCTCGACGCCCGTCGGGCTTCTGATCTACCCGCAGATGGCGAGCTTCGAGAGCCGCCCGGCGAAGGGAATTTCCGGTCTTCGGATGACCGGAACAGGCGGAAAACTGCATCGAATGAGTCAGTGGTTGAGAGACAGTTTTTAATTTGACGGGGACAGCCCCATAGGCGGCCGCGGCGGCGAAGCGGCGGGAAAGGCAAAGGACGAAGACAATGACCATCAATCTGCAGAAGCCGGACATCACCGAGCTCAAGCCGCGCATCACCGTGTTCGGTGTCGGCGGCGGCGGCGGCAATGCCGTCAACAACATGATCACCGCCGGCTTGCGCGGCGTCGAGTTCGTGGTGGCCAACACCGACGCGCAGGCACTGACGATGTCGAAGGCCGAGCGGCTGATCCAGCTCGGTGCGCATGTCACCGAGGGTCTCGGCGCCGGATCGCAGCCTGAAGTCGGGCGCGCGGCGGCGGAGGAATGCATCGACGAGATCATCGATCATCTCTCCAATACGCATATGTGCTTCGTCACTGCCGGCATGGGCGGCGGCACCGGCACCGGGGCGGCTCCCGTCGTTGCCCGCGCTGCCCGCGAAAAGGGTATCCTTACCGTCGGCGTCGTCACCAAGCCGTTCCACTTCGAAGGCCAGCGCCGCATGAAGACGGCCGACATGGGTATCGAGGAACTGCAGAAATGCGTCGATACCCTGATCGTCATTCCCAACCAGAACCTGTTCCGGCTGGCCAATGACAAGACCACCTTCGCCGATGCCTTCGCCATGGCCGACCAGGTGCTCTATTCGGGCGTTGCCTGCATCACCGACCTGATGGTCAAGGAAGGCCTGATCAATCTCGACTTCGCCGACGTCCGCTCGGTCATGCGCGAAATGGGCAAGGCGATGATGGGAACCGGCGAGGCTTCGGGCGAGGGCCGCGCAATGGCCGCGGCGGAAGCCGCCATCGCCAACCCGCTGCTCGACGAGACCTCAATGAAGGGCGCCAAGGGCCTGCTGATCTCGATCACCGGCGGCCGCGACCTGACCCTGTTCGAAGTCGATGAGGCGGCAACGCGCATTCGCGAAGAGGTCGATCAGGACGCCAACATCATTCTGGGCGCCACCTTCGACGAGGAACTCGAAGGCGTTATCCGCGTATCGGTGGTCGCCACCGGCATCGACAAATCGGCGGCCGAAATCGCTGCCGCGCCGATCGCCATCCGCACGGCTCCGCCGAAACCGGTCAGCCGCCCGGCGGCTCAGGTTACGGAAATGCGCCCGGCGCCGGTCCAGCAACCGATCTATGAACCACGTGCTGCCGATCCGGTCGCCGAGGCCATTCAGCTCGCCGAGGCAAATGCGGCAGCGATGGCGCAGGCCCGCCCGGCACCGGTAGCCCATGCGGAAGACTTCCGCCCGCAGAGCAAGATCTTCCAGGCGCCTCCGACTCAGCCGCAGCCGATGATCCAGCCGGTGGTTCAGCAAGCGATGCAGCCCGCTCCGCATCGTGAAATGCCGCAGCCGGTTGCCGCAGCACCCCAGCGCATGCCGCGGGTCGAGGATTTTCCACCGCAGGTGAAGGCCGAAGTGGAAGCCAAGGCCCGCCCGGCCGACCACGAGAACAGCGGCCCGATGGGCTTGCTCAAGCGCCTGACCAACGGCTTGACCCGCCGCGAGGAGGAGCCTGCAAGGCTGCAGCCGGCGCAGCCGCGCGAACCGAAACTGCGCCAGGCGCCGGCCGAAGTGCGCCGCCTTGCCAGCCAGGATCCGCAGCTTTACGCCCCACGCCGCGGCCAGCTGGACGAGCAGGGCCGCCTGACGCCGCAGAGCCGGGCTGTCCAGGAAGACGATCAGTTGGAGATTCCCGCCTTCCTGCGCCGACAGGCCAATTGATCTGTTGACGGTTCGTAACATTTGTTAACAGGCGAGCAGGAAACTGTTCGCCTGTTGCCATAAAAGTGATTTTAAAACAAAGTCTTATGAGGCATTCCCGCTCCGGACCGCGGTTACAAAGAGTAAGAAACCGTGATTTGGAGTCTCCCTGCGGGACCATTATCTTCGCCACCGACCAAAGTCGGTTTGCTGGGAGTCTTGGGGAAGTGGCCCTGCCTGCCGATCAATCAAGAGCCGCGCCCTCAGGGCGGATGAAGCGGACCTAGGCAGTATGGGCTATGGGGATTGTTTTGCACGACTATCAGACGACACTTAAATCGCGTGCGACGCTGACCGGCATCGGCGTTCACAGCGGCACCCCGGTTACTGTCCATTTCCTGCCGGCAGATGCCGATACGGGTGTCGTCTTCCAGCTTTCGAATGCAAGCGGAAACCACGAATTTCGCGCGCTCGTCTCCGAGGTCGGTGCCACCGACCTCTGCACCATGCTTGGCGATCCGCAAGGCGAGCACATTGCCACGGTCGAGCATCTGATGGCGACGCTTTTCGGCCTTGGGATCGACAATCTCGTCATCGAAATCGACGGCCATGAGGTGCCTATCCTCGACGGCAGCGCAGTGATGTTCGTCGAGTCCATTGATCAGGCAGGCATCGAAACGCTGCCGGTCAAGCGTCGCTACATCAGGGTGGTCAAGCCGGTTCGTATCGAGAACGGCGCCTGCTGGGCGGAGTTCAGGCCCTATGACGGCACGCGCTTCGAGATCGAGATCGATTTCGAAAGCCCGGCGATCGGGCGCCAGCTTTTTGCATCCGATATGAATGCCGACATTTTCCGCCGCGACGTCGCGCGTGCCCGCACTTTCGGTTTCATGAAGGACGTCGAGCGGCTGTGGGCGGCCGGCTATGCGCTCGGCTCGTCTTTGGAAAACTCCCTGGTGATCGGCGACGACAACCGTGTGATCAACATGGGAGGCGTGCGCTATCACAACGAGTTCGCGCGCCACAAGACGATGGATGCGATGGGCGACCTGGCGCTCGCCGGTGCCCGGTTCATCGGCTGCTTCCGCTCCTACCGCGGTGGCCACAGGCTGAACGCCGCGGCGTTGCGCCGTCTCTTGTCGGACCGTTCGGCTTTCGAGATCGTCGAGACGACGCGCCGCGAGCGCGGGCGTACCGCGGAGATGAGCGCCGTCAACGCACCCCTCTATGCGCCCTGGATGATCTGATTCTTAAGGTCTTACGGCTCCTGTTGCGGTCAAGCTGTGTTGCATGGATGCATCACTGGCCGGCCAAATTACCCAGCTTTCCAGGTGGCGCCAAACCGCCACAAAAATGTGCGATTGGCCGGGGATAGCGTTGCCGGGCAAGGCAATTATGGTTTATGGCTGCTGCCGTCGACTGAAATGACGCCGAAAGGGCGGAATCCAAACATGTTTTTCAAGCGAGTTGGTCAATCGAAGGCGCCGCGGCGGGCTGTTTTCCTGGCGCTTTCGATGGTCGTTCCATCGCTGTTTCTGTCGGCCTGCATGTCGTCTGAGAAGGACGTCGATCTGTCGACCTATGTCGATCAGACCGAGCCCGCCGACGTGCTCTACAATCAAGGTCTCGCCAATCTGAATGCCGGGCGACTGCAGGAGGCAAGCCGCAAATTCGATGCCGTCGACCGCCAGCATCCATATTCCGAATTCGCCCGCAAATCGATGGTGATGGGTGCCTTTGCCGACTATCGTCAGGGCAACTACGACGAGGCGATCGGTTCGGCCAAGCGCTACCTGACGCTCTACCCGTCGACCGACGATGCAGCCTATGCCCAGTATATTATCGGGCTGAGCTACTACCGCCAGATCAAGGACGTCACCCAGGACCAGAAGGAAGCGCGTCTTACCGCGCAGACGATGCAGGACCTGGTAACGCGCTGGCCGACTTCCGAATATGCCGACGATGCCAAGGAAAAGATCCGCTTCGCCAACGATCAGCTCGCCGGCAAGGAGATGCAGATCGGACGCTATTATCTCGAGCGCCGCGAATACATCGCAGCCGTCAAACGGTTCCGCAACGTCGTGGAGAACTACTCCAACACACGTCATGTCGAGGAGGCGCTGGCGCGTCTTACCGAGAGCTACTATGCGATGGGGCTGACGTCGGAAGCGCAGACCGCTGCGGCCGTGCTCGGCACCAACTATCCCGACAGCCAGTGGTACAAGGACTCCTACAAGCTCCTGCAGAGTGGTGGGCTCGAGCCGCGCGAGAATGCCGGATCGTGGATCTCCAAGGCCGGGAAGCTGATCACCGGCGCCTGAGCGGCGCGTCACCATGCTCTCCAGGCTGTCGATCCGCGATATCGTTCTGATCGAGAAGCTGGACATCGACTTCTCGTCCGGCCTTTCGGTGCTGACCGGCGAAACCGGCGCCGGAAAGTCCATCCTGCTCGACGCCTTGTCGCTGGCGCTTGGCGCCCGCGGCGACGCCTCGCTGGTGCGGCATGGCGCGGCGCAAGGCCAGATCATCGCTGTCTTCGACGTGCCGCGCAACCACCCGGCCCGTATGCTGCTCGCCGAGAACGCCATCGAGGACGACGGCGACATCATCCTGCGCCGCGTCCAGACGGCGGACGGCCGCACGCGCGTGTTCGTCAACGACCAGCCGTCCAGCGTGACGCTGATGCGCGACGTCGGCCATGCGCTGGTCGAGATCCACGGCCAGCACGACGAGCGCGCTTTGGTCGATCCCGGCGCGCATCGCGAGTTGCTCGACAGTTTCGGCGGTCATCTGGGTGCCGCGCGGGCAACAGGCGAGGCGTGGCGGCACTGGCGTACCTGCGAGCAAGAATTTTCACGGCACCGGGCCAAAGTCGAGGCAGCTGCCCGCGAGGCCGATTATCTCCGTGCAGCGGTCGCCGAATTGACCAGGCTCGATCCGCAACCGGGCGAAGAGACCGAGCTGGCCGAACTGCGCGCCGCGATGATGCGGGCGGAAAAGATCGCCTCGGAAATCCACGACGCCCAGGATGTGCTCTCGGGTCCGTCCTCGCCCTTGCCGCAACTGGCCAGCCTGCTCAGGCGGCTGCAGCGCAAGGTGACGGAAGCGCCCGGCCTGCTCGAGGACGTCGTCAAAT
>NZ_SUEG01000164.1 GCF_005063415.1 Mesorhizobium sp.
TCGATGCGGATCGTGTCGGACATTTTTTCCTACACGTCGACGCATATGCCGAAGTTCAATTCGATCTCGATCTCCGGCTACCACATGCAGGAGGCGGGAGCGACGGCGGACCTTGAACTCGCCTACACGATTGCCGACGGTATCGAATATGCCCGCGCCGGCGTCGCGGCCGGCCTCGACATCGACCGTTTCGCGCCGCGCCTTTCCTTCTTCTGGGCGATCGGCATGAATTTCTTCATGGAAGTCGCGAAGCTGAGAGCAGCGCGCCTTTTGTGGGCCAGCCTGATGCTGAAGAACTTTTCGCCGAAGGACGAGCGCTCGCTGTCACTTCGCACCCATTGCCAGACTTCGGGCTGGTCGCTGACGGCGCAGGATCCCTACAACAACATCATCCGCACCATGATCGAGGCGATGGCGGCGACTCAAGGGCATACGCAGTCGCTGCACACCAATTCCTTCGACGAGGCAATGGCGCTGCCGACCGACCATTCGGCCCGCATCGCCCGCAACACACAGCTCATCCTGCAGAAAGAGTCCGGCACGACGCGCATCATCGACCCGTGGGGCGGCTCCGCCTATGTCGAACGGTTGACGCATGATCTGGCGGCGCGTGCGCTTGCGCATATCGAGGAGGTCGAGAGCCTCGGCGGCATGGCCACGGCGATCGAAAAGGGTCTACCGAAGCTGCGAATCGAAGAGGCTGCCGCGCGCACCCAGGCGCGCATCGATTCCGGCGAACAGATCGTGGTCGGCGTCAATGCCCACCAGCCCGGGACGGACATCGAAGTCGACGTGCTGAAGATCGACAATGCCGAAGTCAGGGCACGGCAATTGTCGAAGCTGCAGCGGCTGAAAGGCACGCGTGACGTCGCCGCCGTCGAGAGCGCGCTCGATGCGCTGACCCGTGCCGCCGGGAGTAACGAAAACCTGCTGGAATTCGCCATCCGGGCCGCACGCGCCGACGCCACGGTCGGCGAGATTTCGCTGGCGCTGGAAAAGGTTTTCGGCCGCCATGTCGCCTCGGTGCAGACGATCTCCGGCGTCTACCGCAACGCGCTCGGCGACAATCCAGTGGTCGACCGGCTGCAGGACAAGATCGTAGCGTTCGAGGAGAAGTCCGGCGGCAAGCCGCGCATTCTGGTCGCCAAGATGGGGCAAGACGGCCATGATCGCGGCCAGAAAGTGATCGCCACCGCCTTTGCCGACCTCGGCTTCGACGTCACCGTCGGGCCGATGTTCCAGACGCCGGACGAGATCGCCAGGCTGGCCGTCGAGCATGACGTGCACATCGTCGGCGCCTCGTCGCTGGCTGCGGGCCATTTGACACTCATTCCCGAACTCAAGCATGCGCTGAAGAAGCTCGGCCGCGACGACATGCTGATCGTCGCCGGCGGCGTCATCCCGCCGCAGGATTACGATGCAGTCCGGCAGGCAGGCGCCACTGAAATCTTCCCGCCCGGCACGGTCATCCCGGAAGCGGCGGAGCGGCTGATGGACCGGCTGCTGCAGGCCGGCTGACGCTTTGTTATAATATCTGTTGTAACGAGAAACACACTGAGTTATAATCAGCGTTGCAATAGGATGTCTCACCATGAACACGACCATTCGCAAGATCGGCAATTCCGAAGGCGTGATCCTGCCGAAGGAGCTTCTCGATCGTCTGAACCTGAAGGCCGGCGACCAGCTTCAAATCGTTGAAACAGGTGACGGTCTTGCGCTGAAGCCGGTGGACGACCGCTTTGAGCGGCAAATGAAAGCTGCCCGCGAGGTCATGAACAAATACAAGGTCGCGCTTCAGAAGCTCGCAGAATGAGTTCGGAGTTTCTGACGCGGCGTGCAGTCGAAGCGATGCACGCGGAGCAGTTGCACCGACACGGCGGAGCACAAGGCTTGAGGGATGAAAATGCCCTTGAATCGGCGCTCGCACGCGCCGAGAACAAGGCCAACTACGGCGACCCGTCGGTTGAAGAACTCGCAGCCGCCTATGTCTTCGGCATTGCCAGAAATCATGCCTTTGTCGACGGCAACAAACGCACGGCCATTGTCGCGGCCGGCGCATTTCTGATTGTGAATGGTTATGCCCTGTCGGCCAATGACGGCATGCTTTACGAATTCGTCATGGGCGTCGCCGCCGGCGAAATCGACGAGGCCGGTGCCGCGGCGTTCTTCCGCGACCATGTCGTCAAGCTCGAAGACTAACTGTCGGAGAGCTTGACGATCTCCCATTCTTTGCCATTGACCACGGCAACTTCGCCGACCTTCTTGCCGAACAGTGCCATCGCCATCGGCGACATATGGGAAATTGTCCCCTTGGCCGGATTGGCTTCGTCCTCGCCGACGATCTTCCAGTGCACCTTCTTGCCGCCGTCGCTTTCCAGGGTGACGCCCATGCCGAAGCGAACCATGTCGCTGCCCGGTTCCGGCACCGAAAGCTCGGCGCTTTCACGCCGCGCCGTCCAATAGCGAAGATCGCGCGACACCAGCGCGATGCGCTCGCGGTCGGCCCTCTTTTCGGCTCTGCCCAGTTCGTCCCGCAGAGCGGCCACCTCCGCATCGATCAGCGCCAGGCCGCGTTCCGTCACCAGATTGCGGTGATGGCTGATCGGCCGCTCGCCGATGCCGGCGATGGCGTTTTCGCTGTCTTCCTCGCGGGTGAAGGCCCTGCTCATCTGTCGAACTTAGGCTTGGAATGGCGACTCCACAAGCCATTGCTGATGAAGAGGCTAGTGACGAAAATCTGAGCTCAATGCCCGGCATTAGACAGCCGCTTGGGGTCCGGTTGCGCAACTAGATAGCGGAGCCCCTTGGTTCCGACATCGCCTCGCTCAACGACATTGAAGCCGTGCCGCCCGAGATCCGCTGCAACTTTGTCCAAATCGACGTGCCCATGCCGGTGGAGCCGAAAGGTACTCTTCTGGCGCGGCGGTTTTGCAAAATCGACGATGAGCACACGACCGCCCGGCTTCAGGACGCGCAAGGCTTCTCCGCCGAATTCCTCGCGGCCCTTCTTTGGAAGATGGTGGAACATCAGCGTGCTGAGGACGACATCAAATTCCCCATCCTTGAAAGGCAGTTCCTGGGCGGTGGCGGTCGAGAACCCGACTTGTAACCCTGCTAGCCGGGCCTTTGCCGTCGCGCGCGCAACCATTTCGGCGGAGGCGTCGACGCCGTCCACACGCCCCGCCGGCCCCACCTTTCTTCTGGCGAGGAGCGCGGTGGTGCCGGTACCGCACCCGACATCCAGGACCACTTCTCCCGGTTTCAGCTTCGCAAAGCTTAGTATCCTTTCGCGAAAAGTGCGTTCGCGGCCGAAAGTCAGAAGCCACGCCAGCATATCGTACAGGGCGGCGGAATGAAGCGTGATGCCGACATGCGGCGCCTTCTCCTCTCCGGCGACCGGTCTGCGGGCCTTGGCGGACAGCCGTCCGTGAGCGCTTTGCCATATCAATAGGCTTGCGATTACGGCGAGTGCACCGGCATGAAGCAGAAGGACGGGAATTCCCAAGGAAAAGAGCGCATTTGCCTGTCCCAAAGAGAAAAATGCAGCAAGCACCACGGCCACTTTGACGAGCGCGACCAACGCATGCCCGCCAACTATTGTTCCAAAAAGGCGTTGGTGCATTGCCTCATCTCCTGCCGGCCGGCCTCGCGATGGGCCTTCCATAGGAGCATATGATATTGGACACTGTGTCCAGTATCAGTTTTACTGGCCACATCGCACCGGCGCGCCCAATACTGGACGGTTTTGGTGGCCTATGACCGGAAAAAGGATGTTGCCGATGCCAGCCGGATCGATCGATCGTCGGGTCGCCAGGACCCGTAGCCGACTGCAGCAGGCGCTCTTCAGGCTGACCACAGAGAACGGGTATACGGCGATCACGGTCGAGGATATCTGCAGGGAAGCCGATGTCGGCCGCTCGACTTTTTACACGCATTATCCCGACAAGGACTGCTTGAGGAAAGCAACGATCGACGAGCATATTAAGAGCTTGCAGGCACCCGGTGCCGAACGCCATTCGCAGAGAAATGCAAAGGGTTTTTCCTTCAGCGGTCCGGTGTTCGAGCATGCTCACGCCACGCGGGAGATGCACCGTGCGCTGATGGGTGGGAAAAAGCGCGAAATGCCAGAAGAGATCCGCGGCTGGATAAGCAGGCAGGTTCGCAATGAATTGGCGAATATCCAAGGTGATGAAGGCGGAGGCAGACTTGAGATCGCCACACGCTTCATCGTTGGCGCGTTCTTTGAAGTGATGCACTGGTGGCTTGAGACGGATACGAAGCTGTCCCCCGCGGAGATCGACCAGATATTCCGGCAACTTGCCTTCAACGGGGTAAATGCGGTGTTCGCCGAGCCAACGAGGATCGAATAGAGGCCAAAAAGAGGCTTCGATTGATCGCCCATAGAAAGGTCGCAAGCGATATTCCGTCTTGACTAGCAAGCTTCAGATTTTCACCACGAGTTCGACCGGGCTAGTCTGGCACGAATCCTGCGGCGCGACCGTCGAACGCAAAGAATCTGTGCCGATGTTGAACAGACGAACGCTGCTTGCACAGACCGCCGGCTTTGCCGTCATGGGGCTTTCGCTCGGCAAGGCAGCGGCGAAAAATCTGCCCGGCATCGAGAAAGCCGCGATGCGCGGGGCGATCAACGCGACCGAGCTCGGCGTCCGGCCCGGCGCGCTTGACGACCAAAGCAAGGCTTTCACCAAGCTGCTGCGCGACGCGCACGACCACGACATGCCGGTGTTCCTGCCGCCGGGGATCTATGTCGTTTCCAACCTGTCGCTGCCCGGCCGGGTACGCCTGTCCGGCGTGCCGGGCGCATCGCGGATCGTCTACGGCGGCAATGGCCATCTCATCATGGCCGAACAGGCCGAGCGTATCGAACTCAGCGGGTTGGTGTTCGATGGCAGCAACCGCTGGATGGGCGACTACACGCAAGGCCTGCTCGATCTGCGCCGCATCGCCCATCTGGTCGTCGACAACTGCCAGATTACCGGCAGCGGCAAGAACGGCCTGGCGCTGGAGCACGCCTCGGGCCGCATCGAGCGCTCGGAGATATCCGGTGCGGCCGACGCCGGCATCTATTCGGTCGAGGCCGATGGCCTCGAAATATCAGGCAATAGCGTCTCCGACTGCGCCAATGGCGGCATCCTCGTGCACCGCTGGCAGGCGGCGGAAGACGGCACCATCGTCAGCGGCAACCGCGTCGAACGCATCCAGGCGCGCGGCGGCGGAACCGGCCAGAACGGCAACGGCATCAATGCCTTCCGCGCCGGCAACGTCATCATCTCCGGCAATATCGTTTCGGATTGCGCGTTTTCGGCGATCCGCGCCAACAGTGCCAGCAATTTGCAGATCACCGGCAATACCTGCTCGCGCTCGGGCGAAACGGCCGTGTATTCCGAATTCTCATTCGAAGGCGCCGTCATCGGCAATAACATCGTCGATGGCGCCGCCAACGGCATTTCGATCGTCAATTTCAACGAAGGCGGCCGCATGGGCGTCTGCTCCGGCAACATCGTCCGCAATCTGTCGACCAGCGGCCCCTACCCTGCCGACGCGCCCGGCTTCGGCGTCGGCATCAGCGTCGAGGCAGACACCACAGTTTCCGGCAATGTCGTCGAGAATGCGCCGCTCTATGGCATGCAGATCGGCTGGGGACCGTTCATGCGCAATGTGGTCGCCACGGGAAACGTCATCCGCAAGGCAGGGACCGGTATCGTCGTCACCGTGGTCGAAGGTGCCGGGACGGCAATCATTTCCGACAATGTCATCGACGGGGTCCAGAACGGCGCGATCGTCGGCCAGCGCTGGGCCGAGCCGGTAACCGGCGACTTCGCCGCGTCAGGCAATGCCGGCTATGCGCATTTGACCGTCGAGCGCAACCACGTCAGTTGAGGGCGGCGGTGGGCCGGAGCGCGCCGACCTTGGCGCCGATCCGGCTTTCGATAGGCGCATTTGCCTGTTCGATCAACTTTGCAGCCAGCGCCTGATCGGCTTGCAAAAGCTTTGCCAGCACGGCCGCGACCATGACTTCAGCGGCGCGGCCGGCGCCATCGTCGCACTTCAGCGCGACGCCAAGGCCAAGCTCCGGAAGGGCTGCACAAAAAACTCCTTCGGCGCCTCCCTTGACGAAAATCCGCCCGGGCGCGGCCTCCATCATCGCGACGTCGGACCTGCCCGTGCCGGCGACGAAAAACGGCTCGGCCATGCAAGCAGAAAGCAGCCGCTTCGCCGCCCGGGCGCGCACCGGCTCGAAGCCGGCACCTGTCGCCATGCGCGCAAAGCCAAGGGCAAAGCTGCGCAACGGCACGGCATAGGTCGGAATCGAGCAGCCGTCGGTGGCGCGGTGATCGGCGTCATGGGCAGCACCGGTCACCGCCTGCATCGCTTCGCGCACCATCTCCTGCAAGGCATGGCCAGCCTTGACGTAACCACGATGGGCGATGCCGCTGTGAACGCAGGTGCATAGGAAACCTGAGTGCTTGCCGGAACAATTGTTGTGCAGCGCGTTCGGCACGCTGCCGGCGCGGGCAAGCGCCAGCGTCGCCCCATGGCTCGACGGCCAATGCGCGCCGCATTCGAGTGCCGTCTCGTCCAGGCCGGCCTTCGCCAGCATGGCGCGCGCGAGCTCGACATGTGGCGGCTCGCCGGAATGCGAGGCGCAGGCCAGCGCCAGCTCCCGATCGCCGAAGCCGTAGGCATCGGCAGCGCCGCTCTCGACCAGCGGCAGCGCCTGGATCGCCTTGACCGCCGAACGCGGGAACACCGGCTGTGCCGTGTCGCCGATCTCCCAGACGGCCTTGCCGTCGGCGTCGAATACGGCAACAGCGCCGCGATGCGCGCTCTCGACGATTGCACCGCGCAAAACTTCGACCAGAACCGGATTTGTCATGCCACCTCCCGCAACTGCGGGCGGGTTTATCTGATCCGGTCGAGAATGGAAACGTAGTTGGCGACCGCAGCACCACCCATGTTGAAGATGCCGCCGAGCTTTGCTCCCGGTACCTGGATGCCGCCCGCCTCGCCGACGAGCTGCATGGCGCTCAGCACATGCATCGATACACCGGTGGCGCCGATCGGATGGCCCTTGGCCTTCAGCCCGCCCGACGGATTGACCGGCAGCCTTCCATCTTTCGCCGTCTCGCCATCCAAGGCCAGCTTAGCGCCCTCGCCCGGCTTTGCCAGGCCCATCGCCTCATACTCGATCAGTTCGGCGATGGTGAAACAGTCATGCGTCTCGACGAAGGACAGGTCGCCGAGCGTCACGCCCGCCTGCTTCAGCGCCTGGTTCCAGGCCTGCTCACAGCCTTCGAAGGCGAGAATGTCGCGCTTCGACATCGGCAGGAAATCCTGCACATGCGCATTGGCGCGGAAGGCGACCGCGCGGCGCATCTTCAGCGCCGTGGCCGTGTCGGCAAGGACAAGCGCGGCGGCACCGTCCGACACCAGCGAGCAGTCTGTGCGCTTCAGCGGACCGGCGACGAAGGGGTTCTTCTCGCTTTCCTGCCGGCAGAACTCGTAGCCGAAATCCTTGCGCATCTGCGCGTAGGGATTGTCGACGCCGTTCTTGTGGTTCTTGGCGGCGATCATCGCCAGCGCATCCGACTGGTCGCCGTAGCGCTGGAAATAGGCTTGGGCGATCTTGCCGAAGACGCCGGCGAAGCCTGCCGGCGTGTCACCGTCCTCCGGCAGATACGAGGCCTTGAGCAGGTTCTTGCCGATCTCGGGACCGGGCGTCGTCGTCATCTGCTCGGCGCCGACCACCAGCACGATACGGGCGGCATTGGCGTCGATGGCGCGGATCCCTTGCCTGACCGCCGCCGAGCCGGTGGCGCAGGCGTTCTCGACGCGGGTCGCCGGCTTGAAGCGCAGCCGGTCATCGGCCTGGAGGACTAGGCTCGCGGTGAAATCCTGGGCGGAAAACCCGGCGTTAAAGTGGCCGAGCACGATCTCGTCGACGTCATCCGGACCGATGCCGGCATGATCGAGCGCCTCGACTGCCACCTTGGTGATCAGGCCCTCCAGCGTCTCGCCTTCGAGCTTGCCGAAGCGCGAATGCGCCCAACCGACGATGCATGCTGTCATGGCGATCTCCATCCTGTGGACCCGGGCTACGCGATACTGCGCGCGCATCAACATTGTTCAAGCATGAACCGTTCCGCCGGCTTCGTGAAGGGGCCAGAACCGCACAATCGCTTGATCTTGATCATCTGGTCATAGTGCCTGGCTTTTGCCAGCAAATCAGGCTGGATTTTTGTTGATTGACGCGTCAATAAAAAATAATCTTGCCACGACAGGCCGGAGCAAGAATGCCGAAACTCGGAATGGAACCGTTGCGCCGCAGGGCGCTCATCGACGCAACGATCTCGGCGATCGGCGAACGCGGTTCGCTTGATGTGACGATGTCGGAAATCGCCGGGCGCGCCGGCGTGTCCTCGGCGCTTGCCCACCATTATTTCGGCGCCAAGGACGAATTGCTGTTGGCGACCATGCGGCACATCCTGAGCGAGCTCACCGCCGACACGCGCCGTGCACTTCGCGCGGCCGGCACGGCGCGCCAGCGCGTCTCGGCAGTGGTCGCGGTCAATTTCTCCGACATCCAGTTCCAGCCCGAAACGATCGCCGCCTGGCTCGCCTTTTATGTCGAAGCGCAGAAATCGGCAGCACTTCGCCGGCTGCTCAAGGTCTATGCGCGGCGGCTGCATTCCAATCTGCTCAGCGGGCTGGCCGGCATCCTGCCGAGAAGCGAGGCCGACCAGGTCGCCGAAGCGACGGCGGCACTGATCGACGGGCTCTATATCAGGCGCGCGCTGAAGGACGGCGTCCCCGATGCCGCGACCGCGATTGCACTGGTCGAGGACTATCTCGAAACGAAGCTCAGCGGACGGCAGAAGCAGTGACATCCAAGCGACCCAACATCCTGATCGTGATGGTCGATCAGCTCAACGGAACGCTGTTTCCGGATGGGCCGGCGGACTTCCTGCACGCGCCGCATCTGAAGGCGCTGGCCACACGTTCGGCGCGTTTTTGCAACAATTACACCGCCTCGCCGCTCTGCGCGCCGGGCCGCGCCGCATTCATGAGCGGCCAGTTGCCGTCACGCACCGGGGTCTATGACAACGCCGCCGAATTCGCGTCTTCGATCCCGACCTTTGCCCATCATCTGCGCGCCGCAGGTTATCACACCTGCCTCTCCGGCAAGATGCATTTCGTCGGGCCGGACCAGTTGCACGGTTTCGAGGAGCGGCTGACCACCGACATCTATCCGGCCGATTTCGGCTGGACACCCGACTATCGCAAACCCGGCGAGCGCATCGACTGGTGGTATCACAATCTCGGCTCGGTGAGCGGCGCCGGTACCGCCGAGATCACCAACCAGCTGGAATATGACGACGAGGTCGCCTTCCATGCAGCGCAGAAGCTTTATGATTTTGCCCGCGCCTCCGACGATGCCGCACATCGGCCCTGGTGCTTGACGGTTTCCTTTACCCATCCGCACGATCCCTACGTCGCACGGCGGCGCTACTGGGACCTCTACGAGGATTGCCCGGCGCTTGAGCCTGAGGTCGGCTTCATTCCTTACGACAGGCAGGACCCGCATTCGCAGCGACTCTACCGCGCCAGCGACTATGACAGCTTCGATATCACCACGGAGCAGATCCGCCGCGCGCGGCGCGGCTATTTCGCCAACATCTCATATCTCGACGACAAGCTCGGCGAATTGCTGTCCGTGCTCGAGCTTACGCGCATGCTCGACGACACGATCATCCTGTTCTGCTCGGACCATGGCGACATGCTCGGCGAGCGCGGGCTGTGGTTCAAGATGTGCTTTTTCGAGGGTTCGGCGCGGGTGCCGCTGATGATCGCCGGCAAGAGCATACACGCCGGGCTGATCGAGACGCCGGTTTCCAATCTCGACGTGACGCCGACGCTTTGCGATCTCGCCGGCATCGACATCAGCGCGATTGCGCCGTGGACCGACGGCCAGTCGCTGCTGCCGCTGCTAAACGGAAAGAAACGCTCCGCGCCGGTGCTGATGGAATATGCGGCCGAAGGCTCCAATGCGCCGATGGTGGCGATGCGCGAGGGCCGCTACAAATTCATCCATTGCGAGATCGACGCGCCGCAACTGTTTGATCTTGAATCGGATCCGCGGGAATTGACCAACCTCGCCGCCGATCCGGCCAATGCGGCTTTGGTGGCCGCTTTCACCGACAACGTGCGGGCGCGCTGGGACATGGCGGCGTTCGATGCCGCGGTGCGTGCCAGCCAGGCACGCCGCTGGGTGGTCTACCCGGCGCTGCGCAACGGCACCCATTATCCTTGGGAATTCCAGCCGCTGCAGAAAGCATCGGAGCGCTACATGCGCAATCACATGAACCTCGACCTGCTCGAACAGCAGAAGCGCTTCCCGCGAGGCAAATGATGGCAGACAGTCTCGTCCCCTCGCTCGACCATCTCAGGCAGGCCTATGCCGTCACCTCGAAGGCGACGCAGATCACACCGCTGCTGGAATCGGCGGCACTCGCCCGCGAGACCGGCGCCGCCCGCGTCTTCGTCAAGGCCGAGTCGCTGCAATGGGCCGGATCGTTCAAGGTGCGCGGCGCCTATTGGCGGCTGAAGCGGCTGTCGCCCGACGAAGCCAAAATGGGCGTCGTCGCCTATTCCTCCGGCAATTTCGCGCAAGGGCTGGCAGCGGCAGGCCAGGCGCTTGCCATGGTCGGTCAGCACGACACGGGCGCCATAGCCCGACGTGGCATCGCGTTTGGCGGCCGGCGCGTCGATCGGCATGACGATGGTTACGGG
>NZ_SUEG01000165.1 GCF_005063415.1 Mesorhizobium sp.
GCGGCATGCCTGGCGGCATGGGCGGCGGCGGCATGGGCGGCATGGGCGGCATGGACTTCTAAGAAGTCCATAAAGCACGCCCATGAATCCAAGTTGCTCAAGCCCGCAAGCGGGCTTGAGTGGCGGTATGGATTTCTAATCCAATCCATCAGTCTTCAGATACGGAAAGGGCGACCGAGAGGTCGCCCTTTCTGCTTTGAGAGCAAGCCGCAAAGCTCAAACAGCGGCGTCAATGCACCGCGGCAGCGGCGCCCTTAGCCAGCAATGCCCCCTCAATCAGCGCGGCGACTTCGTCGGCTACCGCCAGCACCGGGGCGCGGTCGCGGGTGGCGCGTGCGATCACCATCAGCCCTTCCAGCGATGATTCGACCAGCAGCGCCAGCGCATGCGCGCGGCGCTCGGGCACCCCTGCCCTGACGAAGGCCGCCCTGAGCAGGCCTATCCACTGCTCGAAGGCCGACCGGCACAACTCGGCCAACTCCGGCATGTCGGTCGGCGAATCCAACACCACGGGCGCGATCGGGCAACCGAGCGTGAACTGGTTGTCTTCCAGCATGCGCGCGACCGACTGGTAGATGTGGTGGACAGCCACCGCCGGATCCTTTTCGGCAGCGAGCGCGGCGTCCAGCCTCTGCGTCACATCGGCGACGCTGTCGCGCGTCACCTCGATGACCAGCTGATCCTTGCCGCCTGGAAAGTGGAAGTAGAGCGAGCCTCTCGGTGCGCCTGAGGCAGTCAATATGTCGTTGAGCGACGTGCCGTGGTAGCCGCGCTGCCTCAGCAGCAGCGCTGTCGCCTCGAGTATACGGGTGCGGGTGTCGTTCGCCATGTCAACCTCTGTCAGGAGTGCGCATTATAGGCCTTGCCTGGAATATGACAACCGGTCTATATAGTATGTAGATCAGTCTACATATCGCGAGGATAGATGCGCAGTTATCGTCTTGAAGGTACCAGCGGGACCAAGTGCCTGGTGATGCGCGAGGAGGCGCAGCTGACGCCGAAGCCGCACGAGATCGTCGTGCGTGTCCGCGCCACCTCGCTCAACCGCCGCGATACGATGATCCTCAACGGCACCTACCCGCTGACGCCGCGCCAAGGCGTTATCCCGCTGAGCGACGGCGCCGGCGAAGTCGTTGCCGTTGGCGATTCTGTCACCCGTTTCGCCGTCGGCGACCGCATCACCGGCAGTTATTTTGCGCGCTGGATCGACGGGCGCATCAATGCCGGGCTGATCGACCAGCTTGGCTGCACGCTGGACGGGATGCTGGCTGAATACGCCGTGCTCGACGAGCAATGGGCTGTACGGCTTCCCGATCATCTCGACTGGCATCAAGCAGCGACACTGACCTGCGCCGGCCTGACCGCCTGGAATGCCGTGACGGCGGCCGAGATGCCGAAGCCCGGCCAATGGGTTCTGGTCATCGGTTCAGGTGGCGTCGCGCTGTTTGCGCTGCAATTCGCCAAGCTGCTCGGCTGCCGGGTCGTGGCCGTCAGCTCGCGCAGCGAGAAGCTGGACCGGCTGCGGGCGCTGGGCGCCGACCTCGTAGTCTCGACAGCCGACATGCCGGAATGGGGTGCCGCGGTGCGCGAGCAGACCGGTGGCATCGACCTCGTCGTCGAGACCGGCGGCCCGCCGACCTTCGCGCAATCGATGATCGCCTGCGCGCTTTACGGGCGCATCGTGCTTCTCACCATACAGGATGCGAAAGGCGGGACGGTGCAGATCCCCGGCCCGGTCTACCAGCGCAGCCTCGCCACCATCAGCCGCCTGTTTGTCGGCAATCGCACCAACCTCGAAGCTATGCTGCGCGCCATCTCGGTGCATCGGCTTAAGCCTGTCATCGACAAGGTGTTCGCCTTCGACGAGGCCAACGACGCCTATCGCTATTTCCAGCAAGGCGACGTCTTCGGGAAAGTGGTCGTCGACGGCGCCTGACTGGTCCGCCCCCAAAATCTGATCGACCCTCAAATCAAAGGAGAGACACAATGACCAGTCGTGAAGCAGAGGCCCAATGGCAGGGATCGTTGAAGGAAGGTTCGGGCCGGCTGAGGCTCGGCAGCGGCGTCTTCGAAGGCGCCTACTCGTTCCCGTCGCGTTTCGAGAACGGTCCCGGCACCAACCCCGAGGAATTGATTGCGGCGGCGCATGCCGGCTGCTTCTCAATGGCGCTGAGCGCCATCCTCGGCCGCGAAGGTTACACTCCCGCCCGTATCCACACGATCGCGAAAGCGCATCTCGGCGCCACCGCGGCCGGACCGACGCTGACCCGCATCGAGCTGGAGACGGAGGCGAGCGTCGCCGGCCTGGCGGCGGGGGATTTCGAGCGGCTGGCGCAGACGGCCAAGGAGAGCTGTCTCGTATCGCGGGCGCTGGCCGGCGTCGCCGTGATCACGCTCAAGGCCCGGCTCATCGAAACCGCTACTGATCACTGAATGGAAGGAATATCCAATGACACAGGAACTCATCATCGACATCGCCGCAGCCGAACGCTCCGCCGAGACGGCCGAGATCATGCGGCGCTACAACGACGTCTTCCAGCGCCACGACCCGTCGGCGCTCGACGATCTGGTGGCGGAAGATTGCGTGATCGAGAACACCACGCCGGCCCCGGACGGCGCCCGCCGCATCGGCAAGGGCGCTTGCGTCGAACTGTGGTCGGCGATCGCGACCGGACCCGGCACGCGCTTCGACATCGAAGAAACCTTCGTCGCCGGCGACCGGGCAACGATCCGCTGGCGCTACTGGATGGCCGACGGCAATTCGCTGCGCGGCGTCAACCTGATGCGCGTCAAGGACGGTCGGATCGTCGAGGCGATGGGCTACGTGAAGGGATAGCGCTTGGCGCGACAAAGCTGCATTCAGCCACGCTGCATTCAGTGAGGCCGCGCTCAGGCCCAGCCCGGAACCCCCAAAGTTTAGGATTCCGGGCAGGTCGTGGTTACCGCACGACTTTGTGAAGCTTCACGAAGGTCTTGGGACTGCGCTGGATCGTCTGGAAGATCACGCAGTAGCGATCGGTGAGCTCGAGCAGGTCAGTCAGCCGGTCTGGCGCAACGTCGGTCTCGATGTCGAACCGCAGGCGGATCTCCTTGAAGCCGACCGGCACACCTTCGGTGACGCCGAGCGTGCCGCGAAGATCGACGTCGCCCTCGGCGGAGATTTCGGCCGACTTGATCGGTATTTCGAGAACGGCGGCCGCCGCCCTCATCGAGACGCCGGCGCATGCGATAAGGGCTTCCAGCAGCATGTCGCCGGAACAAAGCTCCTGTCCGCTGCCCCCGGCCTTCGGATGGATACCCGCCAGCGCGAGCCCACGTCCTGTCTCGACCTTGCAGGTGACCTTGGAGTCGTCGGCACTGCCCTTGGCCTTTAGCGTAAGAAGTGCCGCGCGCGCATCCTTGCGATATAGATCCTTGATCGGCTCCTGCGTGGCGCGAAATGTCGTGATGTCCATGCATATTCTCCTGTCGTGAGATGTCGCTGTTCGAAATCGTAGGTCATTGCCGGGTTACTCCGGCACGCTCACACCCGAGCCCCCGAGTTCGGCGGGGAAGTCCTTCAGCTTCGGCAATCCGTCCTTCATCGGCAGGACCGTCTCGGCGTAGTTGACGTGAACCCCCGGCGTGAACTTCACCGTCGGTATCGTGGCCGCATAGACGTCGACCAGTCCGAGCGGCGGATGATCGGTCATCACATGGCCGCCGCACTTCGTGCAGAACTGACGGTCGCTCATGTCTGACTTCTCGAAGCCGGACAGGAACTCCTCGCCCTTGGTGACCTTGACGTTTTCCGGCTTCCACAGCGTGAAGGCGTTCACGGGAGACGCCGACCACGAACGACAGGAACTGCAATGGCAGTAGCCCATCGCCTCGGCCGCTCCGTGCACTTCGATTTCCACGGTGCCGCAAAAACATCCGCCCTTATGTACCGTCATGACTTAGATCCTCATTTTTCTTGAGTTCGACTGTGCTCAGCAGCTGATTTGAGACAGAGCTCAGCGCCGATGGGATTTAAAGCTTCCGGCAATGAACGGAATGACGGGGCGTCCGCCTCACTTGACAGCGCGTCCGGAACTCGAAAGGCATGTCGCGCCGGGTTGCCGCGCAACTTACGGGACATGGATGGAATGGCCGGGGACGCTCTGTCTGACCTCTTGAAAAAGGTGCGTCTCACCGGCGCGACGTTTTTCGACATCAAGGCCCAGGATCCATGGGCCGTCTGCTCGCCTGCCCCATCATCGATACTGCCGAAGATCCTGCCCGGCGCGGACCACCTGATTTCCTATCACGTGGTGACGGCCGGCCGTTGCTTTGCCCGCATCGTGGGCAAGGAGGCGATCACGGTGGAGGCCGGCGAAGTCGTGGTCTTCACCCACAGCGACCCGCACATCATGTCGAGCAATCCCGAGCTCGCGGCCGATCCTCCGACCGCCGATGTCCTGGAGATCGCGTCCGCCAGCCAAATGCCGTTCCACATCAACTATGTCAGCGACGGGTCGATCTCGGCCAGGCTCGTTTGCGGCTATCTTGCCTGCGACGCACAGCCGTTCAATCCGCTGCTCGATGCATTGCCCCCGGTGATCAAGGCCGGGGACGTGAAAGGTGATGCCGGCTGGCTTGGCCAGTTCATCAGATTGGCAGTCTCGGAAGTGGCGGAAAAGCGGGCTGGCAGCGAGACCGTGCTCACCAAGCTCAGCGAGCTCATGTTCGTCGACGTCCTGCGCCGCTATGTGGAGGCGCTTCCACCGCAACACACCGGCTGGCTGGCTGGCCTGCGCGACCCGCACCTGTGCAAGGCGCTGGCGCTGATCCACGATCGGCCAGAGCACAATTGGACCGTGGAGGCGCTGGCGAAGGAGGCCGCGCTGTCGCGCACCGTGCTCGCCGAGCGTTTCACCAGGCTCGTCGGGATGCCGCCGGTGCACTATCTCGCCAAATGGCGGATGCAGATTGCCTCGGAACTCCTCAGCACCGGCAACAGCAACGTCGCAAACATAGCGGCGGAAATCGGCTACGAGTCCGAGGCGGCGTTCAGCCGTGCCTTCAAGAAGATGATCGGCGTCCCCCCATCGGCCTGGCGGCTGGGTGTTCGCGCTGCGCCCGGTTTCGGAGGCGGCGAGGCTTCCGAAACCGAAGGCGGGCCGGCCGATCCGCAGCGGGAAGCAATTCCAGGAAAGGTGTGAAACGGTTTCCCGTCCGGAATTGCGTCAAAACAGAGAGAGCTACCGGTCCGCCAGCGCCAGTTTGGCTCCAAGCATGACAAAGGCTCCGGCGAAGGTGCGGCGCATCCAGGTCAGCACCTTTGGCCGCGACACGACATGGCTGCGGATCGACGCCGCGAAAACGCCGTAGCCGACAAAGACCACGAAGGTGAGCAGCATGAAGACGCTGCTGAGCTCCAGCATCTTCGACAGCGCGTGCGGTTCGGTGGTGCTGACGAATTGCGGCAGGAAGGCAAAGAAGAAGATCGACAGCTTCGGATTGAGGATGTTGATGAGGATGCCCGAAGTGATCACTTTGCCGGCGGAGCGCGGCGCAACATCTTCGTCGACGCTCAGGCCGCCCTTCTCCTTCAGCGTGTTCCAGGCCATGTAGAGAAGATAGGCGACGCCGAGATATTTCAGCGTCTCGAAGGCGACGGCGCTGGTATGCAGCAGAGCCGCGAGGCCGGTGATGGCGGCCGCCATGTGCGGAATGATGCCGAGCGTGCAGCCGAAAGCGGCAATGATGCTGGCCCGCGCACCACGTGAAAGCCCGGCGCTCAGCGTATAGAGAACGCCGGTACCGGGCGAAGCCACGACAATCAGCGACGTCAACAGGAATTCGATGCTCACAGATGGTCTCCCGGTGCTGGCCCAGCCGCCGGCAGCCTAATCAGCGAAACGTGCGGGCACAAGCCAGCCTGAGAGCCTATGCGCATTCAGATCATGCTGTTGGCGTGCAGCTTGCTATCGGCAATAGGCTGCCGAACTTCCCAGTGTTCGACGAGCTTGCTGTCCTTCAGCCTGAAAATGTCGACGATGGCCAAGCCCTCCTCCTCGGGTTCGCGTTTTGCGTGCATGTGCACGATGACGAAATCCCCTTCGGCAAAAATCCGCTTCACCTCTCCCCTCACGAGGGGAAATGACTGTTTGAGCTGCTGCAAATAGGCTTTGAAGCCCTCCGCACCATCCGCAATGTTCGGATTGTGTTGGATGTAGCGTTCGCCAAAATGCATCGAAGCAGCTTCGATGTTGCCCTGGTTTACCGCTTTATCGATGAAGTCCAGGACGATCGTCTTGTTGGTCTCGAGCGAACTATCAGCCTTGGCTGGAAGTGGATTTGATGGTTCATCACGCATGTTTTGCTCCGTCAGGTGCCCGCTTCTGCCCGGTGTGGACAGGAGCGTCCGCACGCCGACATTGCCAACATGATCTGTCGCGATTGTGAGATGGTCGATACGCTATTCCGCTAGATTCTTATCCAATCGTCTAATAGCGTGGTCCTATTCGTTGGAGGATGGTTCTCATGGACGCCTTGTCCGAAGTTCTTGCTTCGCTGAGATTTGGCAGCGCCATGATCGGCAGCGCGACCTTGCATCGGCCATGGGGTATTTCGGTCGATCCGACAAGGAATGCCGCCATCCACGTCATACAGAACGGCGAATGCTGGCTGCGGCTAGCCGGTGAAAGGGAGCCGATCCGCTTAGGCGAGGGAGACGTCATCCTTGTCGCGAGCGGAGTCGGACATGCTCTTTGTAGTCCGTTGGATGCACCGACGGCATCGATATCCGCCGTCCTTTCCGCAAATCGGAGCGGACCAGAACCGAAAAGCGAGAGCGGCGCGACAACTCTTCTTTGTGCGAGATATTCACTCGACGGCGTCGGACCATATCCGATGGTTTCGCTGCTTCCTCCGCTGATCCATTTGACCCGAAATCAGATTGGCACCAGCGAGCCGCTGCGGCTTGCCCTGGAACTTCTGGAGGTCGAAGCAAAAGGCGATCTCGGCGGCCACGATATTGTCGCCCCACGCCTTCTCGACAGCACGTTGATCTTCTTGTTGCGTGCCTGGATCGAACATCAGCCGCTCGGAACAGGCGGATGGTTTGGCGCCTTGCGCGACAAAGGCATTGCGCAGGCTTTGCGCCTGATCCACGAGCGGCCGGGCAATCGCTGGACTATCGCTTCCCTTGCCAGCGCCGCAGCACAGTCCCGGGCGACCTTCGCGCGTCGCTTCGCTCAACTGGTAGGACACCCGCCGCTGTCCTATGTGACCCGGTGGCGGATGAACCTTGCCGCCAAGGCCCTGCGCGAAACGAACCAGAACATCGGCGAGATCGGGCGCGCCGTCGGATATGAATCGGTGCCGTCGTTCTCGCAGGCATTCAAACGGCTGACCGGACGATCGCCTGGCCTCTACCGCAGCGACTTTCGGTCATCTGACTAAGGAATTTCAAACTGGGATGCCAGCCCGAGGGCCGTCATTCAAGCGTCGGCAGACCGTGAGCCCGACGCGCCATCAGGCAGTCGTCATCGCCCGGCATGCAGGCGCGGCAGACGTCGGGACGGATGTCGTAGATGCCGCAGGCCGTCGACTTGCCGACCTCCCCGCACAGTGCCGAACAGCGGGCGCCGTCGCAGCGCATGCCGGCTTCGTCGGCAGCCACGTATTTTTGCGGGATAAGGTCGAGCTGCGCGTCATCCTCGGTGGAGAAGCGCGGCCATCTGGACGAGTAGGCGCAGCAGGCGCCACAGGTCTGGCAATCGAAGGCAACCGGGTCGGCGCCCTCTTGTGGCGACGAAAAATCCCCTGCGACCGCCAGGGCAAGCAGCCTTGGCGCAGATTTCCGGCCGGCATTTTGCTGCAAGGGCGCTATTTCTTCTTCGGCTTGCGCGGCGGTGCTTCGGCCGGCGACCTGAACAGATCGGTGCCCGCTTCGGCGGCTTCACCGGTTTTTGGCGCGGCGGCCGGCTTGGCCGGCTTCACGGCGGCAGCAGGCGCTGCCGGCTGGCCCTTGGCGGAAAACTTGATTGCCATATCAATCCTCGTCAGAGAAACGCGATGATGGCGCATTCGGATTGCGAAGGCGGCCGATGAGCGCCGAAACGGCCGTGATGTTCATTTCTTCGGGCGACCAGTTCCTGGCTTCCTCAATGTGCCGGGGCGCCAGCTCGCGATGCGTGCTGCCGCTGTAGGCGGCATCCTGAAAGGTCACGCGCTCGCGGGTCTTGGCGTTTTCCCTGACGTATTCGATCAGATAATTGGGGCATTCGGCACGACCGCGCACGCCGAGCCGCACCTGGGCATCGCCGTGGACACGCCTGCAGCGCTCGAGCTTTTCGAGCACGCGCCGGACATATTCGACCGGCTTGTCTAGTTCGCCCACGACATCGGCGATGGTCGAATCTGCGGCGATCGCCTTTTGAGGCACGCGTTTGGTGGCCATCAGCGTTTGCCTGCGCGTTTCGGCGACGCCGCGAGCGCAACCTCTGCTGCCATGTCGTCGGCTTCCTTTTCCAGGCGGAGTTCGCGCAGCCGCGCGGTCTTGGCTTCGCGGGCCTGGCTGACGGCATCCCGTTCGGAATTGATGCGGTCGAGTGACATCGACTGGGTCCGCGTCTTGCTAAAAATGGATTCGGCCTGGTCGCGGGGTTTTTTTGAAGTTTCGGTCAAGGTCTTTCTCCCGGTTCGGAGCGCGCCGCCGAAAAAGTGACGAGACTGGTCTTTCGGCCAGGATCCCGCACAAAGCAATACGGCAGCCGGTTTCAAATTGCTAAAACGTCCTTAGCACGTCCGGGCCGTCGAGCAGCGCTCTTTCGCCGGTCGAAGCGCAAAATGAAAAAGGCCAGGCACCGCCTGACCTTCCATGAGAGCGCCTGCGCATCCCGAGAGACGCGCAAAGAAACGTTCTTCTCATGCGCATGAGCGGGGACTTAAACTCCCCGCCACCATGCGCTGGGATTTGCCATTCACCGGTGCCAGTACATCCGTGGTCACCGGTGAGGCTGAATTCCGTCTTAGGCCGCCTTCAACTGGTCGGCGGACATCTTGCCCGACTTGTTATCGCGGACCATCTCGTAGCCAAGCTTCTGGCCCTCGACGATGTCGCGCATTCCGGCGCGCTCGACGGCTGAGATGTGGACAAAAACGTCGGCAGAACCGTCGTCAGGCTGAATAAAACCAAAACCCTTGGTGGCGTTGAACCATTTAACTGTGCCTGTGCTCATAACGAACCCTTTCCATGGCAAATATTCGTTCGCCGTCATGCGGATGCACAACAACGTTTGTCTCGATTTTGATGGGGAAGTTCGTCAAAGGCGCGCCTCGGCGCGCGGATAACAAAAGTCGGTCAAACAAACATCGACAAAATTCTTGTAGACTTCTTTGCGCGCTGTGTCAATTTTTTTGATTTGTCGGTGGTGTCTCAGTTTGAAATTTGACGCCTCTCTTGCCGTGTTGCGACGCTCTGTCCTATACGTTCGCCGTATGAGTGAGCAACCAGACGAAACGAACGACCTTGTGAATTCGCTCCTGCGACAGGCGGCGGAAGCGCGGGTAATTGCGGCAACTGCTATGATCCGCGCTCTGACAATGGGTGACCCGGAAATATGGGAACCAACGCCTGAGAAGATCGCCGAATACAAAGCGGAGCTAGCTGAGGCAGAAGCCGAGTTGGCGGACTTGAACAATGCCGACCGGACCTAAAGGCCAGAAGCGCCCGGCCGACGTAATCGGCAATGCAGTCCGCATCAACTTCATTCACATTTATAAGACGCCTAAGACTTCGCCAGCCATGGGGGCAGTCCGAGGCGCTCCGGTCAATGGCCGATCTTTGCGAGAAGATGGACGCCGTTGCGCCGAAGCCGGGTCGCGCGGGCCTATACAAGAAGAACACCGGGGAAGTCTAAGGGGGCAGGATGCTGACTTGGACCACTCTTAATTCACTGGGCGAGAACGATCTCCTCTACCGTGGCGCGGTGTTCCGCTTCCGCGCTCGAACTCCCGAAGAGGAAATCCGAGAGTACATGCTGTTTCAAACGTTTGAGGCATCAGGTCTGGGTCTTGTAAGGTGCAGCGGCTATGACGCAGGTCACGTGCTCGTTTGCCTGCCAAAAGAAGCGAAGGCAGAAGGGGCGGTGGCAATATCGCCCAAGTGGCTCGCCTCGCATTGGCGCGAATGGATCGGTCATTCTATTCCAAGCCAAGTTTGGGTATCCAAAGAGGCGCAAGAGTCGCCGGAGCGGCTGCCAGACGAGTGATGCCCTTTGACATGTCGGGCAGCCTTTCCGCCCAATCCTGACAATTCAGACTGAGACACTACCGATTTGTCACACTCGCCGGGGGCGCCGCGACTGCCTGTGCAAGCACATTGGAGAGCGAAAGCCGGGCGAGCCGAAGCCACTTAGCCGGGAACCATTTCGGCGCCAGGGCATTTTTTCGGTGTCGAAAGCCGTTCTCGAAAGAGCGATCTTGAGAAAAGGTGGACGACAAACAGGACGCCCCCCGCGCAGATAAAAGGCACGAGGGGCGTTCCTGTGCGATGCGACCATTCGCGCCGCTGCCCCTGCTCCTCACAGCATGCCGCGGCTGAGCCCGCCATCCACCGGCAACGCCACGCCGGTGACATAGGCCGCGGCGTCGCTGGCCAGGAATGCGGCAACTGCGCCGAATTCGGCGGGAGTGCCGTAGCGCTTTGCCGGGATTTCGGCCTGACTCTCGGCGGCGACCACGGCAGCGTCAACACCCCTCTCGGCGGCGTCCATGGCGTCGAACTGTTTCGTCCGGTCCGTCGC
>NZ_SUEG01000166.1 GCF_005063415.1 Mesorhizobium sp.
ACAATGAAGACACCGACGACGAAGGTACCGAAGACGATAAGTCGGCTACCCTCTCGGACGACGACGAACAAGACGAAGATGACGAGGAAGACGAGCACAGCGTGAAGGCCGAAAGCGCCGCCGGCGAAAAAGACGCTGACGACGAAGAATCGGACGACGCCGACGATACGGACGAAGAAGAAGCAGCCTGAGATTTCACTGCGCTTCAGTCCATGAACCAGGGCGGCGCACTCGCGCGGCCCTGGTCTTCCGGCGCTGCTCAGTCGCTATTTGGGCTGGTCGGGAGTTGCTAGCGGCGCAGGCTGCGGCGCCGCCGGCTCAGGGGTTTTGCTGGCGACCTTTGGGTCGGCCTTGCTGTTCGCGGCGGGCGCGGCAGCGGTGGCCGGCGCGGCTTTTGGCGCGGGCGTCGCAAAGGCATCGCCGACGATACCGCCGTGAATGATCATCGGGCTTCCGGTGAAGCCATGTTTCGGCTGGCTCGGGATCGCCGCGACCTTTTCATCGGTGACGTTTTCATTGACGTCAGGCAACTTCTCGCCGAGCGCGATGATCGACGGTGTTTTCGCCCGCTCCACCGCGCTGGCACTTGCCACTGACGGCGTCGCCGTCGTTTGCCCGAGAAAAACCAGCGATGAAGCCTGTGCCGTGCTGGCCATAACCGCCAGACCAAGCGCTCCAAGAATACGCATCGAAAGCATGATAATTCCCCTTGCCCAACAAGACAGGATCGTAGCCGAGGGCAATTGATGCCGGCTTGCGGGGAAACATAGCATTTTAGTGATTTGCGATTCGCCAACGCCTGGGCTTGCTCGCTCGGCGTCGCCGTATTAGGCACCCGCATCCGTGAGGTGACGACAGTGGCTGAAATTCGTGCCGTCGGCGAGGCGATGGAAAGGGCGTTGGCGCTGCTCGAGAGCGGCGATGTCGTCGCCATCCCGACCGAGACCGTCTATGGGCTGGCCGGCGACGCGACCAATGGCGTTGCCGTGGCTCGTATCTTCGAAGCCAAGGGCCGACCTCGCTTCAACCCGCTGATCGCTCATATAGCCGATCCGGCGATGGCCGAGCGCATCGCGCTGTTCGATCCGCTGTCGAAAAGATTGGCGCAGGCATTCTGGCCGGGGCCGCTGACGCTGGTGCTGCCGCAGCGGCCCGGCAACGGCATTCATCCGCTGGTCACCGCAGGGCTGGACACAATCGCGCTGCGCATGCCGAAAGGCTTTGGCGGCGAGCTGATCGCCAGGTTCGGCCGCGCGCTTGCGGCGCCCAGCGCCAATTCCTCGGGCAGGATCAGCGCCACGACGGCCGAAGCCGTGGCGGCCGACCTCGGTCCCAGGATCAAGCTTGTGGTCGATGGCGGCGCGACGCCGGTCGGGCTGGAATCGACCATCGTCAAGGTCGAAGCTGGAAAGCTGCGGCTGCTGCGGCCGGGCGGCATTGCTGCCGAAGAGATCGAAGCGGTCGCCGGGGTGAAGTTGCTGCGCGGCGCTTCGAGCATCGAGGCGCCCGGCATGCTCGCCTCGCACTATGCGCCAGGTGCGGCGGTGCGGCTCGATGCGAGCAAAGTTGCCCCAGGCGAAGCCTTGCTGGCCTTCGGTGGCCGCCGTGCCGAAGGCTGGCGCGATGCAGCCGCACTGCGCAACCTGTCGGAGACCGGCGACCTGCGCGAGGCGGCAAGCAATCTCTTCGCTCATCTGCAGGATCTCGATCGCAGCGGCACCAAAACCATCGCCGTCGAGCCGATCCCGTTCGACGGGTTGGGCGAGGCGATCAATGACCGGCTTTCGCGCGCCGCCGCCCCGCGTGACAGGATCGCCCCTCGTGACAAGATGGATTGAGCACCATAGTTTCCACCCATGAACGACATTTCCCCTGACCTCGACCCGGCCGTCGTCGCGCGCTTTGCGGCAATCGTCGGTGACAAATATGCGCTGCGCGACCAGCAGGACATCGCGCCTTACCTCGCCGAGCGGCGCGGACTTTGGCACGGCAGGACGGCTCTGGTGCTGAGGCCGGGGACCGTCGAGGAGGTCAGCCGCATCATGCGGCTGGCGAGCGAAACGGGCACGCCGATTGTGCCGCAAAGCGGCAACACCGGGCTGGTCGGCGCTCAGGTGCCGGACGCGTCCGGCCGCGAGATCGTGCTGTCGCTGTCGCGGCTGAACCGCATCCGCGAGATCGATACACTGTCCAACACGGTGACGGTCGAAACCGGCGTCATCCTGCAGACGCTGCAGAAAGCGGCCGATGCCGCCGACCGGCTGTTTCCGCTGTCGCTTGCCGCGCAAGGCTCCTGCCAGATCGGCGGCAATCTCTCTTCCAACGCCGGCGGCACCGGCGTGCTTGCCTACGGCAATGCGCGCGAGCTGTGCCTCGGCGTCGAAGTGGTGCTGCCGACCGGCGAAGTGTTCGACGATCTGCGCAAGCTGAAAAAGGACAATACCGGCTATGATCTGAAGGACCTGTTCGTCGGCGCGGAAGGCACGCTCGGCATCATCACCGCCGCCGTGCTCAAGCTTTTCCCCAAGCCCAAGGGGCGCGAGGTGGCGTTTGCAGGCCTGGCATCGCCGGAGGCGGCACTGTCGCTGTTCAGTCTGGCGATGGACCGTGCCGGGGCAGCGCTCACCGCCTTCGAGCTGATCGGCCAGAGGCCCTACGACTTCACGCTACGCCACGCACAAGGCGTAGTGCGGCCGCTGGCCGGCGATTGGCCGTGGTATGTGCTGATGCAGATCTCGTCGGGCCGCTCGGCCGAGGATGCACGGGCGCTGATCGAGGAGGTGCTGGAGGCAGGCCTCGAGCAAGGGATCGTCAGCGATGCGGTGATCGCGTCAAGCATCGCCCAGGGCGATGCGTTCTGGAATTTCCGCGAAGTGCTGCCCGAGGCGCAGAAACCCGAAGGTGCCTCGATCAAGCACGACATCTCGGTGCCGGTGGCGTCGATCCCGCCATTCATCGAAAAGGCCGCCGGCGCCGTGCAATCGGTCAGTCCCGGCGCACGCGTCGTCTGCTTCGGCCACATGGGCGACGGCAATCTGCACTACAACATCTCCCGGCCGGTCGACGGCGACGACGAGGTGTTTCTCGGCCTTTATCACGTCATGAACAAGGCCGTGCACGACGTCGTGCGCTCGTTTCATGGCTCGATCTCCGCCGAGCACGGCATCGGCCAGTTGAAGCGAGACGAATTGATCGCGACGGCGCCGCCGATGGCGATCGAGCTGATGCGCAGGGTGAAGGCCGGCTTCGACCCGGCCGGCATCATGAATCCCGGTAAGGTTATCTGATCCTTTCGCCGGCCTGCGCCGGTTCGCATTCCGATAACCATCCGCCCCGGATCAGCAAAATTTAACCGACTTTCTTAAGCGCGAGGATAAGAAGCTCGCGCTAATGTTTCTCCACAACGAGGCTGGGAAAACCGGCCCGGAGAACCGGAAACACCGGCTCTCAGGAGAAACAGGAAAGGCACGATATGAACACTGGACTGAAGCCAGTCTGGGCCGGCCGCAATATGCGTCTCGACCCATTCCGCCTGCCGCAGGTGGTGAGCTACGCCACGCGCGACGACTATGGCGACGTCACCTTCACCATCGACCAGCGCGGCGCGGTTATCCGCCGCACGCTGGAGATGAGCGGCGTGCCGGCGATCATCGCTCTGCCCGCCAACGCGTTTCGCGGCGTCGCCGCCCGCGCCATGGAGGATCCGGATGGCAATGTCACAGTGACGCTTGAGCTTCTGCATAACGACCCGATGCTGTCGGTGCCGCTGCTGGTCGCCGACGATCTCGACGACGTCGCCGCCGACTGGCGCGCCTGGGCCGACGCCTATCGCCTGCCGATGCTGCTGATCGAGGCCGACGGCATTGCCCGCACCCTGGAAGAATCGCTTGGCGCCGCCATCAAGGCGCTCCCGGCGCAGGACCGCCGCAAAGGCCGCGTCTCGACCATGCGGCGCCCGCGCTTCCTCGCCCGCCGCCGCGCCGGCGACCTCGGCCTCAGGCTGGTCATCGGCGGCGAGGAGCTTATTTCGCGGGAGTAGCTAAACCAGCGGCTTCAGCGCCACCCAGACCGCGCCGCCGATCAGGCCGAGGAAGATCAGCCAGCCGACCTGGTTGTTCGATCTGAACAGCCTTAGGCACTGGTCCGGATCGTCGATGTCGAGCATCGCAATCTGCCGTGCCATATGCGCGCCGGCGGCGATCAGCCCGGCCAGCGCCGGCACAGGTGCCTGTGCCGAGGCGAAGGCAATGGCGAAGCAGACCAGCGCTCCGCCATAAAGCCCCGCCAGCCAGGCCTTGGTATTGTCGCCGAACAGGCGCGCCGTCGAGCGCACGCCGACGATGGCGTCGTCTTCCTTGTCCTGATGTGCATAGATCGTGTCGTAGCCGATCACCCACAGGATCGAGCCGATGTAGAGCATGATTGCCGGCCCATCGAGATCGCCGAACTCGACCGCCCATCCCATCAGTGCGCCCCAGGAAAAGGCAAGGCCGAGAACGAGTTGCGGCCAATTGGTGTACCGCTTCATGAATGGGTAGACGGCGACGATGACCAGCGAGCCGATGCCGAGCGAGATGGCGAAGCTGTTGAACTGCAAAAGCACGGCGAGGCCGACCAGTGCCTGCACGACAACAAACATCCAGGCCTGCCGGCGCGTGACCTTGCCGGCCGGCAGCGGCCGCGAGCGCGTGCGTTCCACCTGGTTGTCGATGTCCTCGTCGACCAAATCATTGTAGGTGCAGCCGGCGCCACGCATGGCGAACGCGCCGAGAAAAAACAGCAGCAGATACCACGGCGACGGCAGCAGCGAGAGCAGCGGATCCGCCGGACGCGAATAGGCGCTCGCCGCAAGGGCAGCCGACCACCAGCATGGCCACAGCAGCAATTGCCAGCCGATCGGCCGGTCCCACCGGGCAAGCTGCGCATAAGGCCACAATCGCCGCGGCAGCGCGCGATAGACCCAGTGGCCGCTCGGCGCATCGGCGACGCGGCCCTGGGCCGCTTTCGACTGGACGGTTTCCATTTTGCTGGAGTGGCAGCAGCGGCGAATGCCGTCAAGCGTCAAGCAGGCTCGGACCGCTCGCCACGCGCAATCGGCGCTTCGCCAGCCAAATGTCTTGACCCGTCGCGCGCGGCGCAATAGCGCAGTCCTGGTCTTGGAATGACGAGGAATCTGGGCATGCGTGTTTTGTTGATCGGCTCCGGCGGACGAGAACACGCGCTGGCCTGGAAGATCGCGGCGTCGCCGCTGCTGACCAAACTCTACGCGGCTCCCGGCAATCCGGGCATCGGCCGCGAAGCCGAGCTGGTGAGGCTCGATATTGCGGATCACGCAGCGGTGGTCCGGTTTTGCCGCGAGAATGAAATAGACCTCGTCGTGGTCGGGCCGGAAGGGCCGCTGGTCGCCGGCATTGCCGACGACCTGCGCGCCCAGGGCATCCGCGTCTTCGGCCCGTCAAAGGCAGCAGCGCGGCTGGAAGGCTCAAAGGGGTTTACCAAGGACCTCTGCGCCAGATACGGCATCCCGACCGCCGCCTATGGCCGCTTCGGCGATCTGGCTTCGGCCAGGGCCTATGTCGAGAAGACGGGTGCGCCGATCGTCATCAAGGCCGACGGTCTTGCTGCCGGCAAGGGTGTCACCGTCGCGATGACGCTTGACGAGGCGCTGGCCGCGCTCGAGGCCTGTTTCGACGGCTCCTTCGGCCAGGCCGGCGCGGAAGTGGTGGTCGAGGAGTTTCTCACCGGTGAAGAAGCAAGTTTCTTCTGCCTGTGCGACGGCACCACCGCGCTGCCCTTCGGTACCGCGCAGGACCATAAGCGCCTCAGTGACGGCGACACTGGCCCGAACACCGGCGGCATGGGCGCCTATTCGCCGGCCCCGGTGATGACGCCGGAGATGATCGACCGCACCATGCGCGAGATCGTCGAGCCGACCATGCGCGGCATGGCTGAAACAGGCGCGCCGTTTTCCGGCGTGCTGTTCGCCGGGCTGATGATCACTGACAAGGGGCCGAAGCTGATCGAATACAACACCCGTTTCGGTGATCCGGAATGCCAGGTGCTGATGATGCGGCTGAAGGACGATCTGCTCGTCCTGCTCAACGCCGCCGCCGACGGCCAGCTGGCACACACCTCGGTGCGCTGGCGCGACGAGGCGGCGCTCACCGTGGTGATGGCAGCCAGGGGCTATCCCGGCACGCCGGAAAAGGGCTCGGTCATCCGCGGCGTCGAGGCGGCGGCGGGCGAGGGCGTCGAGATATTTCATGCCGGCACCGCCATAAACGGCGGCGCACTCGTCGCCAATGGCGGTCGCGTGCTCAATATCACGGCGGCCGGCCGCACCGTCGGCGAGGCGCAGAAGAAGGCTTACGCAGCGCTCGACCGGATCGACTGGCCGCAAGGCTTTTGCCGCCGCGACATTGGCTGGCTGGCCGTGGCGCGCGAGCAGGCGAACTGACGCTTCAGGCGGCCCTCGACCTCAGCGCAGGCCGCGGTCGAATCCGGTCGAGACGCTGCTGACCGCATCGGCGGTGGGGGCAATTCCAGACATCGATGCCAGGCGCTCTTCGTTTCGCGTCCAGGCAACATATTCGGCAATCCCGCGCGGAAGGCTCGGCGCCGCCTTCGCCGCAGGCATTTGAAAGCCGCTGCTGAACCTGGCCAAGCGCGTCCTAAATACCGCGACCAGTTGCTCGAGGCTCGCGGGTGCTGCCACGGTGGCGTAGGTCATGGCAGTGCCGGCGAGCCCGGCCTCGCGTGAGAGCGGCACCGGTATTGAGGCGAGGTAATCCGGCTGCACGTCGATCAGGCCGCCGAACGGCCACTGCGCGCGCAAGTCCGTCGCGTTCATCGGCGCGACGCTGACGTCGATATCGTTGGGTGTGCCCGCGACCCGGTAAGGACAGCGGAACCGGCCGCAATTGGCTCGCGCCGAAAACTGCCAGAGCGCATAGCCCTGCCAGTTGCCCATCGGAAAATGCACATCGATGTCTGGCTTGTAGCGCGCGTACCACAGCGGCAGCCGGGACAGGAGCGGGTATTTATACTTGTTGCCGGCGATATGCCGGGCTGTCGTGCCGTTGGTGTAGAGCACCGGAAAGCGGCCAACCCGACGATGCACATGGCGCACGAATTCCTCGGCATCCTCGAGCGACATCCATTGGGTGGGATCATCGTCCTCGATGTCGAGGGCAAGCAGGTCATCCGGCCCGGGTTTCACGAAATTGATGAAATTATTGGCCTGCCCCACGGGGTTGCCGGGGCGGGCGAGATGATAGGCGCCCCATTTCAGGCCCAGCGCCTTAGCCACCACCTTGCGCGTCTGGAACAGTTCCTGTGCCATCGCATGGCGCTTCCAAAGCGTCTTGCACAGCCGCATCTCGGTCTCGTCGCCGAAACAGAAATAGGGTGGCGGCATTCCGTCGGATGCCTTGTTGATGAAGCCGACAAGACGCTTGTCGGCGGCTAGCCGGGTCCAGTCGATGGAATTGTATTCGTAGGCGTCGACGACCAGCGCCCGGTCCGCATCCTTCCACGGTTCGGAGAAATCCGAGGCCTTTGCCGGCGTCAGCGCCAGGGTCATCGCGGCCGCGACAAGGAGAAGCGCTGAGCGGACAAGGGGGTGCGCCGGCGTTTTCAAACAGCAGGTCCTTGCTGGCCAAAGCCCAATCCTGAGCCGCCATGGTTAAGGAAATGCTTCGGCTGCCGAGGGGGCGAGTTGGAGCGCAGGCGAAGCGACCCTTGGTGCTCCTCTAGAGGAAAGCGAAGGTTGCGATTGTCAGCCAAATAGTTTCAACGCTGTTGCTATGGGCAGGAACAGTGATAGCGGGCGGCTCTGAAATGAGGTGAAGCCGTGTTTGCGATAAAACGCGACCGCCTGGTCATCCTTTGCATCGACAATCAACGCGAAGGCTGCCGGGGCAGCGCTAACGCTGCGTCGTAGCGCATCCACGATCAGCGCCGACCCGATCCGCCGCCCCTGGTATCGGGCATCGACGGCCAGCCTGCCGACCAATATCGCAGGCAGGACCGGGTAGCGTGGTAGATGTCTTGTCTGTTCGTCAGGCAAGGACGCGATTGGTATGCTCGACGCCGCCAAAGTGTAATATCCGGCGATCGCGCCGCCATCGCCATCCACGGCAACGAAGCAATTGCCGACTCGGCGTTTGACATCTTGGCTGGCTTGCTCCCGGATATAGCGGTCGAGCGCCGGTACCCCGCAGCTGAAAGCCTTGCGATCATGCGATCCGCCGAGCGGTTCGATGATGACGGCGAAAGTCACCGGGTTTCGACGACCAGCCGTTTGTGGGCGTCGGCAGCTTTGCGCAGTGCTTCATTGGGCTCGGGCGGATTGAGAATTGCCTCCATCATGGCGCGCTGATCCTCGACGGAAATACGCATGATGGTGGTGTTCTCGATGGTACGCTGAGCCGCCTCTTGAGCGGCAGCGACCACGAAGTCGCTGACGCTACGGCCCTGGATTTCGGCGGCGCGTTTCACCACGTCCAGAATATCCGGCGAAATACGAGCTTCGAGACGAGCGGTACGGGTCTGCTGGTTCGGCATTATCGTCACCCCTGATGGACGACTTGTACGGGAAATAGCCGTACAGATCAAGTGCGTGGTGCAACTTTGCGTAATTTCGCAGGCGAGCCAGCAACTGCAAAATCTGCGTGACAAAAGTTGACGTTTACGTAAAAAGAAGATGGGCAGGGAAGCCCGAAAGCAGATGGTCTTGCATCGGCACGGGTCTTAAGTTGACCCGCTGGACTGAGGAGGAACGAGCGCCATGTATCGGGCACCGGTCGAGGAAATCGCCTTCACCCTGAAGCATGTCGCCGGCTTGAAGCCGGCGCTCGATGCCGCCATCTTTGGCGAACTCGGCGAGGACCTCGTCGACGCCATTCTGGCAGAGGCCGGCCGTTTCGCCAGCGAGGAGGTGGCGCCGCTCTACACGATCGGCGACCAGCACGGCGCGGTGCTCGACGGCGCCGCCGTCACTACCCCGCCCGGCTGGAAGGAACTTTATCGCCGCTGGATCGGCGGCGGCTGGAATGCGCTGTCCGCGCCGGAAGCGCATGGCGGCCAGGCGTTGCCGGCCATGCTCGGCGTCGCCGCGCTCGAAATGTGGAACTCCGCCTCGATGGCGTTCGGCATTGCCCCGACGCTGACGATGGCCGCGGTCGAAGCACTTGACAAGCATGGCTCGCAGGCACTCAAGGCCAGATATCTGGAAAAACTGGTCTCCGGCGAATGGATGGGCACCATGAACCTGACCGAGCCGCAGGCAGGCTCGGACCTGAATGCCTTGCGAACGCGCGCCGACCCGGCCGGCTACGGCACCTACCGCATCTTCGGGCAAAAGATATTCATCACCTATGGCGAGCACGATTTCACCGACAACATCATCCATCTGGTGCTGGCGCGGCTGCCGGACGCGCCGGCCGGCACGCGCGGCCTGTCGCTGTTCCTGGTGCCGAAATTCCTCGTCGGCGACGATGGCGCGCTGGGCGCACGCAACGACGTCTTCTGCTCCGGGCTGGAGCACAAATTGGGCATCCACGCTTCGCCGACCTGCACCATGATCTATGGCGATGGCTTCGAAGGCAGCACGCCTGGCGCGATCGGCTGGCTGATCGGCGAGGAGAACAAGGGCCTCGCCTGCATGTTCACCATGATGAACAATGCGCGCCTTGCCGTCGGCATACAGGGCGTCGCGGTCGCTGAGGCGGCGACGCAGAAGGCGCTCGCCTACGCAAACGACCGCCGGCAAGGCAAGGCGGCAAGCTATCGCGGTGCCGGCATGGCGCCGATCGTGCATCACCCCGACATCCAACGCAGTCTTTTGACCATGAAGGCGCTCACCCAGATTGCCCGCGCCATCTGCTATTCCTGCGCCCACGCCATCGATCTTGCGTCGCAAAGCGAAGATGCAAAGCACTGGCAGGAGCGCGCTAATCTTTTGACGCCGCTGGCCAAGGCATTTTCCACCGATGTCGGCGTCGAGGTCGCCTCGCTCGGGCTGCAGGTGCATGGCGGCATGGGGTTCATCGAGGAGACAGGGGCCGCAGCACTTTATCGCGACGCGCGCATCGCGCCCATTTACGAAGGCACCAATGGCATCCAGGCGATCGATCTGGTGACGCGCAAGCTGCCGCTCGGCGGCGGCCGGCATGTGCATGGCTATATCGCCGAACTCAAGGCCGTCGCCGATGCGGTGCGAGCGTCGAACCTTGAGGGCTTCGGCCGCACCGCCGATCACCTCGACCAGGCGCTCGACGACCTGTCACAGGCGAGCCGTTTCCTGCAAGACCTGCAAGCCGAAGGCCGTTCGGACGATGCGCTGGCCGGCGCCACACCCTATCTCAGGCTGATCTCGCTTGCCGCTGGTGGGACCTATCTGGCGCGCGGCGCGCTTGCCGACCAAAGCCGCATCGCGCTGTGCCGTTTCTTCGCCGAGAACCTGCTTGGCGAAGTGGGCGCGCTGAAGGAGCGCGTCATCGGCGGCGCCGACAGCCTTGCCGTTGCCGCCAAGGCGCTGATTTCAACCTGACGTTCGCAACGCCCGAAATTCACAAAGGCCCGAAATTCGCAAAGGACCAATCCGTGACAGACCAAATCCTCGTCGAACGCCAGGGCGCCATCCAGATCATCCGTATCAACCGTCCGGACAAGAAGAACGCCCTGACCCGCGCCATGTACGCGACGATGTCTGCGGCTCTTGCCGGCGGCGACGCCGATCCGGCGGTCCGCGTCCATGTCTTTCTCGGCG
>NZ_SUEG01000167.1 GCF_005063415.1 Mesorhizobium sp.
CTTTTGGCATCGATGAACAATCGCGCCCGCCTGCAATTGCGCCTGCAGCAGACGGTGGAGGGGCTCTCGGTCGCCGCCGTTTCCTATTATGTCGTCGGCCTCATCGGCTACGTCGCCAAGGGCGCCTCGATCTTCGGCCATGCCTTTGCGCCGGAAATGGTCACCGCCGCCTCGGTGCCGCTCGCCGTCCTGCTCGTCTGGTGGGGCGTGCGCCGCGTCCGCCGCATGCACTCCGAACCAGGCAAGCAGCCGGGCGAGTAGTGTGGCGCGCAGCGGCAGATTGCCGCTGCGGAAGGCTGTCCCGGCCACAGGCCTCCCATCCCGGCCAAAGCGGCATTTGCAACCGGCAGCCGTCGCTGGTAAAAGATTTTTACCAGTCGATCGAAGGAGGCTGTCGATGTCCGGCCTTGCCATGCCGAAACCAGACGACGCCACGTTGCGCCGGCGCGACGAGATCGTCGCCGATATGCGCATCATCGTGCCGGGCGAGGGCGTCGTCGACGCCGCCAATGCCATGCGCGCCTTCGAGAGCGACGGGCTCACCGCCTACCGGCAATTGCCGCTGGTCGTGGTGCTGCCGCAGACCGTGGCGCAGGTCTCGCGGGTGCTGAAATACTGCAGTGACCGCAACATCCGCGTCGTGCCGCGCGGCTCCGGCACCTCGCTCTCGGGCGGCGCGCTGCCGCTGGAGGACGCGGTGCTGCTGGTGATGAGCCGCTTCAACCGGATCCTCGAGATCGATTTTCAGAACCGCATCGTCATTGCTCAGCCCGGCGTCACCAATCTCGGCATCACCACCGCCGTCGAGCAGGAGGGCTTCTATTACGCCCCCGATCCATCCTCCCAGATCGCCTGCTCGATCGGCGGCAATGTCGCGGAAAATTCCGGCGGCGTGCACTGCCTGAAATACGGTCTCACCGCCAACAATGTGCTCGGCATCGAGATGGTGCTGATGAATGGCGAGGTGGTGCGCCTCGGCGGCAGCCATCTCGACGCGGAAGGCTACGACCTGCTCGGCGTCATGACCGGCTCCGAAGGATTGCTCGGCGTCGTCACCGAGGTCACCGTGCGCATCCTGAAGAAGCCGGAGACGGCGCGTGCCCTGCTGATCGGCTTCCCGACCAGCGAGCAGGCCGGCCAATGCGTCGCCGACATTATCGGCGCCGGCATCATTCCGGGCGGCATGGAGATGATGGACCTCCCGGCCATCCACGCCGCCGAGGATTTCGTCCAGGCCGGCTATCCGCTCGATGTCGAGGCGCTGCTGATCGTCGAGCTGGACGGGCCGGGTGTCGAGGTCGATCACCTGATCGGCCTGGTCGAAGCCATTGCCCATAGCAACGGCTCGACAACATGCCGCATCTCGCAGTCGGAGCAGGAGCGGCTGAGTTTCTGGGCCGGCCGAAAGGCAGCCTTCCCGGCGGTCGGCCGCATCTCGCCCGACTATTACTGCATGGACGGCACCATCCCGCGCAAGGAACTGCCGCGCGTGCTCGCCGGCATGCGCGAACTGTCGGAGAAATACGGGCTCGGCGTCGCCAATGTCTTCCACGCCGGCGACGGCAATCTGCATCCGCTGATCCTCTACGATGCCAATGTGCCGGGCGAGCTCGACAAGGCGGAAAGCTTCGGCGCCGACATATTGCGGCTCTGCGTCAAGGTCGGCGGCGTGCTGACCGGCGAGCACGGGGTCGGCGTCGAGAAGCGCGACCTGATGCCCGAAATGTTCAACCAGATCGACCTCGACCAGCAGATGCGCGTCAAATGCGCCTTCGATCCCAACCATCTGCTCAATCCGGGCAAGGTATTTCCGCAGCTGAGGCGATGCGCCGAACTCGGAAGGATGCACGTGCATCGCGGGCAAGTGGCGTTTCCGGACATTCCGAGGTTTTGAGGGGTATGTTGGCGCTTGAACACCCCCCTCTGTCCTGCCGGACATCTCCCCCTCAAGGGGGGAGATTGGATGTCGCTTCGGCTTTCGCCAATCTCCAGCGTCGACATAGGCTCGAAGCGCCGAAACTGCTGATCTCCCCCCTTGAGGGGGAGATGTCCGGCAGGACAGAGGGGGGTGGGAAGGATCGCGGCTTCTCTTCATTTACGATTGGCGCACCCGCCGCATGACCACCTTCACCCCATCAACCGCCGCGGAAACCCTCTCCACCATCGCTTGGGCAGCCGCAGAGGACTCGCCGCTCGAAATCCTCGGCCACGGCTCCAAGCGCGGCATCGGCCGGCCGCAGCAGAGCGAGCATACGCTCGACCTTTCCAAACTCTCCGGCGTCACGCTCTATGAGCCGGCCGAGCTGGTGCTGTCGGCAAAAGCCGGCACGCCGCTGGCCGAGATCGAAAGCCTACTTGCCGAAAACGGCCAGCAACTGGCCTTCGAACCGATGGATTATGGCCCACTGCTTGGCGGTGAGCCAGGACCAGGCACGATCGGCGGCGTGCTGGCGGCGAACCTTTCCGGGCCGCGGCGGCTGAAGGCCGGGGCTGCGCGCGACCATATCCTCGGCATAGCGGCCGTTTCCGGGCGCGGCGGGGCCTTCAAGTCGGGCGGCCGCGTGGTCAAGAACGTCACCGGCTATGATCTATCCAAGCTGATGGCCAACAGCTGGGGCACGCTGGCGGTGTTCACCGACGTCACCTTCAAGGTGCTGCCTGCTGCCGAGACTGAAGTCACGCTCGCCATCCGCGGCCTGCTCGACCATCATGCCGTCGCCGCCATGGCGCTGGCGCTCGGTTCCAGCGCCGAAGTGTCGAGCGCTGCCCATCTTCCCGAACGGGTCGCCGCGCGGGTCGCTGGCGGCAGTCTCGGCAGCGATGCGGCGACGCTGCTACGCATCGAGGGCTTCGGCCCATCGGTCGCCTACCGCATCGCGGCGCTGAAAGACCTGCTGAAAAACGCCGGGCCGCTGCAGGAGATTTCGGGTTCGGTCTCGTATTCGGTCTGGCGCGATGTCCGCGACTGCGCGCCGTTCGCCGATGGCAGCGAAAGGCCGGTGTGGCGCGTCTCGATGGCGCCGTCGCAGGGCCACCAAATGGTGCTGGCGCTGCGCATGCAGGCCGCGGTCGATGCCTTCTACGATTGGCAGGGCGGGCTGATCTGGCTGCGCATGCAGCAGGACGATCCCGAGGCCGGCCTGTTGCGCGGCTTGATCAAAAAATATGGCGGCGGCCATGCGACGCTGGTGCGCGCAACCCCTTCGCACCGCGCTGCGATACCGGTGTTCGAACCGCAAGCGCCGCAACTGGCAGCACTGTCGGCGCGGCTGAAGGCCGAATTCGACCCGAAGAACATCCTCAATCCCGGCCGTATGGCGCCGGGCGCAGGCTCTGCTACTCTCGCCCCGGCAACCGAGGGAGGAGCACAATGAGCGATCCAGGTCAAAACGGTACCTCACGCCAGACCGACCGCTGGCTGGAGCCCGGTCCGACCAATGCGCTGGTCATCTACATCCTCTATCTCGCCGGCCTAGCCATCGGCGTCAGCGGCATTGTCGGCATCGTCCTTGCCTATATCAATCGCGGCAAGGCCGGCGGCTTCGTCGAGAGCCATTACACATTCCTGATCCGCACCTTCTGGATCGGCCTGCTCTATGCACTGATCTCGGCGCTGCTGATGGTCGTGGTCGTCGGCGTCGTGCTGATGGTTGCGGTCGCGGTCTGGTTCATCACCCGCTGCATTCTCGGCTTGCAGGCGCTGCAGCGCGGCGAGCCGGTCAAGAACCCGGAAAGCTGGTTTCTGGGATTGTAGGATTCGTTTACGTGCAGACCAATTTCTCAGCTGCCCAGCTCGCCGATCCGCATGTCGCGGAATCGGAGAAGATCCTGCGCAAATGCGTGCATTGCGGCTTCTGCACTGCCACCTGCCCGACTTATGTGACGCTCGGCAACGAACTGGATTCGCCGCGCGGCCGGATTTACCTGATCAAGGACATGCTGGAAAACGGACGGCCGGCCGACAAGGAGATCGTCACCCATATCGACCGCTGCCTGTCCTGCCTCGCCTGCATGACCACCTGCCCGTCGGGCGTCAATTACATGCATCTGGTCGACCACGCCCGCGTCCATATCGAGGAGACCTACAAGCGTCCGCTGGCCGATCGCCTGACACGCGCCATGCTGGCCTTTGTGCTGCCTTATCCCTCGCGTTTCCGCGCCGCGCTCAAGCTGGCTAAGCTCGGCCAGCCATTCGCCGGCCTGTTCGAGAAAATCTCGGCATTGAAGCCGCTGGCGGCGATGCTGAAGCTCGCTCCAACGCACATCCCCGCTGCATCGCCGATGGCTTCGCCGGGCATCCATGCGGGGCAGGGCGCAAAGAAAAATGGCCGCGTCGCCATCCTCACCGGCTGCGCGCAATCCGTGCTCGATCCCGGCATCAATGAAACTGCGATTTCGCTGCTGACCCGGCTTGGCGTCGAGGTTGTCGTGCCCCAAGACGAGGGCTGCTGCGGCGCGCTGGTGCATCACATGGGCCGCGAGGGCGCTGCCTTGGCGTCGGCCCGACGGAACGTCGACGCCTGGACGCGCGCCGTCGAGCAAGGCGGGCTCGACGCCATCGTCATCACCGCATCCGGCTGCGGCACCACCATCAAGGATTACGGCTTCATGCTGCGCCTCGATCCGGCCTACGCCGACAAAGCGGCGCGCGTCTCGGCGCTGGCCAGGGACATCACCGAATATCTGGCGAGCCTCGACCTGCCCGAGCCGGTCCGCAAGCCGGGCACCATCGTCGCCTATCACTCCGCGTGCTCGATGCAGCACGGCCAGAAGATCACCCGCCAGCCGAAGGAGCTTCTCGCCAGAGCCGGCTTCGTCGTGCGCGAGCCGCGCGAAGGGCATCTCTGCTGCGGCTCGGCCGGCACCTACAACATCCTGCAGCCCGGGATTTCGGCGACGCTGCGCGACCGCAAGGTCAGGAATATCGAAGCGACCGGTGCTGAAATCATCGCCACCGGCAATATCGGCTGCATCACCCAGATCGCCTCCGCCGCCAAGCTGCCGGTGGTGCACACGATAAAGCTGCTCGACTGGGCTTATGGCGGCGAACCACCAAGAATGAGTTGATTGCTCTGCATTCGCTCATGAGAATAGGCCGTTGTCCGATTTGGAATCATTAGAGATTGAAACCATCGTTCGGCTGTTATCGAAGACGCCGCGCGCAACAATCCAGGCACGCTATGAAGACTGCACGGCAATCGCGGCCCGGCATCTCAAGGGCGGGTCCGAATTCCTGTTTGCGCTGATAAAGGCGGCCGTCGAAGCCGACGTTCACCAGACCAGTCTCATTGACGACGTGATTTCGTTTCTCGACGACACGCACTTGGCCCGTCTGGCATTTTTCCTGCAAGGAGAAGTCAAACGCGGAATAGATGTCGAGGATCTGCTCGCTCACGTCGCCTTGCAGGCGCCGGGATTGTTTCCAGACAATACCTTGGGCGACATTCCCGATTTCGCAGACTGGCTGACGCATGATGATCCTCGTTCGCCGCCCGCTTGCCATCACTTCATCTTTGAGGAGGGCGCTCCGAGCGACATGTCTTTTCCGACGCATCGCAACCATCCCACCTGGCACCTTCCGGCGACTGGCAGGCCACTTACGGTCGGCGGCGAAGGATCGGCAGTGTGCCCGACCTGTCGAGAGCGACTGATACATCTGGTTACGCTGGACGACCTTGGGAGTGAGCTGACGATGCCTCGTCCCAGACTCCGTATCGACACCTGTGCGAATTCTCTCGAACCGACCTATTATTCCCACGACGCTGCCGGTGTGCCGACGCCGATCGCGCCTCTGCATTCGCCCTACATTGAGAGGCCTGCAAAAGCCGCCGAGAAAAGAACTGTTCGGTTGGCACCGACCCCTAAACGGTGGCTCAGGCAGTCGTACGGGATAAGCAATTCAAGGCAAAACCTGTTTCGGCTTGGTGGGCTGCCGTCATGGATTCAGGGGCCGCAGTTTCCAGTCGTTCCCGGGACGGATCGGCAAATGAAATTTCTTCTCCAGTTCGATTCACTCGCCGGCTTCTTCTGGGGCAGCGGTGGCATGCTCTACGTTTTCTGGGATGATGAGTCCCGGATCACCTGCCATGTGCCGCAATACACGTGACGAAAGCGCCTACTCCGCCGCCAGCCTGTCCGCCGTGCCGTAGGTGGCCTGGTAGCGGGCGCGCTGGCGGCTGAGCGCCACCATCGTGTTGCGCAGCAGGATCGCCACGGTGATCGGGCCGACGCCGCCCGGCACCGGCGTGATCCAGGACGCGACATGCCTGACGCTCTCGGCATCGACGTCGCCGACGATGCGGCTTTCGCCGTCCGGCCCGATTTCCGAATTGATGCCGATATCGATGACCGCCGCGCCCGGCTTGACCATGTCGGCCTTGATCAGCCGCGGCTTGCCAACCGCGACGAACAGCGCGTCGGCGCGGCGTGCGTGTGCCGCCACCGAACGCGTCATGTGATGGCAGACGGTCACTGTCGCGCCTTCGCTCATCAAAAGGAACGCGATCGGCTTGCCGACGATCTCGGAATGGCCGACGACCACCACTTCGAGCCCCTTGAGGTCGAGGCCGGTTTCCCTGAGCAGTTCGACCGAGGCGGCGGCGGTGCAGGGCGCCAGGTCGAGCTGGTTGTAGACGATGTTGCCGATCGAGGCCGGGTGCATGCCTTCGACATCCTTGAGCGGATGCACCGCCGCCTGCAGCGTCTTGATCGGGATGTGCACCGGCACCGGCCGCTGGATGATGATGCCGGTGACGCGCGGGTCTGCGTTCAGGCCGTGGATCGCCGCTTCGAGTTCGCCGGCGGTGATGTCGGCGCGAAAGCGTCTTTCCTCGAAGCCGATGCCGGCCAGCCCCGCCTTGGCGCGCTGGTTGCGGACATAGACGTCGACCGCCGCGGTATCGCCGACGGTGATCGACACCAGCTTGGGCGGAAAGCCTTCGGCGGTGGCGATCGCCGCGTCCTCGCGCACGCCGGCGATGATGCGTTGGGCAACCGGGCCGCCTCTGAGATAGCGGCTGTCGTCGGAGAGGGACATCGAGATAGGGCCTTTGTCTGGAATTTTGGCTGCCACATAGCAGAGGGGCGGCGAAAAGGCAGCGCGAAAAGCGAACCGCCATGCCGGTCGCGCGACGTGCCGGCGAAATCTTCCCGGCAATTCTTGCTGGCGTTGGCGGAAACAAAAAGGGCAGCACGGCTTGCCGCGCTGCCCTTTCGTGACTGGCCGCATCCCCACACGGCCCGTCCCCCGTTATTCAATGCTCCCGAGGCTTCTGAGCAGAATCATCGGTGAGGTCAACTGCAGATTACAGCACTACAACCGTCGTGCCAACATTGACCCGTTCGTAAAGGTCGACCACGTCCTCGTTGCGCATGCGGATGCAGCCCGACGACACCGCGCCGCCGATTGTCCAGGGCTGATTGGTGCCGTGGATGCGGTATTCGGTCGAGCCGAGATAGAGCGCGCGTGCGCCGAGCGGGTTTTCCATGCCGCCGGCGAGATAGGTCGGCAGATAGCGGCCCTTGGCGGCCTCGCGCTTGATCATGACAGCCGGCGGCCGCCAGTCCGGCCAGACGCGCTTGTTGGTGATCTTGTGGGTTCCGGACCATTCGAAGCCCGGCTTGCCGGTGCCGACGCCGTAGCGCCGCGCCTTGCCGTTCTTTCCGACCAGATAGAGGAAATTCTCTCGCGTATCGATGAAGATCGTGCCCGGCTTCTGCGGGCCGTCATAGGCGACTTCCTGCGGCAGATAGATCGGGTCGATCTGCGGCCGCATCACCATGCGTTTGGCCGGCGCCTGCACCGCTGCGGTGCGCAGCTGATCCGGTTCGGCCAGCCGCCGGTAGCGCCGTTGCGGCTGCACTTCTTGCCGGCTCTGCCGCACAATGCCCGGTGCATGGCCGAGCTGCAGCACCCAGGGCGCCGAAAGATCGGGACTGACCACCACCGGCGGCCTCTCGGCATAGCGGTCGTTGGCATTGGCGGCGCCGGCCGCAAGCACGGCCGCGGCGCCGAACAGTGGGAACAAGAATGTCTTCATCGCAACGCACCTTGATCGTCGAACATGCCGGGGTGCAAAGCCTCCCCGATTTCGCCGACATTGGCGCGAAGCGGCAACCGAAACATGAATCGGAATGCGTAAAATGCCGATCTGTCAGTAAAGCTTTTGGTGTGGTTACCGCCGGGTTCAGGAATCTGGTAAAGCCGCGGTAAAGGCCGCGTCAAAACGCGTTAACGCCAAGACACGAACGGAATTCCGCCATGGATGAAAAGACAGGTCTGCTTGCCGGTCCCGACGGCATCGCCCGCTGCTTCTGGCACGGCAACCTGCCGGATTACCTGCACTACCACGATCACGAATGGGGCCGGCCGGTCGCCGACGACCGCCGGCTGTTCGAGAAGATCTGTCTCGAAGGCTTTCAGTCGGGCCTGTCCTGGTTGACCATATTGCGCAAGCGCGACAATTTCCGCGAGGCCTTCGCCGGCTTCGATGTCGACAAGATCGCCGCCTTCACCGACGCCGATGTCGAGCGCCTGCTTGGCAATGCCGGCATCATCCGCCACCGCGGCAAGATCGTCTCGACCATCAACAACGCCAAGCGCGCCCGCGAACTCATCGACGAGGCCGGCTCGCTGGCCGCCTGGTTCTGGAAGTTCGAGCCCGGCCCGGGCGAGCGGCCCGAGATCGTCGACCTCGCGCATTTGCGCGCCAATCCGACGACGGCCGTCTCGGTCCGCATTTCGAAAGAGCTGAAGAAGCGCGGCTGGAGCTTTGTCGGCCCGACCACCGTCTACGCCTTCATGCAGGCGATGGGGCTGGTCAACGACCATCTCGAGGGCTGCGTCTGCCGCGAGCCGGTCGAGGCGGAACGAAAAGCGTTCAAGCGGCCGAAATAGCGGCTCAGGCGCCGCCGACGCCGGCGAGGAAAAACCCGGCCAGGATGGCCGCCAGCGCAGCGAACACCGGATAGATCACCAGCAGGCCGGTCATCAGCACGTCGCGCATGGTCGGCCCGCTGCGCTGTTGCACCGCTATCTCGAACGGTCCGGCGATTTGCTGCGTCATTTTTGGCGCATCGCTGTCAGCCGGCCGCAGCCGGACCGAGGCGTCGCGTGCGCCGCTATCGATAATGTCGAACTTCTGTAGCGTGGCCATGGCCCCGAACCCCTTGTTTCGGCGCGCTTATCGGCCCGGATTGTGTCGGCACGATGCCGCGCGCATGGCGCAATTGTTTCAGCTTCTTTTTCTTGCCTTCTCGCGCAGAGGGAGCAGGGAGAAGCGCAAACCCTTGCCTTCTCCGGGCTGCATCGGTAGGACACGCCGACCCGAAATAAGTCATCGTTTACCCAGCAAAGTACCCATCCCATGGCCGACAAATCCGAAAAGATGAAAGCGCGGCTGCCGCGCGGCTTTGTCGACCGCGGCGCCGACGATCTGCGCGCCGTCGAGAAGATGATGGCGACGATCCGCTCGGTCTTTGAGCTCTACGGTTTCGAGCCGGTCGACCAGCCGCTGATCGAATACACCGATGCGCTCGGCAAATTTTTGCCCGACCAGGACCGGCCGAACGAGGGCGTGTTCTCGTTCCAGGACGATGACGACCAGTGGCTGTCGCTGCGCTACGACCTGACCGCGCCGATGGCGCGCTTTGTCGCCGAGAATTTTGAGCGCTTGCCGAAGCCCTATCGCAGCTACCGCTCAGGCTGGGTGTTCCGCAACGAGAAACCCGGTCCCGGCCGCTTCCGCCAGTTCATGCAGTTCGATGCCGACACGGTCGGCACGCCGGGCGTCGCCGCCGACGCCGAGATGGCGATGATGATGGCCGACGTGATGGAGGCGCTCGGCATCAAGCGCGGCGATTACGTCGTCCGCGTCAACAACCGCAAAGTGCTCGATGGCGTGCTCGAGGCGATCGGCCTCGGTGGCGACGAGAACATCGGCCGCCGGCTGACCGTGCTGCGCGCCATCGACAAGCTGGACAAGCTTGGCGTCGCGGGCGTGCGCCTGCTTTTGGGCGCGGGGCGCAAGGACGAGAGCGGTGATTTCACCAAGGGCGCCGGGCTGGACAATACGCAAGTCGACGTTGTCATCAGCTATTTCACAGTCATGGCGCAGCACGATCCCGAAAAAATTGTCCAGACACTGGGATCCATCAACCCCGGTCTCAGCAATCTTATCGAGGAAAGGAAACTCGAACATCTGGGCATCACGAACGCCTCGTTTGTTGAGGGTCTTGCAGAGTTGGAGCAGATAAGAACCATGGTCGCACAAAGCGGCTACGGTGAGGATCGCATCCGCATCGACCCTTCCGTCGTCCGCGGCCTCGAATACTACACCGGCCCGGTCTACGAGGCCGAGCTGCTGGCCGAGATCCCCAACGAGGACGGCCAGATCGTGCGCTTCGGCTCGGTCGGCGGCGGCGGTCGCTATGACGGTCTGGTCTCGCGCTTCCGTGGCGAGCCGGTGCCGGCGACCGGTTTTTCCATCGGCGTGTCCCGGCTGATGACGGCGCTGAAGAACCTCGGCAAGCTCGACACCTCGGACGTGATCGCGCCGGTCGTCGTGCTGACCATGGACAAGGATACGGAAAGCCTCGGCCGCTACCAGAAGATGGTGGCCGAGCTGCGTGCCGCCGGCATCCGCTCGGAAATGTAT
>NZ_SUEG01000168.1 GCF_005063415.1 Mesorhizobium sp.
CCGCGGTAGAAATTATGCTGCCCTGCCAGTGGCCCATCGGCAGCGTCGATCCGGTAGAGCGCAAGCAGAAAGCCGGCCAGCGAACGGGCGAACTCAGTGAGATCGGCAATCAGTTCACCAGCCGCCGGCCGGCCGCGAAGCCAGCGATAGACGGACCAAGGCCATGGATAGCCTTCCCCGGGCGCGCCTTTGGCCAGCGGCACGGGTATCGGCAGAGGCAGATGAGGCGCCAGGCGGGGCAGCCAGCGATGCTCCTTCTCGACCTGGGCAACATAGGCGGCAGCGCTCGGCAGCCGCACCGACATGCTGTCGCCCAGCCGGAACGTGCGGTTGTCCCAGCCGCCAGGCTCGACCGGCTCTACCGGCAGGTCCGCCCATTTGGGGAACTGCGCGACAATCAGCCGGCGAACAAGTGCGGCATCTATCGGCATGCCTGGTGTTCGTTCATCGTGCGGCATCGGGCTTGCTCAGATCTTCTGGATAGCCGGCGGTCCATCTTTTTGTTTTTCGCATTCTTGCGGCGCCAGTGATTTCACTTGGCTGCAAATGCTCTAAGCTTTGCGTTCCCAACGCCGGTCGGGCGTTTGCTGCCAGTAGGTCACGGTGTGGCCGGCCTCCTTCATTGTCTTCCAGTGCGTGCGTGCCGCCTCTAGCTGGGCTGCATCGTGGCCGTCGAACAGGAACACGGCGCGCTGGTAGCCGCCAAGCTCCGGCGGCACCGCTCCATCGACCAGGAAGCGTATCTGCGCCTGGTTCGGATTGTCGGGGCCGACGGTGAGAAGCACCGGCTGCTCGGCGGGATGGGCTTCGCGGTCCGTTGCGTGGGCCAGGAACGAATCGTCCCGGAAAGTCCACAGATGCTGATCCAGCGCGTCGCGCCGTTCCTCGGTGCCGGTCTGCACGACGGCGCGCCAGCCACGATCGATACTGCGCTCCAGGAGGCCGGGCAGCGCATCCTCCAGCGTCGATTCGGTCAGGTGATAAAACAGAATCTCGGCCATGCGTTCAGTCTACATTGTCGGAGTCCGCCCCAGCCGCTCATTGCTCGTAATGATCGCGCACCAGCCGGTCGAGCAGCCTGACGCCGAAGCCGGAAGCCCATGACTGGTTGATCTCGTTGGAGGGCGCGCCCATCGCGGTGCCGGCAATGTCGAGATGCGCCCAGGGCGTGTCCTTGACGAAGCGCTGCAGGAACTGCGCGGCGATGATGGCGCCGCCATGGCGGCCGCCGATGTTCTTCATGTCAGCATTCTTGGAATCGATCAGCTTGTCGTATTCGGCGCCGAGCGGCATGCGCCACACCCGCTCCTGCGTCGCCTGTCCCGCCGCCGTCAGCCGGTCCGCCAACTCGTCATTGTTGGAGAACAGGCCGGCATAATGCTGGCCGAGCGCGACCATGATGGCGCCGGTCAGCGTCGCCAGATTGATCATGAATTTCGGCTGGAAGCGGTCGTTGCAGTACCACAGCGCATCGGCCAGCACCAGGCGGCCCTCGGCGTCGGTATTGAGCACTTCGATGGTCTGGCCCGACATCGAGGTGACGATGTCGCCCGGTCGCTGAGCGTGGCCGTCGACGGCATTTTCAACCAGCCCGACGATGCCGACGACATTGACCTTCGCCTTGCGCGCGGCCAGCGCGTGCATCAGCCCGGTGACGGCAGCAGCGCCGCCCATGTCGCCCTTCATGTCCTCCATGCCGGAGGCCGGCTTGATCGAATTGCCGCCGGTGTCGAAGGTGACGCCCTTGCCGACGAAAGCGACCGGGCTTTCCTTGGCCTTGCCGCCGTCCCACCGCATGACCGCGATGCGGGCGCCACGCGGCGAACCCTGCGCTACGCCCAGCAGCGAACCCATGCCGAGCTTCTTCATCTCCTTCTCGGCCAGGATCTCGATCGTGACGCCGAGCGCCTCCAGCTCAGCGATGCGGGCGGCGAATTCCACCGGTCCCAAAACATTGGCCGGTTCATTGACCAGATCGCGCGCCAGCAAGACGCCGTCGATCACCGCCGCTTCATCGGCGAAGGCCTTCTTTGCAGCTGCCGGATCGGCCGTGTGAATAGTCACCTTGACCGGCTTTTTTGGCTCGCGCTTGTCGTCACCATTGTTCTTTTTGGTCTTGTACTTGTCGAAGGAATAGCTGCGCAGCAGGATGCCCGCTGCAAGCTGAACGGCTTGCCTGCCGCTGACGGCCGCACCGGGAAGATCGAGCACGACGGCCACTTCGGTTGCCTTGCGAAAAGACGCGGCAATCGTGCCGCCGAGCTTCAGCCAACCGTAATCATCGAGATTGGAGCCCTTGCCGGCACCGACCGCCACCAGCCGCTCCAGCGATGTCCCTTCCGGTGCCAGCACTTCGACCAGGCTGGCGAATTTGCCGGTGAAGTCGGCGACCGGAAAAGCCCGATCGAGGGTCTTTGCCGGATCGCAAGCCCTGGCGGCATCGCTGAGGCCGCCCTCGTCGGCCACCAGAACGAAAACGCTGCCCTTTTTGGGCGCGGCGAATTTGGCGAAGGCGATCGAGGGTCTCGAATTCATGATGTCCTGCTTTCGGGAAGTGCGTTGGATTATCGCGGGAGGCGTTCGATTGGGCAGATCGGACCGAAGGTGCCGTGTTGTTGCGTCAGTGAGCGGCGGGTTGAAACAGCTCGATGACATTGCCCGATGGGTCTTCGAGCAGGGTCTGGGAACCGCCGACGCCCGTTATGATATCGTTGCGAAAGACAAGTCCAGCACTCTTGAGGCGCGCAACCTCTTCTTTCAGGTCCGGAACCACCAACAGGATGCGGTTCCAGCCTCCCGGAACCGGCTGCCGGCCATCCGGCATCGCCCGTGCACCCGAACTGCCGGGTCCGCTTAGAAGGAGCCGTAAAGCGCCGCGTGTGACGGAAGCAAAAGCCGGTCGCGCGTCCTGTTCGACGGCGAAGCCAAAATGTCCACAGTAGAAGTCGATCGAGGCGGCGACATCATCGACCATGTAGCGAATGCTGACTGGCGTCATGATCATTGACCTTTCGGTTCGAGCACGTTTCGACAAGGCGTGTCTATTGCGGGTGGAACAGTCGGCATAGTCCTGCTCATTATCGCTGCTTGACAATCCGCGCCGCTATCGCCCTGGCCTGAATGCGGGCATTGGCGAAACAACCGCGAATGCTCGGCCGCATGCCGGCAAACCACAGGCCGGGCAATTTCGGATCGGCATCGCCGCCGTTGAAAAGCGGAACGCCCTTGCCGTCGAGAACGCCGAGCTTGCCGACCATCTGCTCCAGACCGGTGCGATAGCCGGTCGCTGCAATGACGATGTCGGGCGTGATCAACCTGCCGTCATTCAGTATGATGCCGTCTTGGGTAAATTCCCGCAATGGTGGCACCACCACGATCGTACCTGCCTTGATGGCGCGAACCGCGCCGTCATCGGCTGCGATCGCGGTGTAGTCGGCGCTCAGACGGCTCGCACCGCCTATGGGAGCCGGCGGAAGCCCAAATTTCGTCAGGTCGCCGAAAACCAGGCGCTGGGTTGTCGCCATCACCGCATCGGCAATCCGCATCGGCAAACGCGCCATGACAGGCGAAAGCCTGTGGACGGCGATCTTGCCGATGCGTTTCGGCAGCAGCGAGGGGCCGTTGCGGGCCGACAGCCAGATGCTTTGGGCGTCTGCATTCGCAAGATGATTGAGTGCGTCGAACCCCGAATTGCCGGCACCGACCACCAGCACCTTTTTGCCGGCATAGTCCTTCGCCTTGCCAAAATCGGCCGAATGGATAATTCGGCCGGCAAAATCGGTCATGCCTTTCCACGCAGGAATAAACGGCTGCCGGTCGCGCCCGGTGGCGACGACGACATGGCGCGCCAGACGACGTCCGGCGTTCGTCCGCACGGTCCAGTGATCGCCATCGAACGTGATCTCTTCAACGGCAACGCCGAATGCGACTGGCAGACCATGCGCCTGGCTGAAATCGTTCAGATGGCGAATGACGGCCGATTTATGCGGAAAAGCCGGGGTGCCTGCGGGATAGCCGACGCCGGGCAGCGTCGAGAGATCGCGATGCGTATTGAGGTGCAGCCGCTGGTGCCGCCGATGCCAGGGTTCGGCAAGCCGGCTCTCCTTTTCCAGGACGAGCGTCGGTACGCCGGCCTTCACCAAGGCGTGGGCGGCGGCAAGGCCGGCCGCTCCGGCGCCGACCACGATCGCGCCGTCAAAGACGGTTTCCCGACCGGTTTGACCGCGCAATTTTTCCGCTTCCATGCTGGGGCTCAACAGATCCTGACCCGTCTTATCACGTCGCCGCGGTCGCGACCGGCGCGACATTTGGTCGTTTTGCCGCATTTGACAAGACTTTGGCCGAAATCGCTCCCATATGCGATATCGAACCATCTACGATTCGTCGCGGCACGGCCCCGCTTCCCGCCGCAACCTGTTGTTAACCAACAATGTTCGCCCTTTCTTATCCATTGCCGCCGACACTCCGGCCCAGCGGAATTTGCGATACGGGACGGAACCCAGATCGAACCGCCAAACTGAGCCAGTTGTGCAGCCGGCGCCGGACGACTACCTTGTTCCAAGGCATGATGCCGTTCGAAATCGCCGAGAAAAGCCTTCATGAAGGTCGTTGAACGTTACATCATGCGCCGTGCTTTCGCGGTATTCGCGCTGGCGCTCGTCTGGACGCTGGCGATCGTCTGGACGACTCAGGTGCTCGCCCGCATCGACCTCGTCACCGATAGCGGTCAGTCGGCCCTCACCTTCTTCGAAGTCGCAGCGCTGATCATCCCGACGATCGTTCCGATCGTCGTGCCGTTCGCCCTGGTGGTCGCGGTCGCTCAGATACTCAGTGTGATGAATTCGGATTCGGAGCTGGCCGTCATCAATGCCGCCGGCGCTTCACGCTGGACCATCGTCAGGCCGATCATGCTTCTGGCGCTCGCAGCCAGCGTTTTTTCGTTCGCCGTCGACAATGGCGTCGACCCTTACGCACGCCAGAAGAACCGCGAATTGATTGCGTCGTCGCGTGCCGATCTGTTGTCGTTGATCATCCAGGAAGGCACCTTCCGCAAGATCGATGACGGCCTGTTCCTGCAGGTTGGCGAACGGCTTCCCGACAATCGCCTCGGCGGCATCTTCGTCGCCGATTCGCGCGAAGAAGGCGTCAATCTCGTCTATTATGCCAAGACCGGTAGCATCATCGAACGCGGCGACGAGAAGGTGCTGATGATGAATGACGGCGTCATCCATCGCAAAACCATGACCGGCGACCTCTCGGTGATCCGGTTCACCTCCTATGCCTTCGACCTGTCCGCTTTCATGTCGGCCTCATCTGACATCTTGCTTTTGCCGAAGGACCGGACGACCCAGTATCTGCTCAATCCCAGTCCGAACGACAAGCTGTACCAGCAAAAGCCGAACAGGTACCTGGCCGAGCTCAACCAGCGTTTTTCCGAGTGGTCCTATTCGCTCGTCTTCGCGCTGATCGCGCTTGCGGTCGCCGGAGATGCGCGCTCGCATCGCGAGGCGCGTGTGCACCCGCTGATCACGGCAATCGCGATCGCGCTGTTCGTGCGCTGGCTCGGGTTCTTTGCCGCCGGCAAGGCCGACAAGGTGCCGCAATATGCCTATATGGTCTACGGCGTCCCGATCGTGGCATCGGCGATCGCCATCTGGTTCATTGTTTCCAACCGGACCATGGAACTGCCGGTTGCCTGGGCCGATTGGATAACCAATCTTGCCGGCCGCTTCAGTGACGGCTGGAGCGCCATCAAGCTCCGTTTTGCCAGGCGTGGCGCATCCGGACAGGGGGCCGGCTGATGGGCTGGACTCTGGGTCGGTACTTCTTCTTTCGCTATGTGACGATCACCATCTGGTTCTTCATCGGCCTCTTGGCGCTGGTGTTCCTGATCGATTTCACCGAGCTTTCCGGCCGCACGACCGGCGTGCCGGGCTTCACCTACGCAACTGCGTTCGCCATTTCGGGGCTCAGGATGCCGATGATCATGCTGCAGACGGTGCCGTTCGTCGGCCTGTTCTCGGCGATGGCGACGTTGGTGTCGCTCAACCGCAAATATGAATTGGTCATCGCCCGTTCCGCCGGCGTCTCTGCATGGCAATTCCTGCTGCCATGCTGCATCGGGGCGCTGCTGTTTGGAGCCTTGTCGGTTGGCGTCATCAATCCGATAGCCGCGCACGCCTATTCCTGGTCCGAGGAGATCGAGACCCAGCTCCGTTCGGGCAAGTCGAACAGCGTCTCGGCTGATGCCGCGCCCTGGATCAGGCAGAAAACCAACTCCGGCGACACCATCATCGGCGCGCGCGCCATTCTCAACCAAGGCCTGGAGATGGCCGACGCGGTCTTCTTCAGCTTCAGCCCGCAAGGCGACATCATCGAGCGCAAGGATGCGGCGCGCGCCTTTTTGCGGGACGGCTACTGGGAATTGCAGGACGTGAAGGTGTTCCGGGACGGCACCATCCAGTCGTTACCCAGCGATCGGCTGCCGACCAATCTCAAGCCGGAATTCGTGCAAGAACGGTTGGCGCGCCCTGAGACCATTCCCTTCTACGATCTGCCCGGCAAGATCGAGGTGGCCCGCTCCTTCGGCCTCAAGGCAAATGCCTTCGCCATGCAATTCAATTCCCTGATTGCGCTGCCTTTCCTGCTTGTCGCGATGACGCTGATTGCGGCGACGGTATCAATGCGATTTGCGAGGATGGGACAGTCGGCAACGATGATTCTGGGTGGCATCGCGGCCGGCTTTCTGCTTTATGTCGTTTCGGTGCTGGTCAAGGCATTCGGCGTAGCGGGATTCGTACCCACTGCCGTAGCGGCTTGGGTCCCGGTTGTCGTGGCTATGTTCTTCGGGGTGACATTCCTGCTATACAAGGAAGACGGCTAGTGAGGGAGGCGGTTTTGCGCAGCCATAGGCACGCCGGTTTGGCACGCCTCTCTGCGGCGAGCGCCTTGGCATGCCTGCTTGCCAGCGTCGCCCCGGTTGCTCCGGCTTTTGCCCAGGACGTCAGTGACCTGGCAACGAAGGTTCCGAGCGGCACGCAGATGCTGCTGGCAGCCGATACGCTGGTCTACGACAACGATAAGCAGACCGTGACGGCCGTCGGCGGCGTCCAGATCGACTATGGCGGCAACCGTCTCGTCGCCCAGCGGGTCGAATACAACCGCAATACCAAACGCCTCGTCGCCAGCGGCAATGTCGAGCTCGTCAATAGCGACGGCACCAAGATCTATTCGCAGCATGCCGACATCACCGACGATTTCGCGGACGGCTTCGTCAACGCGTTGCGTGTCGAGACCATAGACAAGGCGTATTTCGCCGCCGAAAGCGCGGAGCGCATGGGCGGCGTGCTGACGACGTTCCACAATGGCGTCTACACCGCCTGCGAGCCGTGCGAGGACAAGCCCGACAAAGCGCCGACCTGGCGTATCAAGGCCAGGAAGATCATCTGGAACGGCGAGAAGAAGACGGTTCGCTTCGAGAACTCGAATTTCGAGTTCTTCGGCTTTCCGCTGGCCTATCTGCCGGCTTTCGAGATCGCCGACCCAACGGTCAAGCGCAAGAGCGGCTTCCTGATCCCCGGCGTCGCCTACAAGAGCGATCTCGGCGTCGGTGTTAAAGTCCCTTATTATTTCGCGCTCTCGCCGACCTACGATCTCACTGTCACCGGCAGCGGCTATACCAAGCAAGGTTTCCTCGGTGAGGCCGAGTGGAGGCAGCGCTTCAACAACGGTCAGTACAGCCTGAAGATTGCGGGCATCCGGCAGGAGAATCCCGACGCCTTCATCGACGACAATGGCCACAACGTGAATTCGGGTACCGAAGGCGACCCGAACAGGTTCCGCGGCATGATGGGCACCCAGGGCCAGTTCGCCATCAACCCGCGCTGGGACTTCGGCTGGGACATCCTGCTGCAGAGCGACAAGAATTTCGCGCGCACTTACGACATCGATGGCTTCAACGATAGCGTGCACCGCTCCGAGGTGTACCTGACGGGGCTCAACGATCGCAATTACTTCGATGTGCGCGCCATGCACTTCGACGTTCAGGAAGACACGCTCGCCAGCGATCCGACCGCACGCGCCGCCAAGCAGCCCTGGGTGCTGCCCTCGCTCGACTACGCCTATATCCCCGACATGCCGGTGGCCGGCGGGCAGCTGTCGTTCGACGTCAACGCGCGGGTCATTGACCGCGACAGGCTCGATACGGCTCTTGCAAACTCAGGCATTCCTTCGTCCGTCAACAACGTCCGCGGCATCGACGGTCAATCCGGCCGCCTTACCGCGGAAGCCGAATGGAAGCGCACCTTCACCACCGATGGCGGGCTGCTGCTGACACCACTCCTGGCGCTGCGCGGCGACGCCGGCTACGTCAACGCCTCCTCGGCCTCGCTCGACGCCATCAACCAGATGGCGACCAATCTCGGCGTCGAGGACGATATGCGTTCATCGCTTGCCCGCTACATGGCGACCGCCGGCCTTGAGATGCGCTGGCCGGTGCTGTTTTCGATGACCAGTTCCAGCCATGTCTTCGAACCGATGGCGCAAGTATTCATGCGTCCGAACGAGCAATATGTCGGCGGGCTGGCGGTTCCCAACGAGGACGCCCAGAGCTTCGTCTTCGACGCCACGACGCTGTTCGAGCGCGACAAATTCTCGGGCTATGACCGCATGGAAGGCGGCACACGGGCAAATGTCGGGCTGCGCTATTCCGGCGCATACGACAATGGCTGGGGCACCAATGCGGTGTTCGGCCAGTCCTACCAGCTCGGCGGCCAGAACTCGTTCGGCACGCCGGACCTGGTCAATGTCGGCGCCTATTCGGGCCTTGAAACTGCAACCTCCGACTATGTCGGCCTTGTCGGCTTCAACAGTCCCACCGGGTTTTCCGGCTCGGTCAGTGGCCGTTTCGACGAGCAAAGCTTCGAGATCCGCCGCGCTGAGGTAAAGGCCGCCTTTTCAGGCCTGCCGATATCGCTGAGCGCCAAATACGCTTTCATCCAGGCGCAGCCGCTTTATGGGTTCTCGACCGATCGCCATGAAGTTACGCTCGGCGCCTCGACACATCTTGCCGAGAATTGGCGCGTCTTTGGCACCGGCACGTATGATCTGGAGCAGAGCGTTCTGGTCAAGGACGGGGTCGGCTTTGCCTATAGTGATTCGTGCTTTACCTATTTGATGACGTTTTCGGAAAGACGTGACCTGAACACCAAGGAAGTATCGCAGAACGTCGGCTTTAACCTGTCGTTCCGCACGCTCGGCGATTTCGGCTCGTCGCAACGCTCCATCGACACCATTCAATAACGGGCAGCGGTCGGCAACGGGGCGGCTGGCGGACGACATTGTTTCGCCGCATAGAGCAGGCACGAATTTCGGCGGCCTGAACTGGGATAGGTTGGGCCGAATCGGGATGGAATTGGGATGCTTTCGATGAGGAAATACCTCTTTTCGGCAGGGTTCGCCCTGCTGGTGGCGTTCTCGATCACCGCAGTGACGCGGCCAGTTTTCGCCACCGAGATCAAATACGTCGTCAACAATATACCGATCACCACCGGCGACATCCAGCATAGGGCCGCTTTCCTGCGCCTGCAGCACAGAAAGGGCGATGCCGGCCAGGAAATGATCGACCAGACGCTGCGTCTGGCCGAAGCCCGGCGGCTCGGCATCCGCATCAGCGACGCGCAGGTCGATGCCGCTTATCAGCGTTTCGCCACCAGCAACAAGATGCCGCTCAAGCAGCTTGACGGCGCGATGGCGCAATCCGGCGTCACCAAGGAGCATTTCAAGGACTTTATCCGGGCGCAGATGGCCTGGAACCAGGCGCTGACCGCGCGTCACCGTTCTAGCGACGGCGGCGGCGCCATGGGCGAGCAGGACCTCGTCAAGCGCATGCTCGAAAAAGGCGGTAGCAAACCGAGCGCCACAGAGTACATGTTGCAGCAGGTCATCTTCGTGGTGCCGGCCGCCGAGCGAAGCGCGACGCTGGCCAAGCGCAAACGCGAAGCCGACGCCATGCGCGCCCGCTTCAACGGCTGCAACACCACGCGCGAATTCGCCAAGGGCCTGATCGATGTCACCGTTCGCGATCTCGGCCGGGTGTTGGCGCCGCAATTGCCGGCGGACTGGGCCGAGCAGATAAAGGCTACAAAGGTCGGCGGAGCCACCACGACCCGCGAAACCGACCGCGGTGTCGAATTCATCGGCATCTGCTCGTCGCGCGAAGTGTCAGACGACAAAGCCGCGCAGATGGTGTTCCAGAGTGAAGGTTCGAGCGACAAGAACGCCGACGAACTCTCGAAGAAATATGTCGAGGAGTTGCGGAAGAAAGCCCGCATCATCGAGCGCTGAAGGCGCGATCGCCGTGCCTGACGCAGAGCTTCCGCTGGCGTTGAGCGT
>NZ_SUEG01000169.1:0-294 GCF_005063415.1 Mesorhizobium sp.
GCACTCAGGCAGGCCGCGAATTCGCGGCCTGCCTGAGTGCTGCGCGCCTGAACCGCCTTGCGGACGACGCCGACTACCGCACGCCATGGGAGCGTGATGATGACGGTGCGCTCGTTTTGTACGAGCTCGACATGATCCGGCGCAGCGCCGCCAACATGATGAAGTTCGATTTCATTGCAATGGAGAAATCAGCATGACTGCCCGAGAACTCAGCGGTCTGACCGCCTTCGTCACCGGCTCGGGACGCGGCCTCGGCCGCGTGATGGCCGACCGATTGGCCGAACTTGGCGCAAA
>NZ_SUEG01000169.1:304-10352 GCF_005063415.1 Mesorhizobium sp.
TGGCGCAAACGTCGCGGTCCACGACCTCGATTGGACCCGGCCATCTCAGTATGGCGAATTCGCGGACCTCGGCGACTCTGCCCGGGGCTTGGAGAAGCATGGGACGCGCATCACCGCGGTCACCGGCAACATCGGCGACAAGCAGGCCGTCGCCGAAATGAAGAGGAAGATCGAGGTGGATCTCGGCGACGTGCACGTCTTGGTCAACTGCGCCGGCGGCGACATCGGCGCCAAGGGCGTAAAGCCCAGTCCCAACAACGCGCTCGACATCGAATACGAAGACATCAAGGTTCTGACCGAGAACAACCTCATCGGCACAATGCTGGTCTGCCAGGCGTTCGTTCCGCCTATGGTCAAGCGCGGCTCGGGCTCGGTGATCAACATCGCCTCGGCGGCAGCGCATATCGGATGCTCGCCCGAAGTGGTCTACTCGACGCTCAAGGCAGCCGTCGTCCATTATACGCGCTGCCTCGCCAAGGAATTGATCGAGGATGGCGTACGCGTCAATGCAGTGAGCCCTGGCGCTACCAAGACGGCACGGTTCCAGGCGAGCCGCGTGGTCGACCCGCAGCGCATGGATTCGAGCAAGAAATCGCTGAACCGGTATGCGGAGCCGGAAGAGATCGCCGAAGCGGTGGCCTTCCTCGCCGGTCCCCGCGCGCGCTTCATCAACGGACAGGTAATCCGCGTCGACGGCGGCTTCACACTCTTTCCAGGTTAAGCCGCGACCGTTGCCGGTTTCGGATGAGTATTTGGTTGTGCCGTGATCCGATAAAGCTGTTATCGTGCCTCGCATCGGGGGCGAAGCCCATGCAGATCGCGGGGATGGGTTCAGGCAGCATCGGCTGCTGTTTGGCGGTTGTTCGCCGGCCAAGGCGTTACGCTGATGGCGTTGGTGCCGCCTCGAATCGCTGCAACGGCGCTAGCATCAGGATCCGCGGCAAATGAGGGACAACGCCAACATCCTCGATGCGGTGGTGGTCGGGGCCGGTTGGGCCGGCCTGGGCGTCAGCTATTCGCTGGCACGGCAAGGCTTGCGCCATGCCGTATTGGAGCGAGGCCGCATCGGACAGACTTGGCGCACCCAGCGGTGGGATTCTTTCCGGATGAATACCCCCAACGTTCAGACCGTCATGCCAGGCGACTTCTATGACGGTTCAGATCCGTTCGGTGCCCTGACGCGCGACCAGTTCGTCGCCCTGCTTGAGGATTTCGCCAGGCGAAACGAACTACCGGTCGAACCGGACACTGTTGTGACCGAGCTCTCCGGTGGGCACGGGAATGGCGTCTATCGGTTGACCACCTCGCGCGGCACAGTTTTGGCACGCAACGTGGTGATCGCCAGCGGTGACTTGAATTGTCCGGTACGCCCAGTTTTCGCCGCTGCCTTGCCGCCAGGCCTGCGCCAGATCGATGCTTCTGATTATCGCAGCGCCGCTGATCTCCCGGCTGGAGCGGTGCTGGTGGTCGGAAGCGGCCAGTCCGGTGCCCAGATCGCGGAAGAACTGGCGGAAGCAGGCCGAAGGGTCTTCCTTGCCACCAGCCGGGTCGGGCGGCTCTCGCGGCGCTACCGAGGTCGCGATATCATGCTCTGGCTCGTCGAAAGCGGGTTTCTCGATGTACGTCGAGATGAAATCATTCGACTTGCGGGGCGCATTCCACCTCGTGGTCTGCTTGGGGTAGAACACACGATAAGCCTGCAAGGGCTCGGCGCCCAAGGTGTCGTGCTGCTGGGGCGGTTCGCAGGCGTCGAAGATGACGGCCGTCTGTCGTTCGCCGACGATCTCGAAGAGCATGTTCGTTTTGCGGATGAGGCCTCCGCCAACGTTAAACGCTATATCGACGAATACATCAGCCGCTCCGGAATCGATGCCCCCGTTTCGGAGCCGGATCCAGCGGATACCGTCACAGCGCAGCTGCCGAATCCGGCTGTCCGTTCTCTTGATGCTGCCGAGTCCGGCATCACGACCGTCATGTGGTGCACCGGCTTCAGGGGTGACTTTAGTTGGGTGAGGCTTTCCGGTCTGCTCGACCCGGAAGGACAGCCTGTTCACGAGGATGGCGTGGCCGCCCTGCCAGGCATTTACTTCGCCGGGTTGGATTTCGCCTCCACGCGCAAATCAGGCATAATATTGGCGATCGCCGAGGAGGCACATCGCCTTGTGGAACACATCGTGCGGCATTCGTGACGACCTGGACACCGTCGGCAGGTTTCTAAACGTCAGCGTTTCGAGGCAGTTGGTCGGTCGCGCGTCCGTATGAGCGGGATCGCCACTATTTGACGCCCACGCTTTCAGGCCAGAGAGCCTGGATTTCCTTTGGCAGGGCGTCCCGTACCTTTGCCGACTGACCAAGGTCGATATGCCGTGCAAGCACACGCAGCACCGAGCGGGCCGCATCCTCGGGATCGACAGGACGGGTCGATTTCAATTCATCGGCGATGTGTTGCAGGAACTTCTCGAGCGAGCGTGTCTTGTCGGGCATGTCGGCGGGCCGATAGCGATCATAGTAGGCGCCGCGCACGAGCAGCGGCAGTTCCGCTCCCAATTTGGCCGCCAGTCCGATCTGTAGCCTGTCGCGAAGGGTTCGCAGAACGGCGCCCAATGCATGCCAGGCGACGTGTCGATCTGGACCAAGATCCGCCATGACCTCGTCAAGCCAGATGTTTGTTATTTGCAGCGTTTTGTCAAAAACGTCCAAGCCGGTTGCGCTCATCGTCGCCTCCTCGAAAGGTTCTGCGGGCAAAACGGCGACCGGAGATAATTGTTTCGTGGTCCTGTGAAAATGTCCGTCGTAGGGAGCTTTGGCCAACCCGGCCACGAAGTCTCCGACCGAACCCGGATATCTCTTGACTGACTGAGCGGCCCGCGCCGACAATGGCATTGGGAAGATGGCGGGATGTCGCCCACGGTGTTCGGCACCACTTGGCGATCAAGCTGCGAAAGGGCTGTCATGGATTGGAAGCTGGAACTAGTCCCGGTCCCCGTATCGGACGTCGATAGGGCAATCGCCTTTTATGTTGGCAAGGTCGGCTTTCATCTCGATCACGATCACACCGTAAGCGACGAGATACGTTTCGTGCAATTGACGCCGCCCGGTTCGGCCTGTTCGATTGCCATGGGCAAGGGCCTCGTCGACAGCCCCCCGGGATCCATAAAGGGCCTGCAACTGGTCGTGCCCGATATCGATGAGGCACACCGGTACCTGGCCGCTCAAGGTATCGAGGTCAGCGATATCAAGGATTTTCCCTGGGGCAGATTTGTCTTCTTTGAGGATCCCGACGGCAACACCTGGTCTGTCCAGCAACTTCCACCTCGCAGCTGAGGCGGCGCGCTACTGTGTCGGGCACCATGCCGTGTTGAAATAGTCCTCGGTGCCGGTGCCGATAAAAGCAATCGCCAAAAGAAAAGGCCGGACTGTTGAGCCCGGCCAAGCGTGAAGGTCTGTAACCTCCAGAGGGGAACGCGCCGGACGCAATGGGAGGAGACATCCGACGCACCTTAGATATGGGTCTGTATTGGTGACGTTTCAACGACATCGCAGTGACCAACGTCGCTGTTGCCATAGTGCCAGGAACGCAAAGCATTCGAGGGAAACGGTGGATCGCAGCCGCCAGGTGGATACAAAGGGCGCCGAACGCAGGGCGGGGTCCATTGCCCCTGGTATTGGACTTCAGTCTGTAAGACTGTCGACCAAGGACCTGCATGGCCAAACTTTGGTCCGAGGCTGCTATCGCAAAAGCCCGAAACGCGACAGTTTCAGGAACCGAGTTCCGATGGCCCCGTTGCGATGCCGACTGTTACAGGAGGCCGCTATGGACCCGAGCGTTCACCAGGCACGTTGGCTGCTTTTTCCGTTATTTGGCCTGTGTTTCGGGATCACGGCAATTGGATTCATAGTTGGCTGATGGTGGGAAGTCGGCGCTTTCGCCGAGACGCAACCAAAGGAAGGCAAAAAACTTGCGCAGTAAATAGTCCCTTCCTGCGCTAGCGAGACCCACCAGTTACCATCGTGGAACTGGTGGGTCTTGACGTCCCGGATGCAAACCATTGTTTTAAGCATCACACGAATTCGAACAGGAGGCAGTACGACAGGTCCGTATGGTTAAGGGCATTTCCGACATGCGACTGGCAAGTTCACTGATGACGACCCGGAGACGAAGGACCGGATCTTCACGAGGACGTCGTGTCGGCATTTCTGTAGTCGTGTTGACCTTCATTCTCGTCGTGAGCCCCTATCGCGTCATGTTCGACGGACCGTCGCCGACGCTCGGCCCGCAAACTGCCTGGGCCAAAGATGGTGGTAGTGGCAGCGGGAACGGAAATGGCAATGGGAACGGGAACGGCAATTCCGGCAATCCAGGTGGAAACTCTGGCAACTCAAATTCGAATAGCAATGCGGGCAAGGACAAAGCAAAGTCGCAGGAGGACAATCCCCCTGATCTGGCCCCAGCGGTAAACCCCGACAGCAGGCCAAAACTCTTCATCAATGCAACCACGGGAGACCGGGTCGAGGTGAGCGGGCCGAGCATTGGCGTGGTGCATTCGAACGGCCTCAGCGAGCGCATTGATAGCGGCCAATATGAAATGCGGGATGCCAAGGGTCGCACCATCATTCGGCGCCTGGCGACGCGTTCCGATCGGGACAGGTTGCTTGAAATGATCAACTGAGGGCCAGTTCACATTGCCGCGCCGTGCGGCAATTTCGGCTCAAGCATGATCACGAACAGGCGGATGCCGGCGCTCAGTCGCGTCGCGCAAGGTCATCGCGGCTTCGGTCCTGTTGCTGACGTTGAGCTTGGCCAGGATTCGCGTCATGTGGTGCTTTATCGTTTTCTCATGCAGGTTCAGCCGAAGCCCGATCCGCTTGTTGCTCAGTCCCGCGGCCACCAGCGTCAGGATCTCCCTTTCGCGGGTGGTGAGTTCGGCGAGTCCGTCAGCTTTCGCCGGCTCTTTTGATTGAGCCGACAGATCGGCCAACAGGCGCGCCGATAATTGTGGACAGACATATCGTTCGCCCGACGCTACCGTGCGCAGGATCGCAGCCAATGTCTTCGAGCCGACCCCCTTCAGAACATAACCCCTTGCCCCGCTCTGCAACGCCGTCATCACGTGCTGGTTTTCTTCCGAAACGGTCAGCATCACGATTTTCAGTGCCGGATGCCGCTCCAGGGCCGGTCCGATCACGCCAAGGCCACCTCCGGGAACCGAGATGTCCATCAGCAGAATGTCGGGCCGCTGGTCTTCGATTATCCGCAGGGCATCGTCTCTGCTGCTTCCTTCACCGACGATCTCGAACCCGCCGATCTGATCGAGCGTGCGCACAACGCCTTCCCTGAACAGCGGGTGGTCATCGACGATGGCGAGCTTGATGGCTACTGTCATGTCTGCCCCATTTCAACGATGTTGAGGGCCATTCTTACGACTGTGCCACTCTGTGAGGAGGTCACGGTAAACTGGCCCCCGAGGCTTTCCACCCGCTCGCGCAGCCCAACGAGTCCCAGCCTCTCGGGACGCACGATTTGCGGGTCAAAGCCGGGGCCGGCGTCGGCCACTTCGATACAAACGCGCTCGCCGTCGAAATGTTTCTCGACCGACTGACCTTCACCTCCGGCATGGCGGAATCCATTGTTCAGCGCCTCCTGGACGAAGCGGAAGATGCAGATCTTGGCCGCTGGCGACAACGGCGTATGGCCGCCGGTCATCGATAATCTCACTTTGACGCCGGTTCGTTCTTCGTGCGCCTGTACGGCAAGCTCGAGAATTTCACCCAGTTCGGCATGCTCGACATGCGGCAGGACAAGGCCCTTGCTGATGCTCCTGATCTCGCGCATGGCATTGTCCAGATGTGCTTTGATGGCCAGCAATTCCTGTGCACGCTTCGATTGCGGCGTAGCGGGATCGCCAATGACGGGGCTGTCGATCCCCAGCGCCGCAAGAGCAACCAGTTGCGCGGGGCCATCGTGCAAGTCCGCACCGATGCGCCTGAGATAGCGTTCGTTAACTGCGGTGGCACGCTGCGAGGCCCGCTGCACCCGCAGCCTCAACAGTCTGTTTTGAGCAAGCAGATCGGAAAGCTCGGCAATGCGCTGCTTCAACGAGCGGCTCTGTGAGCTGATCGTGCGGCTGCCACGGAACACGATTGCCGACAGCCCGAGAAAGAAGGCCGCTGTGACGGCGGCAACGTCCAGCCAGGTTCGAATGAGTGCCTGATGCAGGTTTCTTTCAAAGTCAGTGGCGACCTCGTAGAATTCCGAAACGGCCACCACTTCCCCCGACCATGGCTGCAGCACCGGATTGTAGATCTCGAGGAGATGCAAGCCGCTGGCTCTTTCGGCCTCGCTGTCCGGATCGTCGAGCTTGTCGAACTCCGAAACCATTTGGCCTGCGAATGCCGCCCGGAGATTGTCGCCGGGGTCAAAGCGCTTGCCGATCAATGTCTTGTCGGTCGAATACAGGATGGTTCCGTCGCGACGCCAGAGCTTGAAGGATTCGAGCCTTGTGCCGAGTGCCCCTTGCCCCAGCGTTTCATCGAGCGCATGGGCGACGCTCTCGTCGAGGACTTCGCTCTTGCGCATATCCGGAAGCAGCGGCGCGATAACGCTGTCCACGTAAAGAGCCGTAGCGGAAGCCGAATTCTGCGTGACCACGGTTTCTATGTGGCCCGTGACTGAAATCCCCACCACAACCATGGCCGACAGGGAGAATAGACCGCCCGCGAGCAGGAACTGCGTGGCCAGCGACAGCGCATTCCAGCGGTCGACGAGGCTTGTCCGCCTGTGTGGCCTGGTATCCCGAATGGCCCGCTCGGCAGCACGCCGCACCAGTGGCGCGATTCTGGAGAGCCGGCTAATCCGCTGTCGAACGTCGCTAAAAGACGCCATCCTAGGTGTGTAACCGATCAATCGCGATGGAACTAGGGCCTGATGAGAGGGCGAACAGCGCATCCGGCGCTTTTTTGCGCAAACCGTCTCATTGCGTCGTTCGGTAAAGCTCGGACGCGGCCTGCTTCAGTGCCGCCCGTCCATCCGGCCTCAGATACATCATGTGCCCGCCCTCCAGCACCTCGGTGCGAATGGGCTTTGCGCCGGCAAGCGAAGGAATTTGACCAAGCAGGTAGCGCGAGCCCATGTACGGCGTCACCAGGTCGCTGTAGCCGTTGACGATAAGCACGCCGAGGCTGGGGTTTAGCACGCGCGCCTGTTGAAGGTCGTCCATGACGCCCGCATAGCCCTGACGCGTCGGGCTCGTTCCATAGTCCCAATTGCCGCTGACTTCGCGGTTGAGAAGCCGATAGCTGATATCCGTGCGGAAGTTCAATTCATCACGCACATAGCCGACGAAAGCGGAGGTGAGCGCCGGCACGCTTCGATCGAGCACCGGATCGGGACCCTCGACTCCCAGGCTCTCTGGCGCCACGTCCGCTGTAGCGATGTTGCCGTCATAGGCGCTGAGAACATTGCCCTTTGCCCGTGCAAACTCCTTGGCGAAGAGCCCTATGGGAATGCGTGCAAAGTGCCGCTGGACGAGATCGAGCGGCAGACCGGTGATTGCGGCGACACGCTGGCTCGCCAGGCGTCCACCTTGCTCCAGTCCACCGGCCAGCGCGGCCAGATAATCGCCGAGCGCATAGCGTTCGACTTCGGCCAGCCGCTCCTGCAGAGCCGGGCCGGAAACGCCTTCGCTGTGCAGGCGCACTGCCGCCAGCGACGGCAGTTCCAGCGCCCAGTGGAGCGGCTGGAACTCGTCCGGGCGCACCAGCGTGAATTCGAGCGCCGGCGAAATCAGCACGACGCCGCTCGGGCTGATTCCGATGTCTTCCTGAAGCTTCCTGGCGAGCAATGCTGCTCGAAAGCCGCCATAGCTTTCGCCAGCCAGGAAGACAGGCGATGCCGTACGGTTGGTCTGCGCCAGATAGAGCCGGATAAACGCGCCTATCGACGCGGCGTCCTGGCTGACGCCCCAGAAGCTGTGTGCTTCCGTGCCGGGCGCTTCACGGCTGTAACCGGTTCCGACAGGGTCCACAAAGACCAAGTCGGTCATGTCGAGCCAAGTGTCGGGGTTATCGAACAGCCTCTGTGGCGGCGGCAGGAAACTTCCATCGGCCGCCGTCGCCAGGACCCGCGGACCGAGCGCGCCGAGATGAAGATATGCGGAAGCTGCTCCCGGACCGCCATTGAACACGAAGGTGATCGGGCGCCGCGGATCCGGTCCCATGTCTTTCCCGGGGTGCAGAGCATAGGCGACATAGAAAATCTCGGCGGTGATATCGCCTTTACCGGACGGCAATGACAGCGTGCCGGCCTTGGCCTCGTAATCGAGCGTTTGTCCGGCAATGACGATCGAATGATCGGAAGTCTGCGGCGGTGGCAGGAGCGAGAGAACCCCGCCTGTGGGCGGCGGCCGCTGGGCCGTCTCCGCATGACCGACCCCAGCTCCGGCAACCAACAGCAGAAGAGCGAGGGCGATTTCTTGCAGCTTGATAGGCATGACGTCTCCGGAGCAATTGGCTGAAACTAGCACATCGTCGGCCGAACCAAAGTCACAGCACCGTGCGCCAGTACGTCTGACAAGAAGGGATCGGTTTGGGAAATCCGATGCCCAGGCGGAAGATAGGGCGCGAGGGTCACGGCGGCAGCCTCAACCTCTTGCAGCAGATGCGTGCGGCGGAATGACGTACCAAACGACTTCGTGAATTTTCTGCCGGTTGACTCGATTGGCCCACTTCCTAGGTTGGCATTCGGGGCTCCCGTGCAATCCGAAGTCGGTATGACATCTTTCCACACCCGAAAGCTTGCCCTTCTCCTTCTATCGTCAAGCGCCGCCATCCTGTCTTCCTGCGTCATGCCCGACGACACCTCGAGCACTGCGAAGGAAGACGCCACGGCGGCGGCAGCCCGCAAGGAGATGGTCGGCCTTAGCGAGGCGGACATTCGAATGTGCGCCGGCTTTCCGACCGCCACTGCCGATGTCGGCAAATCCGGCCAGATCTGGACCTATCAGCGCGTCGTTCAGCGCGGCAATCTCAACATTGTGGTTCCGACGGTGGCCATTGGCCCGGTCCCTGCGCTCGGAGGTTCCGTCAACGTCGCCCCCGGCGGCTATTGCAACACACAAATTCGAATGGTTAACGGTCATGTTGCCGAGGTTGCCTACGCCGGCGACAACAACCTGCCGAACAACCGCGATGCGCTCTGTGTCAGCACGGTGGATGCCTGTGTCGCCTATGCCCGTCAGTATCATCCAAGCAGGGCAATAGGCCGTACAAGATAGCGGGATGAGTGGCATTGCCGCTGATCTGAACGCCTGAAGTTTTCTGGTTTGCCGACTAATGATTATCCTGGATCTCGATTGAGCATCACCGATTTGACCAGATATTCCCCGCTCTCAACCGCCGACCCCATCGCGAATAGCGGAGAAATAGCGGTCGGTTCCGACCTGCCCGCCCTTGAGGGCAATTTCCAGCCCGTCGATCGCCTTGATGCGCGAATGCGCCACACAAAGCGGCGAACCCGGCGATGCCGGCAGCGGCATTCGCACCGTCAGCGCGTCGACGCACATCTGGCCCAGTGCATGGCTCGACGTGTCGCCGCCGGCGATGACCACGCGCAGTAGCTCCTCTTGAAGCGTCAGTTCGCGGAGAAGCTCGCCAAGGCCGCGGCCGAGCTTATGGCGGGCGCCTTCTCGGAGGTCGATTTCAGCACCGCGGTCGGCCGCAGGTCCGAGCGCGGTGTAGAGGATGACGCTCCGCCCGGCCCGTAGGCTGGAGCGGCCGGTTGCAACCGCGCGCGCAATAGCGTCGTTCGAAGCTTCGGAAACCAGTTCGACCGGGTCGAGCTCGATCCCGTCGAAGCCTTCGGCCAGAGCATGCCGGATCTGTCGTTCCGTCGTCGGCGAGCAGCTCCCCGAGACCACGGCGATCCTGCCGGCAGCGCCCGGCGGCGAAAAGGCGGGTTTGGCATCCACGATCCGGTTCAATGCCCATTCGGCCAGCAAGGCATATTCGATGCCCGAAGAGCCGACGACGAAATAACCGCCCGGCTTGCGAG
>NZ_SUEG01000016.1 GCF_005063415.1 Mesorhizobium sp.
GGACATGCGGGACAAAGCGCTGCCCGCCCGAGCCCGCCAAAGGCGCGTCATGGCCTAAAACATTGGATGGCGGGGACGAGGCCTTCGGATCGGGCGCAAGGGTTTGCCCCGCCCGTGGCAAACCCGGCCTGTCGCGGTTTGGGATGAACGTCGGCGGCGTTGTCCCTTCGTCCTCGTCACGCGTCATCCTGGCGATTTCCGCCATGCTCGCCGGGCGGTCTCGCGGATCCGGCTGCAGCATGGCTTCAACAATGTCACGAAAATCGTCATCGATGTCGGACAGGTCGGGCACGGTCCGGCGCTTTTCGATGATCTCGAATTGGGACCCGCTCATGTCGATCGGCTTGCCGCGCAGGGCGGCAACCAGCACCAGCCCCAGGCTGTAGATGTCGGACTGCTCGCTGACATCGCCGCTGTATAGCCCCAGTTGTTCGGGGGAAACGTAGTTGTACTTTCCCGCGAATTTTCCGCCGATCAGGGTCTCACCGCCGACGGTCGCCGATCGCGCGATACCGAAATCGATGATCTTGGCGCGGTCAACCCGCCCGCCCGGCAAGATGATGTTGTCCGGAGAGAGGTCGCGGTGAATTGCTCCCGCCTGATGCACGGCGCTCAGACCCGACGTGAGGCGATGGCAGAGCTTGCGCACCTCCTCAGTCGGCATTGGGCCACGTCGCATAATGTCGTATAGCGACTCGCCGTCGACGAATTCCATCGCAAGATAGGGACGACCGATCCCTGGATCGATCGTGAAGACGTGATATCTCACGACCGCATCATGCGAGAGGTGATTGAGGATCGACGCTTCCTTGCGGAACAAGGACAAGATCGTCGGGTCGCGGGCAAATTCGGGCAGGACGATCTTGATCGCGACATGGTCGCCAGTCTGGATGTTGTGGCCGCGGTAGACCTCACCCATGCCGCCGAATGCGATCCTCTCGTCAAGTTCGTAGATGCCGCTGAGCTGCGTGCCGACGGCTGTGTTGGCCAGTTGCGGCGATATTCGCGTCTTGTCGTCGGCGCTCATCAGCCTCAACCCTCCGCTCTGGACAGATCAGGGTAGGGGGGGTGCCCATTGCTTCTGCTTGCGAATTTTACCAGTACAATCGTGACATTGTCTGTCCCGCCTCGCTCCAGCACCGTTTTCAGCAGAGCCTCACAGGCCGCCTGAGGTGTTGCAGTCACGACCGCGGCGCCGATTTCGGCATCGGTCAAATGCGCAGTCAGCCCATCGGTGCACAACACAAAGATGTCTCCCGGCATGATTTCCCCTTGCTGGAAATCGATGACGATTTCGTCGCTGACGCCTACCGCATGCGTGATGACATTGCGGCGCGGCCAGGTGAGCGCCTCGGCTGCGCTGATCATACCGCGGTCGAGAAGTTCCTGAACTTCGGTGTGGTCCTTCGATATCTGCGAGATCGAGGCGTTGCGGATCAGATAAACCCGGCTGTCGCCCGCCCACAGGCAGGCAAATCGCCCATCCATCGCCAACAGGGCGGCAACGGTGGAGCCGATGGTTATGCCGCGGGATTCGGAGATCTTGCGGATCTCGGCGTTGGCGCGGCTCAGCCTGTCCTCGAAGCGCGCACGAAGATCCGGGGCGGAACTGGCAATGCCGATCGTGGCCAGATGATCGACAATGCTGGCTGAAGCGACCTCTCCGGCTTCATGCCCACCCATTCCGTCGGCCACCACCCACAGGCCAGTCCGTGGCTCGACCAGATAGTTGTCTTCATTGTGCTCACGGACACAGCCATTGTGGCTCACGCCGAAGCTTTCAAAGGAAAGGGCGACATCGCTCAACTTGCCACCAAGCGCTTCTCGAAGCGTCCTCTGCAGCGCACTCTCAGGCGCTCGCTAGCGCCACTTTGCCATATGCTGCAATATTAAAGTACCGAAATTTAGCTTTGAGCGCGTGACGCTTTTCGGAAGAGGCTTGATGGCAAGGGCTATTGACGACGCCGGGCGGAACGTGGCTGTCATCATTGAACCCAATAGCGGATTGTAGTCTTTGCAGCAGGCACTGGCGGATTACGACCACGACGACTGATTGTGCGGAAGGCGGTTATCGGGATCGTAGGTAGCGAGCGTCGCCGGCGGCGTGATACTGGCGCCTTGCTTATTCCTCGAGCGCTGTCTGGGGCGCTCGCGACAGATACAGCGCTTCGACCCCCGGCCGATTGAAGCGGCCACCGTCGGAAGCTGCGCCCGCACCGCTGGTCGGGAGGAAGGCCCATTTGGGTGTTAGGTAGCGATGAAAGATTTCGTCGGGACCGACGCGAGAGATTTTCACCCGCGCGCGCCGTTCTCAAGATCGCGAACAAACGCGAGAACCGCCTCGACTTGGCCGTTGGCGACAAGTTCGGCCGCCGTGCGATGCCCATAGTCGGCGATCGGCTCGTTGCGATACCAATAAATGGCCCTGTCAACTTCGCCGGTGAGTTCCGTCGCCGCCGAGATCACCTTCACCATTTCGCGCATCCTGCCCTGCAGGCGCTCGGAGGAAGGGTTGCGCAACGTATTTCGATGGACGCCTGTTAGCTGCGCCAGATTGGCAATCTTCACACCTAGGGCCTTCGACAGGCGTTGGGGCGAGATATAGGGGGTCCGAGGCTCCTGAAGGCTGTCAACGAAGCCCGAGACCATTGCGTTGTATGCATGCTGAACCGGCGGCATGGGAAACCTCAAAAATTCATTGCTGCACAATGTATGCACATAATAATGCATATCAACCGCACAGGCAAATGCGCTTTATCCCAGAGTTCACTCTGATGCGACTTCACCGATGGAAGGACAATCCGTGATCGCAGCAACTTTTGGCGCCCTAGTTGCACCAGGTGAGGCTCAAATCCTCTCAAAACGCCTTCGGACAGCTGAATGCAGAAAGTGCGGGAAGGAAGAACGGGCTGGGTCCGGAACCGGTCTGGATCGTATAGCTGACGTCGCGTCCGCCGATTACGAAGCGCGCCTCAACAGTGCCGTCTTTGCTGGTGATCGTCGCCTTGTCCAGCAACCGCTTGAGCGACCACGGCCCTTCGAACCTGATTGCGGATTCGCGGCCCGGCATTTCCGGTATCAGTCTCAGACTGGCGGACGCCGAGGCCGCGCCGCTCGGCCAGGACACCGTGCTTGGCGTGTTACCCGCCTGGTTGCTCTGGACGATCTGGCCATCGACGTCGAGCACCGCAGCATCTGCATCGCCATTCAGCGAGAACGGGGCAAAGGTCAGGTTGACCGAGGGCATTGATCCGCCCGAGGGGAAAAAGGCGTTGCGGATTTCCGCAGCCACCTGAAAGTTTTTCAGCGTCGACTTCGACAGGTCGCGCCCAAAGCGCGCATCCTGTTTCCAGCTCCAGTCCTGGCCGCTCATGTCGATCAAGGAAGCAAGGTTCTGTGCGAAGAACCGGTCCATCAGGCCGCCCGGAGAGAACAACTTGGCGAAGTCCGCCATCGCAATATCCTGGGTACCATCGCCGGCGAAGGGGTAGCGGCCGTTGACCGCCTCCTCGCAGGGCTGCGTGACGGCCTGTTCGAGCATCTCGTTCAAATTCGTCAACGAAATTTCAGCCGCGTTGCCCTCAAATTCGTCTGCAGTTGCGTTGACCATTCTGCCGAGTTGCTTGGGCAGACGCGATGCATTGGCGCGAAGGGTGGCTATCTGCAGCTGCAGGTTGGCGTTTACACGTTCCGTCTGCGAAGGGACCTCGGTTGCCAGTTGCAGGCTCTGGTGGATATCGCGAAAATTCTGGGTCAGCGCATCGATCGGTCGGTGTCCAAAAGGACCGCTTACCAGAGCCTGGAAGGACCTGAACTGCGCTTCGATGTTTGCCCCGGGGCTCTGGCTTTGAAATTTCGCGGACCCGGTACCGGCACGGCTTTGCGATTTTGCGGAGCTAACTTGAATGCCGATGCGAGCCAGGCCCTTGGCCATGTCTGCGGCGTCCTGGGACTGGCGCATGACGGTGCCGGCTTGCATCCCTGTGCCCGACTCTTCGCCAGAGACAGAGTCGCGCGCCAGGGCTGTTTCCTCGGCAATCGCGGTAAAAAGCTGTTCGATCGGCGAGCTTGGTGAGGCAACGGCGGAAAGCGCGACATAGTGCGGCTTGTCGTTCAGCATGGCCTTGAATTTCAAACCATCGAGAACGCTGTTCCATGCGGCTGCGAACTCCTTGCCGTAGCGGTCGAGAAGTTCGGGGCCGAGTTTGAGCAACTCCTGATCGATGCCGCCTTGCTCGCCGCCACCTCCCAGAACCCACTGGTCGTCGTCGAGTGTCTGCGCAATGCGCGAAAGCTGTCCGAGATAAAAGTTGTTGAATCCGGCATGGGTGTAGAGACCGGGAACACGGAGCTTCGACAAATCGCCGCCATCGACGCGCTCGAACACAAGTTGCGCTTCCGGCCCGCCTTTTTGCGAAACAGAAAAATCGTCCAGCGCAGCCGCGTACACCGCCGACTTGATCGACGCGGACGCACGATCGGCAAGGCTCATGCGCCCGAGCGAACGCTGGGCGGCTTCCACAAGCGGCTGGTTGAGTTCGAAAACCGGATCATAGGCATCGTCCAACGCAAGCATGGCGCGTAAGTGCTTTTCGAGCTGCGCGCGTCCTTCCCGGTTGCTCTCGCCCGGATACCGGTTCTGTTCCCAATCCTGCTTCATCCAGGAGATGATCAATGGATCATCGACCTTGGGTGCCTTACCACCGAGCATCAGGTAAATCTTGAGCGGTTCGTAAAGCGCGGCGGGATCAGCCATCGTCGCCTGGACTGTCCGCTCAGCCTGAATAAGCAGACGCGACCGCAACATTCGTTCCAGTGCTTGCCGGTAGGCCGTTGTCGATGCCGAAAGAAGCCTTTCCCGCTGGCCAAGGCCGACCGTTTCCGCGATCGGTGTCGGTAAGTCACTGGTTTCGAAACCGGCCGGCATGTTGCGCAATTGGTCGAGCGGCCCGATGACGTTTTCAAGGTCGACATCGGTGACCGTCGTCGTTTTGAGCAGGGCGTCCGCTGTCACGCGATATTGGCTCATCGCCTGCGTCGTGGAGGCGATCAGTGAGCGGTTGGCCATGAAGCTCATCCCGAGCGTGCCAAGGGCTATGGCTGTGATCAACGCTATGATGCCAAAGCCGCAATATCGGAGAACCGCTGCCCGCCTCTCGGTCGCTCGGTCATAGGAAACCCATTCGGATTCAGCGAAAATGACATCAGTCAGGAGGTCGTGCAAAAAGAAGCTCTTGCCGGTTCCGGACAGATGGGGGCGGGAATTGTTGCCGAAGCTGCGGCCGATTGCGCCCAACACCTGATCGATCGGCGTCCCCTCTTGGGTCCCCGACGAGAAGTAGAGCCCACGCAAGCTGACATTCACCTGCCTGCGGACCGGATCGAACAGGCTGGTCACGAAACCGGCAATTCGGCCCTTGAGCGCGTAAAACTGGGCCGGAAAGCCAAAGATCGATATGCGCGCGACGGGATCAGCCTCTTCCTGCAGGCGATCAGCCATCTCATCCGCCAAGCGGTTCGCCAGTGCATCGAATTCGGCCGGAGCCTCACCGGCCATGTTCTTGTTGCGGTCTGTGGTCTGGAATGTCGCGCCCCAGACCTTGCGCCTGCGCGGCTCCTCGAAACTGCCGAAATAATCCATGAAGCCGGCAACAAGATCGGCCTTGGTGAAAAGCAGGTACACCGGAAACTGGATTTTCAGCGTCTCGTGGATCTCCCTCAGGCGACTTCGTATTTCAACGACATGGGCGTCGAGCTGCTGGTCATCGAGGCTGATGAGATCGGCAAGGCTGATGGCCAGGATAACCCCGTTGATCGGTTGTCTGGTGCGGTATTTCTTGAGCAGTGACAAAAACGCAAGCCAGCTCTTGCTGTCGCTTCCAGCATTGGAATCCTGCGTGGTGTAGCGTCCCGCCGTGTCGATCAGCACGGCCTCTTCGGTAAACCACCAGTCGCAGGAGCGGGTGCCGCCAACACCGGCCACCGGCTGGGCGTCTCCTGAACCGGCAAGCGGAAAATTCAGACCCGAATTGACCAGTGCCGTCGTCTTGCCGGCGCCGGGCGGGCCAATGACGATGTACCAGGGAATGTCGTAAAGGAAATTGCGCTTGCCGCTCGACCGCTTGAGTGCTGCGATGGCCTCACTCATGCGCGCCTCGAGCACCGGTGAATCGTCATTGCCCCCGTCGTTGCGGGCAATGACGATCTCGAGCGCTTTTTGCGCCTTTCTCACCTGCCAGACGCGCACTGCGTAAACGAGGGCCGCGGTCGCCACGATCGTGCCGATGATTGTCGCGCGCAACCAGACAGGTCCCAGCGGCCGGATATCGGCGAAGCGGATCAAAGGTCCAGCAAACCAGATCGCCGCCGCGAAACCGGCCAACGCGGCCGTGCTGAATATCCGCGGCAGCCAACGCATCATGGGCGTTTCCGACCGGCGGTGTTCACAGCGTTTCCTCCTTGGGGATCATCACGTCGACACGGCGGTTCTTGGCGCGGCCCTCGGACGTCGCATTGTCGGCAATTGGCTCATCTTCGCCCTTGCCATCGGCGGTTATTCGCGAGGGATCGCTAAGTTTCGCGGCGATCATTGTTTCAACAGCCTTCGCGCGGACGACAGAAAGGTCAAAGTTGGATTTGAACGTGCTTGATTTCCGTGGCTTCACATTGTCCGTGTGGCCAACGATCCTGATTGGCCCTGGCTCGTGCTCAAGGGCTGCGGCAATCTGTGCGGCCAGTGGCAGAAACTCGGGCTTCACTTCGGTCTTGCCAGGCTGAAACAACAAGAGATTGCTGATCTCCACAACGATGAAGTCGCCCTTCATGCCGACGGTGAGCCCGCCGCGCTCGACTTGCGTGGCCAGTGCCGAGCGGATGCGGTCGATCTGCTCGGTTGCAGCAGGCGAGGCGACTGTCACCGGTTTGGAAAGCGAGGGTACCACACTGGCGCGCTCGATCGTCACAGGCGTCGAGGGATTGAGCGCCAGCAATTGTCTGGCTGCAGCATCGCCTTCATCGGTCATGAACGCCCGCAACGTGAAGAACGCGGCCGTCAGCAGGGCTGAGGCCGCTGCAGCAACACCCCAGAGCGGCAGGCGGATTGAAGACGGCATCATCGTCGCGGCCATGCCTTGCCAGCGGGGGGAGATATCCTCTCCGGCGCGGGCCCTGAAATAGCGAAGCGTCTCGTACACGTCGCGCCGCACACGTTCGAGACTGGTATCGTCGCGCGCCAGCCCCCGATACTGGCCCTCAAATCCCAGGGAAAGGCAGACATGCATCAGCTCGACCAGGTCTAAGTGTGGCTCCGGATTGGCCAGCACCTTGTTCAATGCTTCGTAAAAGCCGGCGCCAGTGGCTTCGATGTGAAAGAACCGCGACAGCATACTGTGCAGTGCCCAGGTGTCCTTGCCGGCCCAGGGCAGGTTGCCCACAAGATCGTCGGCGGTTTCGCAAAGAGCAAACTTCGCGATCCGCGCATCCTCTTGGGGAACGCCTGACTTCTCCAGCGTCCAGTCGAACCTCTCGATCGCAGCGGCGATATGTTCGGCCAATTGCGCCGCCTGTCTTTCGACCGGCACGAGCCTGAGATGCCCGAACAGGACGAGCAACGGTGCTGACGCAGCGAGGATCGGATTTGCCGTCGAATATTTTACGGTGTCTGCGGCGCCGAGCAGCACCTCCTGCGCAATGGTCGGCCTTGACCCGGCTGCCTCGGCTCCGGCCGCTGTACCGGACGATGCTCCCTGATAAAGAATGGTTCCGGATGTCCAGTCCGGCGGCATATGCCGACCTATGTCAGGATCGAAAACTGTCGATTCTTTGACATCCGAGGGCCCGACGGTCTTCGCAATCGGTTCGCTTGCGGCTGGTTTCGCATTCTGCCCGCGCCGTGGGCGGATGACGGTCTTGCCCACCGGGCCGAAAGGATCGTCCTTCGAGCTCATCGCCGATATGCCGCTGCCATGCGGTGCCCGCGTTCGCGTGCGAGAGGCGCCAGATTTTTCCTGGCCGGATAGCGCAGGCAAGTATCATACCGGCACGGCCGCGGTCCGGAGCTACAAGAAACTATGGCGCCGCAATATGACATCTGCCGCAGACCCCCAGGTCAATCAGGCTTACCCGCTTGGCGAACTGTCGTATGTGATCGTAGTCTCAGATGTTGTCGATTGGAACATCATGCGGTGCGCCGACGCGCTTTTCTTCGTCAGCTAAAGCGCCGCAGTTTGTTTGGCCGTCTATTTTTGCTTGTCAGCTTTTGCATACGCTTCGCTGAAATAGGCCAAGAATATATCCAGCATGCCGTTTTCGTGTGCTTCCTCCATGCTCCGCCACGTCCCGACAAACGCGTCCCATGCTTGGGCCTTCTTCGAGGTAAACGACGTCGGCGGGAGCTTTTTGCCGATCGCTTCCGGCGACAGGTCGTCAAGCAGTCGAGAGAGCGCAGCTTGCATGGCGGCATAGGTGGCAAATTCGTGCGCCTTGAGATCGCGGAATGCGTCTTCGACGCTGTGCCTGGCATCGAGATAGCCGGCCCTGCGCCGCGCGAACATGATTTCGAGTATGTCGTCGGTGCCCGGGACAAATTTGAGGGGATTGTTTTCAGCGGAGCTTACCATTGTTCGGTGTGGGCTCTTGGCCAATGTCTTTGCGGCCGCACGTGCCTTCAGCAGCATGGCCAGTTGCTCGACCACCGTGCGCAGCACCGCGCCGATTTCGGCAGCGACTTCATGCGGATCACGCAATTGAAACAATTCCGGCGAAATGCCTGCGGCAATTGCAATTTCCCGCAGCGCCTCGTCTTTCGTCGAAGGGACGGTCGCAGGCGACGACGATGTCGATGGCGGGGCTTGCCCGAGCCATCGCTCTGCCGAACTGAAAAAAGGCTCGCCTCCGGAATCAAGCAGCCGATCGGCCGCGACCGGCATGTGTCGTTGCGTCGAACCTCGGTCAGCCTCCGGCTGACTTGGCGTTGCGTGCTCGTCGTCAATCGATACAAAGATGACGTAGCGGCCGACCAGGAGCCTGTCGCCGTGGTCTAGCCGGCGCGGACCGGTGATGCGTTGGCTCGATCCATTGATGAAAGTGCCATTGCGCGAAATATCGTGCAGCCAAAACGCGCCTGCCTCGTATCGGATCTGGCAATGCCGGCCGGAGATGAACTTGTCAGGGTCGGGCAAGATCCAGTCGCAATGTTCGCGCCCGATTTTGAAGCTGCGATTACGCGATCTGTAGCCGGGCGACACGCCAGCGGGCAGGGCATCGACATTGCTGATCTGCAGACTGATTAACATGCGAAATCGCCTGTGTGATCGCTGGCAGCCTTGCCGACACGATACTCCATGTTTTTAGCGTGGCTAATCCCAAAATTCGCATCACAGTGGGCCACCTATTCGTGGTCCGCTTTGGCCTGCACAACAAACATGTGGTACGCTCGAAATGGACTGGCAACCATCAGGGTTTGATGTGATTTCGAGTTCCTGATCAGGATCTTCAAATCCACTGGGCTGGCCGCCAGGCCGAGGAGGGGCACGACCCATGCCAAGTGAACAACGTGCCACGGTGGTGCAAACGCCAGTTGGCGCTGAGCTGTTGACCTTTACACATCTCGTCGGGCGCGATGAGATCAGTCGTTGTCTGGCCTATACGGTCGGGTTCGTGAGCCCCAGCCACGATATCGATCCGCTGAAGATGCTGGGTGGCCCCGTCTCGATCGAAGGTGAAGCCGACCCCCAGCGCTGGTTCAGCGGCATCGTGTCGGAGTTTCGCCTCACCCGGATCGAGGATCGACTGGCCTATTACGAAGCAGTCGTCAGGCCATGGCTCTGGTTTCTCGGCAATACGACCGACTGCCGCATCTTCCAGAACATGAGTGTCATCGAAATTATCGAGGAAGTTTTTTCGAAATACAGTACGGCAAAATTCGAGAAACGCCTGCAAGGTTCCTATCCGCCGCGCGAATATTGCGTGCAATATGATGAGACCGATCTGGACTTCGTGCAGCGGCTGCTCGAGCACGAGGGCATCCTGTATTTCTTCGAGCATGACGAGGGCAAGCACACGCTTGTGCTGGCCGATGCCATGAACAAGCTGAAGCCGGCGCCGGGCTATGAGAAGGTGCCGTATCACTTCGAAGGGCAGGGCTCCCGGCGCGACGTCGAATACATCACCGAATGGATTCCAGGCAGTTCAGTGCGGCCGGGCGCCTATGCCCATACCGACTATGATTTCAAGAAGCCGGGCGCCGACCTCATGGCCAAGTCAGCCCAGCCGTTCGGCCACAAGCTGGCTGCTGGCGAGAATTACCGCCAGCCTGGTGCGCATCTTGAAGTCGGTCGCGGCGACAGCCTGGCCGCGATCCGGCGCGAGGAGATCCAGGCGGTGCACCAGCGCATCGCCGCTGTCGGCACCGTGCGCGGGTTGTATTCGGGCTGCACGTTCGAGCTCGACGGGTTCCCGCGCGAAGACCAGAACCAGGAGTATCTGGTGGTCAGCGCCGAATACAGGCTGTTTGATCCGGGCTACAGAGCCCTTGCCGATGTCGCAAGCGAGAACTTCAAGGTGATCCTCGGCGTGGCGCCGACCGCCTTGCCCTATCGCCCGCCGCGGGTCACGACCCGGCCGATCATGCGCGGCCCGCAGACGGCGACGGTAGTCGGCCCGTCCGGCGAGGAGATATTCACCGACAAATATGCGCGGGTAAAGGTCCAGTTCCACTGGGACCGTCTCGGCAAGAAGGACCAGAACAGCTCCTGCTTCGTGCGGGTTTCGCAGACCTGGGCTGGCAGCGGCTGGGGTTTCATCCAGATACCGCGCATCGGCCAGGAGGTGATCGTCGACTTCATCGAAGGCGACCCGGATCTGCCGATCATCACCGGCCGCGTCTACAATGCCTCGCAGATGCCGCCCTACGGACTGCCGGGCAGCGCCACGCAATCCGGCTGGAAGTCAGATTCCTCCAAAGGCGGCGGCGGTTACAACGAGCTGATGTTCGAGGACAAGGCCGGCTCCGAACTGGTCAATTTCCAGGCGCAGAAGGATCATAACCTTCTGATCAAGAACGACCGCACCAAGCTGGTGCAGCACGACCAGTCCGATCGCATCGACCACGACGCCAAGCACTCCGTCGGCCACAACCTTGACGAGGACGTCGGCAACAACAAGACGGTCAAGGTCGGCGTCGACCAGACAACGGATATCGGCAACAACGACACCGAGACGGTGGGTGTGAACCGTTCGCTGACGGTGGGTTCGAATGAGACGATAGGTATCGGTTCGAACTCGACGGAGACGATCGGCGCCAACCACACACAAACCGTGGCGATCGTCCAGACGGTGACCGTTGGCGCTGCCCGGGTCGATTCGGTCGGAGCATCCGAGACGCGAACCGTCGGTGGCCTGCAAGCGAATACGATCGGTGCGACGCGGTCGGTCACTGTAGGCGCGGCGCAGAGCCACGATATCGGGGCAGCGGACAGCTGGAACATCGCTTCAAATCAGGACGTGACGATCGGCGGCGGCCAGACCTTTAACATCGCCGGCGACCAGAAGTCGAAGATCGGCAAGGGAAGGCGTACCGAAATCGCCACCGACGACGGAACCAAGGTTGGGGGCGCCTACGAGTTGCAGATCGCCAAAGCGAGCATGGTTCAGATCGGCGAGGACGGAAAGATCAATGTCGGCAAGACGTTCCTGATCGAAGCCGGCGACGCGATCGCGCTGAAATGCGGCTCGGCGTCCATTTCGATGAAGAAGGATGGCACAATCACGATCGAGGGCAAGGACATCACGATCAAGGGGTCCAGCAATATCAACGTGAAGGCATCGAGCGATATCGTCATGAAGGGCAGCAACATCAAGCAGAATTGACAGAGGTCATTGATGAACGAAGTTCGCGAGCGCATCGAGGGCGTCGTGATCGGCATATTCCTGGGTTTTGACGCGGAGGCTCCCCTGGTGGTTTTTCCAGGCAACCCCGTGGAAACCGCGGTGCCGGCGCGCAGCCTGACGGAACTTACCTCGGCGATGATTGGCGCCGAGGTTGCACTGCTGTTTCAGGAAGGCGACCCGGGACGGCCGCTGATCATCGGCCGGATCGTCGAGCCATCGCGCAAATCTCCCGCTCCGCAGGTGATACGCGATGGCGAGCGCGTCACCATAAACGGTGAAGAACGCATCGAACTTCGCTGCGGAAAGGCGACAATCATCATGGAGAAGGATGGCCGCATCACCATCCGCGGCACCTACGTGACAAGCCACGCCAGCGCCACGAACCGTATCCGCGGCGGATCGGTCAACATCAACTGATGGACAAGATCGTTCTGCCCGAGATCGTCAGGCAGCACGCCGAAATGGCTGCGTTCCTGTGGACCGTGTACGACCGTCACCTCCTCCACCCGGACGAGAATCCGGACATGGACGAGGAGCGGCTGTCGCGGCTGATGGAGCGGCTGGACGCCCATATCGACGGCCTTCGAGTTGCCGGCGATGCGGGCCGCGAAATCGCGGAAGAGCGCTATGCAGAATATCCCGAGGCAGGGGAGTTGTTCGTGCTGCGCATGCTGGTCAACGGCGCGCCGCGGCGAATCTCGGAACTCGACCTTGCCAAGGTGCGCGCCTACCTGGCCGAGAATGGGCTCTGACAGCCGCCCTGAAGTCGATCCAAAGGGCAACGTGGCAAAAAGTTGCGACTTGTCTGACCGGATAACGTGCAAAAACAGGTGGCGGCCGACGAGATCGACGTTTGCAGGGCTACCCTGCTCGTACGAACCTCGGTCCGACTACTCCAGCCGGAAACCGTCTTTGTACACGAGCGTGAGCGTCTTCCATTCCTTGCCGTCGAAACGCCAGGCGGCATCGATGCCGGCGGCGTAAAGGAAGTCGCCGTCGGAGCGCAAGTCCGATGCGATGCCGGTATCCTCGAACGCTGCCAAAGCGTCGCCGTTCTCGATGTTGATGCCCACCTCGTCACCCCAATAGCCCTTGCCTTTGTATGTACGCACGGCGAGATGAGTCAAAGCTGCGACGGGCTCTATTTCCGTCACTTCCTCATTGGCGATCCGCAGGCACACGCCATCCTCGCCGGAGACCCTGATCGTGCCATCGGCCGCGACATCGATCCCGTAGAACATATCGTGCCGGTGAACTTCGAGCGGCTGCCACGTTCCGCCAACTAATTTGTGAACCACCCCCATGTCTCCGCAAGCATAGATTCCGTGCTTGGGATGGCCGTGAATGTCCATATATTCGTCGTTGCCGATCGGCGTGATCGGCTGCCAGTTGGACCCGACCTGCCTGTATGCCGCTCCTTCCGCGCCGACTGTGATCGCTCCACCCGGGTCCGCGGCCCATACCTGGCGCATGCTTTGATCGCCAATCCTGTCACGGGTCCAATCGGCGCCAGCATAGCGCCAGATCCATACGGTCGCCTCCAGCGCGAACAGCTCGCCGGAGGGGGATGCCGAAAGCGACGTGAGCCATTCACTGGTGAAAAGGACTCCGCGCGCGGTCGAGGGTTCGAAATTGTCGACGATGAAGATTACCGAGACCGTGGTCTCGTAGTCATCGTCGCTGAGCAGAAACAGGATCGCGACCTTGCCGTCGCCCATGGGAGCAACCTGCAGGCACTCGGCGGAGGTGTCCTCATCGTTGACGAAGTCTTCGAGGTCTTCCTTGTCCATCTTGATCTGTCCAATCATGTCCGGATACCCGTAGCGTTTCGGTCGGCTCGATGCAGGCTTACGCAATCATGGCGGGCAAGACTTGCTCGACGGCCACACGTCGGACGCCGTGACGACAACTTTCGACGGATCTTTGCCGGCTTTCTTTGCCGCCGCTTTCAGTCGTTTTTTCGCGACGCCTGCAAGACGACCCTGGTCCGCCGCCTTCGGGCAGCTGTCGACGCACCTCGTCTTGTCTTTCACCTGCTTTTGCGTCTTGTTCATGCTCTTCTTTTGATAGTCCTCATTGGCATTCTTGAGGCATTCGGTGGCAGCTGCATGGACTTGTTTCGGGATCGTCGGATCCTTCATGTGCTTGACGGTCTCGCTCGCGCATTTGTCGTTGAAGTCTCCAAGCTTGCCCTTGGGATTGTCCTTTATCCATTTTGCCGCCTCTTGGGTCTTGGCCCAATGCGCCGTCTTGCGTTTCTTGCCGAGGATCTTCTTGGTGGGAATTCCTGCCACCTTGGCCTTGGCGCCTTCGCCGGCCACCCATTTTGCTTTCATGCAAATGCACGGCGCTTCCTGTTCGTCATAGGCTTTGCAGCAGTCGAGCGTAAGATCACGCACCCCCGCGGCCGTAAAGAACCGCACTTCCGTCGTATGCTCCTTCTCGTAGCCTTCCGGACATTCAAGGTCCTTGTAAGGCTTGATTTCTAGCATGTCGCACGTGAAGTCCGCCGGCGTTGCCGTGGAGATCAAGGACATGGGCGGCCCACCGGCGGCCGGCGAGGCGTGGTCGTTGGACCCCAGGTCGGAGAAACGGCTGACCGGCTCGCCATCCATCTTCACATTGCCCGACCAGGCATGGTTGTATTCCTTGCCGGTGTTCACCGAGGTGATGAGGTTCTTCTTCGGTGCGCAGCCGGCCTCGTTGCCCGAGCATTTTGTGTAGTACGATTTGTTCTTCTGCGTGATCGTCTTGCCGCCGATCTTGACAGTGCCGGTGCCGCTGTCGGTGTCGCTATCCATGCTGAATGTCGGATACGGAACCGGCACGCCGGGAGGCGTCGCCGGCGTCTGTGGCGGCGTGAAACAGACATAAGGGAAGGCCGCGATCACATTGTTGGTCTGCGCCTTGCAAGCTATTTCGAGTCCATTCGCGAAGACCGTCATGCTGCCATCCTGGTCGTGTCGGCAAAAACAGCCGCGCCGCAGGCCCCCTCGTCGGACGATGCCTCAACCAGAACCGGATTGCCGGCGGCGTAATTTTTCCGCGCGGCCGTCCACGCCATCCCCACCATCAACGGCACGGCGGCGGCGCCGATGTTGCCGAGGGATTCGGCCGGCGACCACAGGTCCTGAAATTCATGACGGCCACGCAGAAGCCGGATCGAAGCAAGAGCCGTTTGCTTGAAGTAATACTGCTCGCCGATCAGGTCGGAGATGCGGTAGCCGAGCCGGCTCATGTCGATACCGGTTTCGCGGAAGGCCGCGTCATAGGCGGCCGTCATGCCATCGGCTCGCAACGGCAGATCGCTATTGTTATAGATTGACGCCGCTTCGCGCGAGAGCCCAAGCCCGAAGAGCTGGAATCCTCCGCGCCCAGACAACGTGCATAGAACCGCGGCGGCGGCCTCGCCCGGAATGAAGCCATTCGGGTTGTCAGCCGTCAGCAAACGGCGCTTGTCCAGATAATGCGCGATCGTCGGCGCGGTCAGGTAACAGTCGACGCCGGCGATCATAACATACGGCGCTTCGCCTGACGCAAGCAACTTGCGGGCATGGTCGAAGGCAACGTGTCCGGACGGCCGCCCATGCGCGACAATGCGGGAGCGTCGGTGGGGCTCGATCTCGACGATGTCGCCGATACGCCGCACCAGGCGGGAATTGTCCCGTACCGGTCTGCCCGGACGGTCCTCCTCGGGCAAGCACAGGATCAGGGCGGTCTGGCCGCGCGCCTGCGGCACGCTCTCGAAAGCCTCGGTGATGGCGCCGGCGGCGAGATGGGCGAGGCGCTTCTCGCCAATCCAGTTGCGCGGCAGCGGCACCGGCGCTCCGGTCAGCCACCCTTCAGGCGTGCTGGCAAAGCGTGTTTCCTGAAAGCCGTCGAGCCGGGCGCGCATCGCCGCGCATGCGGAAGGCGCGTCTAGGCCCACGGCCGTCGCCATCCCGATCGAAACGACGTCAACGCTCATGCTCCCTCCGTTTCGTCTTGTGGTGCCCTGCCGCTCGCTCGGATGAAGGTCCGGCCGGTTGCCCTTGCCCGCAACATGGATTCGGTCGGAGGCCCGACCCAGCATTCGCTGAAATCAAGGATGGTTCGCTCGATCCGCTGCGACACACGCCAGACCAGCGAAAAGCGGCGTTTTTCCGGGTCAAGCAGAACAGTGTCTGGAAATATGTCGGCCTCATAGGCTTTCTGCCTGCCTTTGAACAACGTCATCGGCAATGCCGTTGACGACAGGCGAAAGCTCACCCGCCCCTCAGGCGTCAGGTTCACCAGCACCACCTCTTCGCCGCCTCTCGGCAGCTCGATCTGCTGGTCGGGTGGTGCCATCTGGAAATAGCGCTCGTCGAAGTCCGGTGGCAGAAATGGAAAGATGTTGGCGGTCCAGTTGTCGTCATAGGTGCCGCCATATTCGATGCGGCCGGGCCAGCCGCGACCCATCGGCCCAAAACTCATCGGCTTGTAATCGCCGAAGGGTGAGCGGATGTCTTCGCCGACCGCTTGGGTGTTGGGCAGGCGCAGGCCCGGGATCAGCCGTTGATTTCGGGCACGCGACCAGCCGGTTCCGACCGGGTTGTATTTATAGCTGGCGGGGAGCTTGTCCTCCGGATCCAGTCTGTCGACGCCACCCCAGGCGACGTCATAGGAGATGGGCAGCTTCAGGAAGGGCTGCGGCGCGGTTGCGCTGAAGACCGGACCGATGGCGCGCCATTCGCGTGTGCCGACGACTTCGAACAGCTTCGACCAATTGCCGACTTTTATGCCGACCGGGACCCGCTCCGCCGGGCGCCCGCCGGGCGCATAGGCACAGCCATTGGCGATGACGTCGCAGCGCGGTTTGCGGAAGGCAAAATCGGTTTCCCACAGCGTGGCGGAATAGCCGGGTTCACCGGTCTGTGTGTCGGCCATCACCAGCGGCACCTGCTCCGCCGATTTCCGCACCGGGCCGCCCGGCGTCGCGGGAAAATCGAACGTGCCCTTCACCACGACGACGATCCACTCATGGCCGGCCTTGTCCATGCCCATCGTGAATTGATGCGGATACCCAATCTGGTTCCAGATCTGCATCAGCTGGTCTCCCAGCTGGCGGCGAGGATCTGTTCCAGCGTCGCTTGCGGCGATTGCGGATCGATATCGAAAATGTCGGAGTAGGCGGTCCACATCACCATGCCGCTGATCAGCTCTTCGCGTGGCTCGACAGGCGGCACCGGCAGAGCACGCAACGCGGTGTCCAGTTCGTCGGGCGTCAGTTCGCCGCGTTGGGCGGCGATGGCCGCTTCTTCGATCCAGGCAAACCATGCTTCGACATGGGCCAGGTCCAGCGGCGCTTCGGCGAGCTGCGCGACGACACTCAACGGGAATTGCCTGCCGACCCTGTCCGCGCTTTGCAGAACGATACCCGCTGCGGCTCCGAACAAAGCCGGGCCGGTCATGAAGCGTAGCGCGGTGGTGCGCGGCCAGGTTTCGATGCCCACCAGCGGCACGATGTGCTGCGCCAGCCAGCGATCCCAGACGTGCACAAAATCCCCCGGCAACCGCCGCGTGACGAAATCGCCGGTGGCAGGCATTTTGCCGTAAAAGCCGGGCAGGATCATATCTGCGGCGGACATGAGAATTTCTTGAACATCTGGAGATTGTAAGGGTTTTCGACGCTCGCGGCCTTGAGCTCAAAGTCGGCGTACATGCCTTGCGTGCCCAGTCGCAGGCTGTAGACGTCCGACAGCGAGGTGCCGGTGAACCGACCGCTGCGCAACATTCTCAGCCACGCCCAGCTGCCGGTCTCGTTGAGCAAGATTTCGGGCGAGCCATCGATCGGCTGGAAGGCAAGCGAGATGACCCCTGTGCCGTCCTTGCCGGGCCACGTCATCGGCTGCGGCCTCGTTGCATTGTTATAATAGACGAGGTTCTGGCCATCGAGGTTGAGCGTCACGCGCGCGACATTGGGCGACAGGTCCTTCGGTTCGAGCGTGAAGCTCATCAGCGGGCCTGTACCGCCGGGAAAGAGATCATCGCGGATCCGCCTTGCCTGTTCGAACGCGGCCAGTGCCGAAGGATCAAGGCCGAAATCGGCGCGCCATTTCCATGGCTGCGCTGACGTGTCGACATAGCTGATCAGATGGTCGTTGATGAAGGTGTCGATCAGCCCTGCCGGTCCGAACAGACGGGCGAAGTCGCGGACATTGACGTCGACGGCGCTGTCAGGGCTGAAAGGATAGCGGTTGTTGAGTGCTGCCTGGCAGAACGGCAGGATGTCGGCTCGCCAGATGGCGTTGAGCTCCGAGGTGACCGCCTTCTGCGTCAGGCCGCTAGTATCGCCGGCAATACCGCCCAACCAGTCGTCGATCGGATCGGGCAGGATCTGCGCCTGCCTGGCAACCGCTCCAGTCAGTTCGGCGAGGCCGCCCTGCTTTTTGATGGCGTCCTGAGGATCGGGATTGGCCGTCACCGTCTGCAGCACGTTGGACAGTGCGGTCAGCGCGACAATGGCGGCGTCGAGCGCCGGTGGCTGGCCGTCGACCTCGGCGATGGCACCCTTGAGCGGCTTGAAATGCTCGGCCACCAGACTGCCGGTAAGATCCACCTCGTCGGCGGAGCCCGCACGCGGCAAAAGCTTTGCTCCGGTTTTTACGATCTTGCCAAGCTTGCCTAGCTTGCCAAGCAGTTTCGAGCCACCTGCCGCCGCTGCCTTGTCGTTTGCCGGCGCTTCATCGGATCGCGTAAGCTCGGTCTCCTGGACCACCGCGGTGACCAGGCGCTTCAGCGCGGAGTCGGCACTTGAAAGATCCTTGAGGTTCTCACTGGCGACGTTGAGGTCGGTCAATGGCGCCAGCCTCATGTCGCGCAGGAAGCTGTCCCATTGCGCGATGTAGTCGTCGTAATAGAGCTTCAGAATATCCTCTGACAGCGCTGAAACCGAGGTTTCGGAATTTTCCGAGCAACCGCCGGCGAACACCGCCCGGTCGAGTGCTGCTTGGGCGGCGACATCCTCGACCCGGTCGAGAATGGCGTCATGGAAGCCGGCATAGGTAAACGCTCCCGAAATGCCGACCCGAAGCGTCTTGTCGGAACGCCGCGCAAAGACCTTGGCGCCGTTGGGACCTGCGAAGTTAGCAGGAATCCATTCCTTGAGCGCAGCCACCGCCGGGTCCGCCAGCAATTGCTTATAGGCACGCGCCGGCAAGGAAATCGTACAGACGGTTTTCAGTGCCTCTGCAACCAATGCCTGGTCCGGGGCGATATAACTGGCGTCAACCGCCATGCGACGGATCGCGGCAAGCTGGTGCTCTTCGGCGTCGGCTGTCGGAAAGGGGGCAGCCGCGGCGAATTCGGGCAGCCTGTTCACCCACCAGTCCTGGGCAAAGTCCGGATCCATCTGAGAAAGGCCGGTCATCATGCGATAGGTCTTCAGCGCGCCAAGCATGAAGTCCGGATCGCGGATCTGCCGCCACATCGTCGCCTCGAGCAGCGCCACCATGTGCGGCTCGAGAACGTTGCGCAAAGCATGGTCGTAAGTGTCGGTCTGTGCCCGCACCAGTTCCGCCGAGGCTGATGGCCCCAGCAAATCCTGTGCTGCGCCAGGCGGCGGGGTACGGGCATTTGCGACCTCATCCATCGCACTGAGGGCGCCATCGATCGCGGGCTGTTCTACGGATGCCGGGTTTGCCGCGGCCGAGGTCAGTGGCGTTTGCAGCGCCTCGAACTGGCTTGCCTGGGCCGTGATTGCGTTGCGGTTGTCGTAATAGGACCAGGTGAACAGCCCGCTGACCAGTAGGGCGGCTGCGACACATGCGGCGGCCGCGCCACGCCAGATCCAGGCGCGGCGGCGTTGCGCCAGCGGATCGAAGGTGCCGAGGCCGGCTTCCTTGAAGATGACTTCTGTAAGCAGGTTCTTTAGGAAGAAGCTGCGTTTTTCGACACGCGGCGCGGCCAACGCCCGGCGCGGCGGAAGACCGAAGGAGGCAGACAGCGCCGCGGTCAGCCGGTCGATGGGCGCCCCTTCCTGGGTCGCCGATGTCAGATAAAGGCCACGCAGCCAGGCGGCCTCCTCATACCGGCTTTCGCCGAACATCGCCTCGATCAGAACCTGGATCGGCTCGGACAGGCTGGCGAGTTGGGCGGGAAACCTGAAGATTTCGGCGCGGGCAGCAAGCTTGTCTTCGTCCTCCAGCCGGGGCACCAGCCGCCGCTCGAGCTCGGTTGCTAACGTCGCGATTTCCCGCTCGATAGTCTTTGCATCGACATGCGCATCGAGTGCGAACGTGGTCCCCCAGACCTGCTCGCGCGCAGCCGTCGACAAACCGCCGAAGAAAGCCTCGAACCCCTTGATCAGGTCGGCTTTGGTCAGCATCAGATAGACGGGAAGGCGGATTTCGAGGCGATCGTTGAGTTCGGCCAGCCGACGGCGGATCTTGCGGCCATGCGCCTTGATCGCTTCGTCGCCCTCCGAAAGCACATCGATCGAAAGCGCGACGATCACACCATTGAGCGCGCGACGGCCCCGGTGCTTCTTCAAAAGGTCGAGGAAGCCCAGCCACTCCACCGCGTCGACGTCGGGTTGGCTCTCCTGTTGGACATAGCGACCCGCGGTGTCGATCAGAACGGCGCTCTCCGAAAAGAACCAGTCGCAATTGCGCGTGCCGCCGACCCCTTGCAGGTCGTCGGTCAGGTCGATCGGAAAGTTCAACCCCGACTGCCGCAAGGCTGTGGTCTTGCCGGTGGCCGGCGGCCCGACGATCACGTACCAGGGCATCTCGCGCAGGAACTTGCGACCGCCCAGTTTGCGGCGCTTCAACTCGGCCATGACCTCGCCGAACTTAGCTCCGACGGCAGCAACATTCTCTTCGCCGGGGCTGAGTGGCTTCTCTACGGCCGGCGCGGCGATTTCGGCGACGAACATCCGGTTGGCACGGATCGCCCGACGCTGGGCAACGATCAGCCAGATCAGCCAGAAGATGACCAGCAGCGCGATGATGACGATGCGCACATTGTCCGAGGCGAAAGGGTCGTAGGGTCCGACCCTGACGATCGGCCCGAATACCCAGATCACCAAGGAAAGCAGCGTGATGCCAATCAGTGTCCACAGCCAGCGCGATGTCAGGACCGCCCAGAGGAAGCGCAGGATGAACATCTCACAGCCTCTTTTCGACCAGCACCTCTACGCGCCGGTTCAGGGCCCGGCCCTCGCGCGTGCCGTCGTCGGCCACTGGATCCGTGGCTGCCCGGCCTTCGGAATGGACGCGTTCCTGCGGCACTCCGCTTTGTACCAGCATGTCGGCAATGGTCTGGGCGCGAGCCTCTGACAGTCGCTGGTTGGTCGACAGCGGATTGGTTCTCTGCAAAGGAACGCTGTCCGTATGTCCGACCACAGTGATGTTGCCGATCAGGTCACGATTGGCGAGGATCACCTTGGCGATCGAGCCGATCAGCGGCTCGAATCCTTCCGTCAGTGTTGGCCGCGACGACTGGAACAGTTCGGGGTTGGAGGCCTGGATGACCAGCTTGGCCAGTGAAACGCTCTCGGTGCCGCTGAGAGCCGATCTCAGATTGCCCGGCGCCCCGGCCTCAAATTCGGGCAGCAGTGCAAAATCCACAGTCTCCGGCGGCGGGACATCGACCGTTGGCGACACGCGGCTGATGTCGCCACGGGTCGGCGGCGGCATGGCGCGGACCAGCGCTGAAAGCTCCACCGCCTGGCTGCTTAGTCCCATCGAGAGCCCGACATAGGTCGCGGTGGCGATGACCGCCGCGGCCAGGGCCATCACCCAGATCGGAACGATGAAGCGCTGCGGCTCGTCGGATGCGATGACGCCTTTCCAGTTCGGCGACAGCGGCGCATTCTCGGCGTCGGCATCGCGCAGGAAACGTGCCGCGGCCACCCGAACGGCATTGAGCGAGCGATCGCCCGACCGGCCGGGCACGCGATACTTGCCGCGAAAACCCAGTGCCAGGCAATCATACTGGAGTTCCAGCAATTCGCGATCTCGGTTCGGATGGCGTTCCAGTTCGTCGAGCCGTGTGAAGAACTGCGTGCCGGCGTCGACATCGCCGCGCAACATGACCACAAGCGGCTGACGCGGCCACGCGCTGGCCCCGCCCCAGGGCGTGTTCAGGGCCAGATCGTCGAGCAAGGCCGCCACCACCCAGGCTGCCTGATCGGCCCGCTCCATCGACGATCCCGCCGCCATTGCCGTGTCGCGTGCCCGAACCAGTTCTTCGAGCAGCCGAGTGCGTAACACTTCCGGATTCTCCGGTGGCAGCGCGCTTTCAAGCTCAGGCGCAAACTCGAGCAGGGGCGCGAAGGCGTTGACAAGGCCGTTCGGGTGGGTGCGCGAGCGTTTTACTGGCCCGCCTGGCAAGGATGCCGCCATCGGCCGCGGCATCGGCGTGCCGGTCAGCCTAATGCGAGTGCGTTCGCGATCCTCCGACAGTCCGAAAGGATCATCCCGGCTCATGGTTTCACCTGTTCACCGAATAGCAGTCCACCTGCGGTTCGCTCGGCAGTACACCCGAAACGCCAATGACGAAGCCTGGAGCACCGAGAAGCGATGCCCAGTGCTCGCTTTTCTGGTCGAGCTCAAGGCACAGCCGATCGCCGTCGTAAGGAATCTCGCGGGGTTGCGAATGAAGCGGTTTCAGCGGGATGCCGGGCAGGCGGGACTTCCACAGGCCCTCGAACTCATCCGCCGAGCCCACGGTCGCCTGGTTGACGAATATCTTGCGTAGCGCGTCCTCCGACAGTTCCGAACCGACCCGGATGACGATCCGGCTGGCCACCAGCAGCTTCGGATTGTCGATGCGGATTTTCCAAACATTGGTCGAATGGCGCATGACGGGCAGCGCGCGCGATTTCGGCTCGATGTAGCGCAGGCTCAGGATCAGTGAGCGCAATGCATCCGCCAGCGCCGAAAACGGTGGGCCGGGCGCTATGTGATCGTAAGCCGGCAGCTCGCCCAGTCGCCGCGCGCTTGAGCCGTAGGTCGCCATCGAACCGGCAAGCCCGGCCAGTTCCAGGTAAAGTTCGGCCGGATGGAAAACATCCTGCGCCAGTATATGGGCCAGTCGCGGACGCGCCGCGTTGGCGAGGTTGAGCATCAACAGGTCTTCGACGCTGCGCCCTGGCCCGCCCATGACCATCTTGCCATGCGCCTCGGCGATTTGGTCAAGGCCTGTGACGACTTCCAGAAGCAATTGCCGGTACCAGGCCACTGCACCAGTAACCAGGGCTGGTGGCAGGAATGTCTCGTCCAGCGAAACGCCGCCATCGGCACGAACCCCTTTGATGTCGGCTATCGGCAGGGCGGTATAGCCGCCGACCGATTTGCCGGGTGCAAGCAACAGCGATTGCGGCCGGGCGATTTCGATTTCTTCGGGGTCTGAACCGCCCTGGACGGCATCGCGCACCGAAACAATCCGTCCATGATAGCGCGCACCGCTGGGTGGCGCGTGCGCCGGATCGAAGCCGACGCCGCCGGTCGGCTCGAGCGGCAAGGCGACCAGCACCGGGCCGGCGCCTGTATCCGGGGTGACCGGCAGCGGACGCGGCGCGTCCATCAGATCCGGAATGGAGAAGGGGGTTCCGTCCGGGAAAATGCCTCTTGCAGACAGTATCGAGATCTGGCCGGCATCGAGCAATGCCTTATCCAGGGTCAATTGCTGAAAGCCGAACGTATGCAGCTGGCCGGCCTGCAACGCGCCGCGCACAGTCGCCTCGAAGAAACGATCCTGCTGCTGGAAATGCTGGGTCCGCAGAAAAAGGCCCTCGGACCACAGCACCCTGTTTGCATCGCTCATCCGGCTTCTCTCTGCATCGAACTCCCCTTGCCTTGGCCGTCAGGCGGAAATGCCGCCGCTGCCGAGTGTGACATTGATCGTAAAGTTTGATCCGGGCGAAACCGATTTGGTGGTCCGCCAGTTTCGCCCTCCAGGCTCACGGATGAGTGCAACGAAGCCCAGGGCCGTCGCATCCGGTTCAACCGTAATGGTCTTGGTCGCGGTTTTTCCAGGCCCGACGGCAATCTGATCGGATCCGATGAGATCGCCTGCCAGTGCCGAGCCGGCATCCCCCTGCAAGGCAAAGTAGTCGGCGGAATTGAACTTACCGGTGCTGCGCAGCCGCATGACCAGCACCGTCACTGGCCGGTCGCCGCCGCCTGGTCCAGGGTTCATGCCGGCCGCCCCTGACAGCTTCACCGTGATGACCGACGGTTTTGGCGGCCCGGCGCTTTGACAGGCCGTAAGCAGCCCGGTCGCACCCAAGGCAACGATAAATCCGCGTCGATCGATCATGTCTTACTCCTCCTCATATGCATCACGAAAATCGGCACCTATTTCGCCGAGAAAGCTCTTTTCCGCGCTCTCGGCGATTTCACGATGGCGTTTCTGGTAGAGCTCCCACAGCTTGGCGCCGCGCCCGCCTGACAACAGCGTGCCGATCGCGGAACTCGATTTCAGCTCTTCTTCGATGGCTGCCGGCTCAAAACGGTCGACCATCCGCCGCAAGGCGGCCTGCACGCCGCGCCAGGCGCGCACGTGATGTTGTGCGAGGTCGCGAACCGCATCCGCGATAGCCGCTTCGCCGGCGAGAAATCCGGGGCTGCGTTCGGCAATAAGCGTCACGATTGCGTCGTCGACCGTCGGCAGAAACTTGAGTGGATTGACTTCGGAGGCTCCGACCATTGTCTGGGCAACGCGGGCATTTCCCTTTTCTTCGGCACGCTTGCGCAGCAGCTGCATCAATCCTTCCATCATAAGCCGATATTCGCGGCCGAACTTCTCCATCTCGGCGACGGCGTCGCGCCCGGGAAAATCGGCTTCCGCGATGCCCATGCCGCGCAGGAATGCGGTGCGAAGCGCCATGTCGGCGTGCTGCCTCGCAGGCGGCTGGCGGGCAGGGCTGGCGGCTGCGCCTGCCCGCATTGGGGGAGGGGCATCTGCCGCTTGCACGGGCAGGTCCCAGGGATTGGCCGCTTGCAGTGGCTGGGCGTCGCGCTCGCGCTGACCGGTCGAGCCCGCATCGCGTCCTGGGCTGGGCGCCGCGGCAGGCCCAAAACCGAAATCGTCATTGAATTCCGGCATCTTTGCTGTCGCGGGCTCCGTTGCGCCGTTCGGGGACGACATAGGGTCGAGGCCGAATGGGTCCGCGCGGCTGGGTGTGCTGTCTGGTTCCAGGTAGGCGTCGGCGCTTTTTGACAGGGGCGTTGAAACCGGATCGAGGCTGAACGGGTCGTCGAAAGCAGGCGAGCTTCGCTGTCTGGAATTGGCGCGTTCGAACGCACCCGGGATCGGCTGCTCGAACGGGTTCGGCAGCTCGGCTGGACGTGGCCGCTGCGGCTCTTCTTCCACGGTGGCTGAAAAGAAATCGTCACGGCCGATGCTGACCGGCGCCCGAGACGCCGGCGGCGAGCGCTCCGGAACTGGCCCTGCGGCTGCTGCTGCTGTGGCTTGGGCGCTCGACGTCTGCAGATCGACATACACGATGTAATCGCCCAGTCTCAGCCGCATGCCATTGCGAAGACGCGCCGACTTGCCGGCGCCGAGCGGGCTGTCGGAGTCGTCTATGAACAATCCGCTGCTCGACGTATCAGTGACGAAATATCCATCGCGCCCACCAGTGATCCTGCAATGGGCGCGTGAAACGAACATGTCGGGATCGTCGATCTGCCAGCCGGCATCCGCGCTGCGGCCGATCACCAGTTCCCCCTCGTCAAGCCGGGTCTGCCGTACCGCCTGGGTGCGTGGCCCTTGCTCCAGCGTCAGCAGCAGACTCATGCCGCGACCTCCGCCCCTTCCTGCCGCCAGCCGACTAATGTCCGCAGCCGCATGTCGTCAGCATCGCCCCTTTCAGCGGGCCGCGCAAGCCACGCGGTCCGGGCGAGTTGCACGGTTCCAATACGCGGCGGCGGAACGGCATCGCGCGCCAGCACGATGCGCAGATCGACGTCGAGCGATTCGCCGACCATGTCGCTAACGGCCTGCTTGAACAATTTGAGGCGCTGACCACCCGGCAGGAACGCCTTGAAGTCTTCATAGCCCAGCGGGCCGACGCGGAGCTCGATCCTGCTTTGACGGTTGAAGACACGCGGACCGATCGTCGCTCCCCGACCGAGCCCTGCGTAGGCTTTGCCAAGGCGGGTCTGGAGCGCGGCTGGTATGGTCATCCAGGCAGCGATGAACTCCCTGATCTGGACCGGCACCTTGAACGCCTCAGCCAGGAACAGCGTCAGCCGCTCGGGGCCGTCGACCTGATTGGCAAGCGAAGCGGCCTGGCGCAGCTTAACGGCGTCCAGTTCGGGGTTGTGGGTGCCGGGAAGCCCTATTCCCGCCATGGCTTCAAGCATGGCGCGAACGCGCCCACCTACCGGGCGCTCGACCTGAACCGCCGGATGCGCATCCGCCCACGCCCTGTAATACAGCCCAATCATGCGGTTCTGAAGAATGTTGACGAAGTCCATGAAGGTCGTGTCGCTGGTCTGCTGCGCTTCGGCGCCGGTGAACCAGCGTTGCGACAGGCGATCGAGCACCCAGCGCGTCAAATGCAGGGGCATCGGACCTTCAGGTCCCATCAGACCAATGTTTGCGACCGTAACCCGAGCGGGCGCTTTGTCAGTCGCTTCGCGGAATTCTGCCAAATCCTTGGCGGAAAAGCTGAGACGAACATGCTGCCCGAGCCGCGAGGGTTCGCGCTCCGGCGGGCCTGAATAGCCGAACAACCCGCCTCTTCGTTCGAGTCGGCGCAACAGCTCGAAGAAGTCGAACGCATCCGACAGCTCTTCGGGCTGGTGCAGGCCAGGCTTGTCTAGATCAGGTAGCGATTGCCGGGCGTCATCGGCCATGGCACATCCTCCTGCTTCTGCAGCAGCCATGTGCGGGTTCGCACAAAGCCGTTTATTCCAGCGTGACGGGCAAACAGCCGTGCCAGCAGGGCCGAAAGCAGCAAGGTGCTCTGCCCCGCCAGGACAGACTGATCGACATGCAATGTCACCTCCGTGCCTCGTCCGAAGCACATCGGCCCATCGATCTGCAGTCGTTCGATGACCGACCGGGAGTCGATGCGCACGATCGAGTGCACATTGCGGGCGAGGTTCGGGTCACCCCTGTCGGCGTAGAGCTCAAGCAGCGCATGCAGCGGGTCGACGCCGCGCCCTTCCTTTGCAAGGCTTAGAAAGTTGAGCGCGAGCTGCGCTACAAGCCGCCAGGCGAGATTGTCGGCTCGCGATTCACCCGCCGCGCCCGCCGGCAGTGCTGCAGGGATGGCTGGGCGAGGCGGGCGCAATGCGCCGAGAAGCCGGATCATTTCGACCGGATCGCCGGCTTCCAGCGTCAAGGTAGGGTTGTCGTCAAGGATTGGCAGATCGCGGTTAGTGCAGAGCGCCACGATATCGACGCGCTTCAGCGGCCGGTTAGGCGGATTTTCCGCTGGGCGGGAAATCGCCAGGAAAACGTCATCGCCGGTGTATGAAGTGCGGGTGAGGCCGTCGCGCCGTTCCTCCTCCGTCGGGCGACGTGGGCGCCGTTCGGTGGAATAAACCCAACCGCTGCCGCGGTTCTGACCCAGGCTGAAGAGCTCCGGGATTGCGGCGTCGCTCCCCTCGCTGTCGGCGTCCTCGACGCGGGTAACCCGATAGATTTCGAAGTCCCGCGCTCGCGTGCGGTCGGCATGCAGCACCTGCCGCGTCTTGCGCGGGTCGAGCTCGACGACGTTGCACTCACGTTCGAACAGATTGATGATCGGCGTTGCGAAAAGTTCAAAATCGGCCGCCGCCAGATCGGCAAGTTCAGGCACCGGACGCCTGAAGATGAAGATTATCTCGAGCTCGGCTGTGCATCTGCGCACGATGGGCTGCAACCCCGAAATCCGAGCATAGTGAAAGCGCTCCGGCATCATGAAGTATTCGCGCAGAAGACGGTATCCTTCGAACGTCGGACGTGTGCGAGGCATCAGAGCCTCGTCATCGCTGATGCCAACCATTTCAGGTACCGGCAACGCCGATATTGGGTTGGCCTTGCCTTCCGGTCGTGCACCAACGGCTGAGCAGGCGCCGAAAATCGCGTCGAAAAGCAGTGGTGCCTTGGTGCGCGCGGCAAAGTAAAGATCAAGCCGGTCGAGCGACAGTTCGTCGAGCTTGCCTTTTCCAGTACGGGCCAGCGTGATGCGAAGCGCCGCCTCGCCATCCACACCGCCGATCCGCGTGATGCCGGCTGCCGCCAAGGCGCTGCGATCCTGAAAATAGTCGACCGAGGTGATGGCTATCGGCCACAGCGTGAGGTCCTGGGCGGTGGTGAACGTGCAACGCGTCGAAAGGCCAGGCTGGAGGCTGGAAACCAGCCGCGTATTGCGCTTGACGACATGGCCCCCAATCATTGTCTGGACCTGCTGGCCGGGTTTGAGCACTACCATGGCGGTTGCCGGCGCCGGCGTGACAAGGTCAGGATAGAGAAAATCAAGGACGGCGCGCGAGAAGCGCGAGCGTTCCGCATCGACCTTGAGCCGGGTCCGCGCGGCCAAGAAAGCAACGCCGTCAAGCAGCCGCTCGACATAGGGGTCCGGACAGGGGACCGTATCGAGTGAAAGGTTGCGCGCCACCGCCGGATGCATGTCGGCGAATTCTGCCGCGAGCGCACGGATATGGGTCAGTTCCTCCTCGTAATATTCTACGAAGACCCGATCCATCTCAGGCTTCCCTAAATTCGGTCCGAGCCAAGCCGTTATCGAGATTGATCGTGGTGCGCAGGCGCATGCGTTCGGGCGTCGGCGTCATGATCAACACCGCATCTATCTCGATCTTCAGGCCCACGGTTTTGTCGCCGAGGGTTACCGTAACCTTTGTTGCACTGTCCTTGAGACGCGGCTCGAAGGTTGCAAGCACCGAGCGGATCTCGCGCGCCAGGGCCTCGCGATCGAAGTCGCGGGAGGAACGGCCCGAGAAGGAAGGCACTCCGTAATTGACGACGCTGCGACGCACCTCCGGAAAATCGGCGAGCGACGGCGGGTTGCCCGCGGCCTGTTCGCTTTCAAGGTCGGAAAGAAGCGGAACGGCCTCGAAACGCTCGGTGTTGAACAAAGCCTCGACATCGCGCCGCACGGCTTCCTTGAGCACACGAGCCGACACCACCACGCCACGGCTTTCGATTTCAGCGCGGTGCTGGCTCTGAAAGGCCAGGCGATGCAGACGCCGCTTCTGGTCGGCCGTCAACTCCGCGTCGGCGTCGATGAGCCGCGCGCTGGCCGCAACAAGATTGTCCAGCCGCTCCGCGCCAAGCTCGTCCTGCAGTGCCTGGCGCAGCCCGTCTATCTCGGAGGTCATACCCGGCAGATCGTTTACGAGGCGGTCCCATAAAGAGGGCTGGACCGCTTCGCGCTTTGCTCGCGAGCTGCCGCTACCCAGCGACTTGTCCGCGCCGGGCCGCCGGGCCTCACTTGCCGACATAGACATCCATTTCGATTTCGTCGTTGTCGTCGTAGACGAACTTTATCTTCTTGTAGGCAAAGCTGACCTCTTCCTCGATCAGGTCTTCTTCATCCTCGGCCTGCGACATGTCGTATTCCATGATCGAGGCGTCGGTGAGTGTGACGACCAGGTAATCCTTGGTCTCGCCATCAATGGTCCGCCGTGCCGAAAACACGACTTCGTCCAGGGCCTTGTTTTCGAACAGCGCCTTTTTCAGGTAGGGCGAAGACTTGTCATAGTGCTTGGTGAACTTGATCATACCCAAGGACACGCGACCGCGACGCGAGAGCGAATTTGGATCATAGGGTGCGATCATCTTGTAATCGACGCCATGGATTTCGATTTCGTCCTCATGGCCATCTCGAGTGCTTGGACCCTTGATATCCGGAACCTTTAGAAAGCCATCAATCTTCGTATTTGTGGGCATTGTGTTTCTCCACCGCTTTCAAAAACCAAGATGTTGTTGCTGCAAATCAAGTCTTCACCGACGGAAGTTCCGAAACCAGTCGGAGCGAGGCATTGATACCCTCCAGCTGATAATGCGGGCGCAGATAGAAGCGGGCATTGTAGTAGCCGGGGCGCCCTTCCACGCTGTCGACCTGAACCTCGGCGGCGGCGAGCGGGCGCTTGGCGCGCGCCTTGTCGTCGGCAAAGGCCGGGTTGGCCAGCACATACCGGTTGATCCATTCGGTCAGCCAGATCTGCATGTCGGAGCGCTCCTTGAACGAACCGACCTTGTCGCGCGCGATCGCCTTGAGGTAGTGGGCAAAGCGCGAGACCGGGAAAAGGTACGGCAGGTTGGCGCTCAGCCGCTCGTTGGCCTGCGCATCGGGGTCGACCAGCCGTCCCGCCCTTGTCTCGTCGTCCTGCAGCGAATGGGCGCCAATGAAGGCGGCGAGATCGGTGTTCTTTCGATGCAGGATGGGCATCAGGCCGAGCTTGGCCAGCTCCGCCTCGCGCCGGTCGTCGATGGCGACCTCCGTCGGACATTTCATCGCTATCGAGCCATCATCGGTCGGGAAGCTGTGCACTGGCAGGTTAAGGACCGTGCCGCCATTTTCGACGCCGCGGATCTGCGTGCCCCAGCCATAGAGCTTGTGGCTGCGGTTTATGTTCACGCCCATCGGGAAGGCGGCGTTCATCCAAACATATTTGTTGTGGTCGCCATGCACCTCCTCCTCGAAGGTGAAGCCCTTCACCGGAACGGTATCGGTGCCATACGGCAACCGTGCCAGAACGCGAGGCATGGTCAGGCCGATGTAGCGTGCATCCTCGCTCTCGCGCAGCGACTGCCACGAGGCATAGGCGGGGTTGGAGACGATCTGCTGCAGGTCCTGCGGGTTCGGCAATTCCTGCCAGCTGTCCATGCGGAACAGGCGAGGCGAGGCAGCTGCGATAAAAGGCGTGTGCGCTGAGGCGCAGATGCCGGAGATGTTGCGCAGCAGACCGACGTCGCGCGGGTGGTTGGAAAATTCGTAGGCACCAATCACACAGCCGATCGGCTCGCCGCCAAGCATCGAATACTCGTCCGTGTAGACTTTCTTGAAGATCGGGCTCTGATCCCACATCTGGCCCTCATAATCCTCAAGCGTGTCGGCCAGCTGCTCCTTGGAAATGTTCATCACCCGGATCTTCAGCTTCTGATCCGTCTCGGTATTGTTGACGAGATACCACAGGCCACGCCATGTTCCCTCCATTTCGCGCACTTCCGGCGCGTGCAGGATCTCGTTGACTTGTTCGGAAAGCATCTTGTCGATCCCGGCGATCAGCGACTTGATCGACTTGATCGCATTCGACGAGATGGTCGTGGTATCGGAACGCGTCTGCGCTGCAAGTGCGAGATTGCGCACCAATTGCTGCAGCTTTTCACTGTCGTCCTTCTTGACCTTGAAATCCTTCTCGAGGAGCCCGCTGAATTCTCCAAGATCGATGGTTTCCGCCTCGGCGACGGCGGCGGTTTTTTGCTGTTCGGCCATGGTCATTCCCCTGCCTTGTCGTCCGCCAGTGCCTGGCTGGCGATCTGGCCAAGAAGCGGTTGATTGTTCAGCAGTTGCGCAATGCGCTTTTCGGCGTCGACGCGCCCGTCCATGAATCCGAGAAGTTCCTCGAGTTGGCGGCGCATCTTGAGGATTTCGGCCAATTGGGGCACTTGCTCGGCAATCTTGTCCGGCGCAAAATCGCCCATCTTGGTGAAGGTAAGATCGAGCGCCAGTTCCTCGTCCCGCTCGGCGCCTTCAGCCTGGGGCAGCGTATTCTTCACGCGGGCTTTGACGCGTGGTCCAAGTGCCTCCATGAAACGCGGAAACCGGTTCGCATCGGTCTCGACAAAGGAGCGGTCCAGCACCGACTTCGCCGCTTCCTTCGTCTGCGAAGCCCCCGAAAGGTCGGCCATGACGGCCATGACAAACGGCAGCTCGATGGTCGTTGGACTGCCGTAGGTTTCCACGTCATAGGCGATCTGCACCCGCGGCGCGCGATTTCGTTCGATGACCTTGGCTTTGCTTTCGGCTGGCATTGCTTGCTACCTTTCATCCTTCTGAGCCGTCTTCTTGGCATCGGGAACGCCGGCAAGAAGCCGGAACTCCTTCAGTCCCGACGGGGCGAGATCTTCCATCAGTTCAACAAAATCCATATGCACCATCCGGCGAACACGGCGGGCGAGGTGGGGGATCGGGCTCGATGGTTCGGTGCGGTCATAAAAGGCGACGACGAGGTCCAGGCATTTCACCACGTCGTCGCGCGAAGAAATCCGGTCGGGGAGTCCGGTGCTCGAGTCCGCGTAGCTAGCCACACTTGCCATTGTATCGGCTCCATGACCGTTTCGGGCAGGCATTACCGGTTCTGCAGGCGAAGGGGACGGCTTTGCCGAGCCATTCGCCATCGCGCCGGCAGCCGAGTTGCGCTCGAGGGTTGTCAGCAAACGCTGCAGGAACCGTTTTAATTCCGGAATGGTGGTCCCGCCGCTGCCTTCAAGGCGAGCGTTGAGGGCTGTCTCGACCGCTTCCAGTGCCGCGACCGCCGCGCGCGCATCGGCGATGAGCGACTGCATTTCCTCATTGGCTTGATCCGCCTGTGCCGCGCACCCGGCACGAACCCGGTTCAACAGTTGTCCGTGCGCACTGACAAGCGCTGCCTTTTCGGCCGCATTCAATCCTGACGCTGCTTCTTGCAGCATAACGCGGTCGTCGAGCGCAGCGTGTTCCAGGTCCCGTCCGCTGATCGGCCCGATCGAGCGTGGCGCAAAGAAAGTCATTTGCCGCAGGTTGGCCAGCAGCCCGTCCTGACCGTTTTGAAGGTCGAGCAGCGCGTTGATGCGACGCAAGGCGGCCTGGCGAGGCGACGTGTTGGGCCGCAGCGCCGGGTGCATGCTTTCCCAATGCTGGTCGAATGTCCGCCCAATAAGCGTCAGACCCTGCGCCAAGCCGGCCAGTCCCTGCTCGTGGGCCAGTGCGCGTGTGACAATTACAATCAGGCGCAGGTCGCGGCCACGCGCGCGCAATTCCTCGGCCTTGGTGAGCACTGCTGGCCAGTCGACGGGAATGGTGCTTTGCGAGACCGGCCTGTTGTTGCCGTCATGGACAACCTTGACCTGGGGCTCCGTCAGGCGCTCCAGTTCGTGAAACGCCGGATCGTTACGCAAATCCTCTCCCGACGGATTTTCACCGTCGAGCGGAGCAAGCCAGAGTGCGACGTCGATCACACCGATCCCCCAGTCACCGGCCCTGAGGCCGACCTGCCCCTACGTTATCACACGGTTGCGCTTTTCCACAATTCAGCGAGTGCGGAAAAAATTAACAAAAGCTAATGCAGCCTTGTCTTGATTGTGGAATCCGGGGGCGTGATTGGCGAGCCCTGGACCAGGAATGCGTCGTGCTGGGATGTCAGGACCCGCGTTGTTTGCGGCCGGCGATGCAGGATCTTCCACCAATGATGGGAGCCCACATAATCGGGCATTGAAACCTTTGTTCATCCCGCACTTTGTCAAGCGGCTGCTTATGTGGCAGGTTATCCACTTGCAGAATGCAGGAGCACGTTCGATGGAACAGCGCCGGTCATCGCAGAGTTTCAAGCGCAAGGAACTGGTCGGCAAGCTCAATCCTCTAGGGTTGCGCGCCTTCAAGGCAGCGGCCGACAGTGCCAAGCTGCGCGGCAATCCTTACGTCGAACTCGTCCACTTCATCGAGCAGCTGGTGCTCTCCGACCGCTCGGATGTGCAAATGATGATCGCCGATGCGGGACTGGATGCGAGCCGACTTACGGCCGATATGACGCGTGCGGTGGACAAGCTGCCTTATGGCGCAACCTCGATCGAAGAGTTTTCCGACCATATCTTCCACGCCATCCAGGAGGCCTGGAATCTGGCAACACTGGAATTCGGCGTGGAGGAGGTCCGCAGTGCACATGTTCTGCTTGCTTGCCTGAAGACACCGGTGCTGGAAGGCCTGCTGTCGAAGATCAGCGGCGAGTTCGACAAGATCGACGCCGACGCCGTCGTGGCGCGCTTCGCCGATGTCACGGAGGGCTCACTCGAAGCCGGCGCTGCGCCAACGGTCACCGCGACAGAGGCGCCGCGGCGGGCTCCGAGCGGGGATTCGGCACTGGCCAAATATGCCACCGACCTGACCCAGCGCGCCCGCGACGGAAAGATCGACCCGGTCGTCGGCCGCGATCCGGAGATCAGGCAGATTGTCGACATATTGATGCGACGGCGGCAGAACAATCCGATCCTGACCGGCGAGGCGGGCGTCGGCAAGACTGCAGTCGTGGAGGGTTTTGCTCTGCGCATCGCCAAAGGCGATGTGCCGCCTCCACTGCAGGGAGTGAGCGTGCGCATGCTCGACGTCGGATTGATGCAGGCAGGCGCAAGCGTAAAAGGTGAATTCGAAAAACGGCTGAAGGCCGTAATCGACGAAGTTCAATCCTCTGAAGCGCCGGTCATCCTCTTCATCGACGAAGCCCATACCCTGATAGGCGCCGGTGGTGCTGCCGGAACCGGCGACGCTGCCAATCTGCTCAAGCCGGCGCTGGCGCGCGGTGAACTTCGCACGATAGCGGCAACGACCTGGGCGGAATACAAGCAGCACATCGAGAAAGACCCGGCACTGACCCGCCGCTTCCAGGTGATAAAGATCGACGAGCCTTCGGAATCGGTTGCCATCCTCATGTTGCGCGGCGTGGCTGGCGTTCTCGAACAGCACCACAAGGTCCAGATATTGGATGAGGCGATCGACGCGGCGGTCGCCCTGTCGCATCGCTACATCCCGGCGCGGCAGCTGCCGGACAAGGCGGTCAGCCTTCTCGACACCGCCTGCGCGCGTGTCGCCGTATCGCAGCACGCCACGCCGGCCGAGGTCGAGGACATTATGCGCCGTCGCCAGGCGCTGGAGGTCGAGCGCGGCATTATCGGCCGCGAGGCTGCAATCGGCATCGAAGTGGCCGAGCGGCAGGCACGGGTCGAGGCCGGACTTGCCGAGACCGAACGCACGCTCGCAGCCGCGCAGCAGCGCTGGGAGCGCGAAAAGGCGCTGGTGGCGGAGATACTCGAACTGCGTGCCAGGCTGCGCGGTGACGGCGTGCCGCTCGATGCTGTGGAAGGGCAGGAGGCCGCCACTGAGACAGAGAGCGTCGAGGTGCCAGGGACCGAACAGTCCAGTGCCGGGACGAAGGTTCCGGCGGCAGATGGTACTCCGCCTCCCGATCCGGCTGCCGATCTCGCTCGGCTGCGCGAACTGATGAGCGAACTGGCCGAGGCGCAAGGCGAAACACCGCTGATCCTGCCATCGGTCGATCGCAACGCCGTGGCGGCCGTGGTTCAGGACTGGACGGGCATCCCGACGGGGCGGATGCTGTCGAGTCAGACCGAGAAGGCGCTGCGGCTCGCGGCCACTCTGTCCGAGCGCGTTGTCGGACAGGATCACGCCATGGAGATGATCGCCAAGCGCGTGCAGACCAGCCGCGCCGGTCTCGGCGCTCCGGAAAAGCCGGTGGGTGTATTCCTGCTTTGCGGTCCCTCGGGCGTCGGCAAGACCGAAACCGCCTTGGCACTGGCCGAAACGCTCTACGGCGGAGAGCAGAACCTGATCTCGATCAACATGTCCGAATTCCAGGAGGCGCATACGGTCTCCACCTTGAAGGGCGCGCCGCCCGGATATGTCGGCTATGGCAAAGGCGGAATTCTCACCGAGGCGGTGCGACGCAAGCCCTACTCGGTGATCCTGCTCGACGAGGTCGAGAAGGCGCATCCGGACGTGCACGAAATCTTCTTCCAGGTCTTTGATAAAGGGATGATGGACGACAGTGAAGGCCGACGGATCGATTTCAAGAACACGCTGATCCTTCTCACGTCGAATGTCGGCTCCGAAGTCATCATGGACCGGACAAGGAACGGGGCGGAACGGGCAGGGCTCGACGAATTGGACACCGCGTTGCGCAGTCCGTTGCTGAAGGTCTTTCCTGCGGCCTTTCTCGGCCGGGTGGTGACCATCCCTTACTTCCCGCTTTCGGATTCGATGATTGAAGCGATCGCTCGTCACCAGTTCGCCAAGATTGCTCGCCGGCTGCGCGCAACCAACGATGCGGAATTGGTCATCGGCGATGGTGTCATGGATCTGGTCAAGGCCCGCTGCACGGAGATCGAATCCGGCGGCAGGATGATCGACGCCATTCTGACCAACACTCTTCTTCCGGAATTGAGCCGCGGCGTGCTGAACCGGTCGCTCACTGGCGAAAAGATGACGAAGGTGACGGTTGGCGCCTCAGCCCAAGGGTTTACCTATTCCTTCGAATAAGAGTGCGAATATTACGGGCGGCTCCTTTCGTCAGCTGTGGCGTTAATCGCTCATGCGGCAGCAAGCCAACACCACCCATCTTTGCTAGTAAGGGAAGTGGGTCTAAGTAATGCCGCGAAGGAACCCGATATGGCCGATCCACAGCTCTCAGTCCGTAGCGGCAAGGCGCGTGATCTTGCGCGCCGCCTGGCTCGCCGTCAAAATCGCACCATTGTGGACGCGGTCGAGCGCGCGCTCGAGTACTACGAGCTCCGAGAGGCCGGTCGTGAGCCTGCTTCGGTCTTCTATCGGCGTCTTTCAGCGCAATCCGTTACAGACATCGATCTTGACGCAGTGATTCATGAAACCGGATCAGCCGGCTGAACGGCTGGAGCAAGGCTGCCCGACTGGCCCAGGCGTTTCGCAAACCGCATCTCTGACTGAAGAAGCTGCTCTGGCTTGCCGATTGATTATGGGTGCTGCTGTTCGCAAGAGGTGCAGCATAGCGGCATCCGCTGGTACAAAGGAAGATGCGCCGGCGCCGGTCAAGCACGGGGAAAGGGAGCGCCTACGGCAATGTTTCCGTTCTCGCCGTAAGTGCTGGCAGCTGATCTGATCCGTTCAGAGCCGGCCGCTGTCCAGCCCCGACGGTAGGCACGGCCTTTACGGGCTGCGGCCATCTTGCTGGCTCAGGTCGCGATGAACACGATGAACAATGACATCAGCTGCTTCGTTGGGGATTGCAGGCAGTGTGCTAAGCGCAGCCGGCACAGAAAGCGCGAAAAAGTGGATAAGTTGTGCTCGCTGATATGAGTTAAGGCCATGAACAGAGTGGATGCCATCAACAGGTTGCAGCGGACAGCTGATGCCGTGAGACGCATGGGCGCGACCGCGCTTTACCTGTTTGGGTCAACGGTTCGAGATGAAGCCGGACAAGGAAGCGATCTTGACCTTTTCATCGATTATGATCCCAAGAGCCGTTTCAATGCCTTCGATCTTGTGGGCATTAAGCTCCTTCTGGAGGATGAACTGCACGTCCCGGTTGACGTAACCACGCGGGATGGCCTGCATCCCCGGTTGCGGCCGCAAATCGAACAATCGGCCGTGCGCATCTTCTGAATGGCACGTGAATTCCGCCACGCCTTGGACGATATCCTCGAGGCCATCAACGGGATTCAGGCCGCTGTCGCAGGCAAAACGTGGCCGACTATCAAGGCGACTGGGTTCTCAAGCACGCTGTGCAGCGCGGCACCGAAATTATTTCCGAGGCCAGCCGGGCCTTGCCGGATGAAGTCAAAGCCCTCCAGCCGGACATCCCAGGGCGACAGGTGCGCACGATCGGAAATGTACTGCGGCATGAATATCACGGCCTGGCAGACAATGTTCATCATCTGGGGTGTGGTCGTTGACGAACTTCCCGCGTTGAAAGCCGCCATTGAAGCCCTGAGCGAGCGGTTTGCTGATGAATAGGCGGCAAATCCCTGAATTGCCCTAAGCACCCTACGCTTCCGATTTCGCCATCCTGCCTGCACCGTAACCGCACGGCAGCCGACGCTGCCCTTTTTTCAAGAAACCAATTAGGCTCGCTGGGCTTGCGAGACAGCGAAAGGTGCCTGATCTGAAACAGATGCCGGACGTGAAACAATTGAGATTGCTCGGCGTCCTCACAGCGGCGGCGATCGGTGTATATGTCTGCTATCTGCTGGCGTGGCCTTTTTTGCCGGCATTGACCTGGGCGCTGGTCCTGGCAATCATCCTGTCTCCGGCTCATGGATGGGTTGAGAGACGGGTCGGAAATCGAAACCTGGCCGCATTGATATCTGTAAGCGTTGCTGCGATTGCCGTCGGCCTGCCGCTGGTACTCGTCGCCCAACAGCTCGTTCGCGAGGCGGTAAACGGAGCCAATTATCTGGAGGAGGTCGTCCGTGGTTGGGACGCAGACGGTTTCATGTCTGACTATCCAACGCTTTCGACCATTGCCCAATGGATTGAGAACCAATTCGATCCGGCCGGTTCGGTCGCAGCATTCGTACAATGGCTGACGGGACAAAGCACATCGCTGTTGCGCGGCTCCATCTATCAGGTCGCGATGTTCGGTCTGACATTTTATCTTCTGTTCTATTTTCTGCGGGATCGCCAACAGGGCCTGCAAGCCGTCGCGGGCCTTTCGCCCCTGCGCGCTCCCGAGACAGCACACGTCTTGTCCCGCTTTGCGGAGACCGTTCATGCGACACTGCTCGGCACCGTGTTCGTTGCCGCCGTCCAAGGAACACTTGGTGGCCTGATGTTCTGGTGGCTCGGTCTGCCCACGCCGGTCTTTTGGGGCCTTGTCATGGGACTTCTTGCCATCGTGCCTGTGCTCGGGGCATTTGTGATCTGGGTGCCCGCGGCAGTCTATCTCGCAGTGGCGGGAGCTTGGGCCAGCGCGGCGATATTGACCGTCTGGGGCGGCGTCATTGTCGGTGGCATCGACAATCTGCTCTATCCGATGCTTGTCGGGAACAGGTTGCGCCTCCACACGGTGGTAGCCTTTATCGGCTCGGTCGGTGGCATCGTCCTGTTCGGCGCATCCGGCCTTGTCCTCGGCCCCGCGGTGATCGCCATCACCGTCAGCCTCATTGATGTGCTGAAGAATCGATTGACTGACCAGCCCGGAGAGGCGGCGACGCGCCCTGCCGAGCTACCGCATCAGTCCGTAACGGATTGAACAATGTTGCCAACCGTGGGTGCTCGCCGTGACCTTAGCCAAACGCATCGGAGGCTTATTGGCTCGCGTCCCACTCTCCAAGCGCCTCTCACCTGTTCGACCGAGGTACGCCCACAATGCGGCGCTGGCATCCGCGGCGCCTCGCAATACCCTTGTTCCACGTGACGGGCGTTTTTCTGTGGCTATCCAGCATGATCTTAGCAAACTTTAATGCAAATCTTGGAGGGGCGGTTCTATCGTTCGGCTGAGAACATCCGAGACGGAGAATTGGCCATGCCGATCCATCGAAAAGCCCAGACTGCTGGTATTTTTAATCCATCCGAGCTGGCGCTTCTGGGCCGGGTATTCGACGGGCTCAAGGGTGACTGTCAATCCGAGCATGAAGCGCTCGCGTCGCGCATCATTGCAAATTACATGGCCGGAGTGATGGACGAGGCCGAACTGATTACGACTTCGAAGCTGCCCCTGGGCCGATAGGGCGGGCTTCACCTCGGCTGACAGGCCTTTCAAGCGCGCAGATGGCAGACTGAACCAGTCTCCTTGCAAACATTCAATCAGGCAAGCACATCAGCCAGGCTGCTGTATTGCGGCGAGTTTCCACTCATCGCCGGCCTGGCGCATGAAGGTCCACAGTTCGGTTGTCTCCGTTGGCCGATCGGCCTGGCCCTCAACGATCTTGCCGCTGGTGCGATCGCGGGTCACGTCACGGGATTCATAGCGCAAAGCAGCCGTCGCGTAGTCGCGGTCACCCTCCCGCCAGTTTTCAGCAATATCGGCCTCCAGCAGGCTGACGTCCGAAACATCATTCCTGACGCCCTTTTTGGCGTTATTGGCAAGTTCCTCGGACAGATAGGAAACCATTTCTGGCGTCACCAGCCGGCGCAAGGCAGCATGATCCTCGCGCCCGAATGCTTCCTGAACTTCCGTCAGCCGCTGTTGGAACGTGTCGAGATCGGCTTGGGTGAGCGTGATCTCATCGGAAGCATTGTCTTGGCTCGTTCCGCCATATCCTGATCCAATACCTGGAACGGGGAACGCTGTGGCGTTGCTCGGCTCAGGCCGGGCTGCTGCGCTTCGCCCAAAGGTCCCCGTACCCCGGGAGGCACCGGCCATAGCGGGCGCCGGGCTTTGCGCCGCCTGCGAGCGGAAAAAGCGGATCGCCAGCATGATCGCGCCGCCGATCACCAGTACTTGGAGTAAAAGACCCAACATGCCGGCCAAGCCGCCGAACCCATGGCCCAGAAGAACGCCGATCAAACCGCCAAGAAGCAGCCCCCGCATCATCGACCCGCCGAGGCCGTTGAAGAAGCCTGGACGCTGGAATGCCTGCGGCTGACGAGCCGCATTGTTCGTTGCCGCATTCGGCGTCATCGAGCGCTCGACCGGTGCGGCCGGTTGCGGCGCAACTCTGGTCGGCGGGACCGGCTGGAAAGTGCGCATGCCGCGACTGCCGAAGCTGCCACCACGACGCGCATCGGCGTGATCCACAGCGACCGTGGAAAATGCCAGGAACAACCCCGCAAACAAAACTGCAAATCGTCCCCAACGCGAAATCAGCATAGGCAAATCCTCAAGTGACGCTTTGTCCACCCATATGGGGTGCGTCGATCGAAATATCAGTGAATCGTGCGCCGAGATATTTTCGGACGGCATGGTCGGCCGCCCGCCGGTGTTCACCACGAGAATGTCCAGCCTACCCAAGCGAGATGATCGCCTGAGGAATCCCGCGCCCGGCCGACCGGCATCGGTCGCGTCAAGAGCATCGGTCATGCAAGCCTCTGGTCATCGGTCTTCCGGCGATGACGCCGACGGTCTCCCTGCGATGACTCGAGCTTGACATACAGCTTTCCTAGGTACTATCAACACATCTGGAAAACCTGCCATACAGGTTTGCCCCTCCTGAACTGGAGATTGCGTGAGCACGGCGGTATCCGCAAAACATTCCGACGCAGCGAGCCTGGTCAGCAATACGATCGGCGAGATCACGCGCCATATCCGCGCGCATGAGCTCGGGCCCGGCGACCGGCTGCCCAGCGAGGCCGCCCTTTCGAGGCAATTGAGCGTCTCGCGCACCGTGGTTCGCGAGGCCTTCAGCTCGCTCGCCGCCATGCGGCTTATCGACCTGAGGGCAGGCAGACGGGCTACCGTCGCCGAGCTGGATTATGGCGCCATGTCACTGGTGATCGAGCATGGCGTCCACACCGAGCAGATCACGGTGCAGCAAATCTACGACGTGCGCCGCACGATTGAGACCCGCACCGCCATGCTGGCGGCCTTGCGCAGAACAGCCGACGAAGTGGAAAGGATCAGCACCCACGCGCTCGCCATGCGCGAGAATTTCCAGCTACCGGAACAGGTCATGGAGCATGATCTCGCCTTTCACCTCGAAATCGCCAAGGCTGCAAAGAATCCGGTTTTCAGCCTCATCGTCGGCGCGTTCGAGCGCGTATCGCGCCAGACCTGGCCGATCGGCTGGCGGACCCGCCCTTCGGATGCCGAGCAGTTGGAGATGATCCAGATCCATATCGACCTCGCCGAAGCAATCGAGACCGGTGATCCCCAGTCGGCGCGTGACCTGATGGCGAGGCATTTTGACGAGAGCGTCAAGGCCCTGCTGGCGGCCGGCATCGCCTGAGGAGCAGGGGCGCAATGAAGATCACGAAACTGGAAACGCTGCGGCTCAAGGAGCGGCCCAACCTTCTCTGGGTTCTGGTTCACACGGACGAGGGCCTCGTCGGACTGGGCGAGACCTTCTTCATGGCTGAAACCGTCGAGACCTATCTGCACGAATACGTCGCTCCGTGCGTGATCGGGCGCGACCCCTTGCAGATCGACCTGCTTGCCGCTGACCTCGTCGGCTATCTCGGTTTCAGATCGACGGGCGCGGAAGTCAGGGGCAACTCGGCTTTCGATATCGCGCTTTGGGATCTGTTCGGAAAGGCGACGGGTCAGCCGATCGCACAGCTCCTCGGCGGTTTCACGCGGCACGAGATCAGGACCTACAACACCTGTGCCGGAACCGAATACATCAAGAAGGCCACCGGCCAGACGACGGCCAATTACGGGCTCAATAAGGCCGGCGACGGCTACGATGATCTGAACGGCTTCCTTCACCGCGCCGACGAACTGGCGCATTCGTTGTTGGAGGAAGGCATCACGGCCATGAAGATCTGGCCCTTCGACATGGCCGCCGAGAAAACACGCGGCCAGTATATATCGCAACCCGATTTGAATTCCGCGCTGGCGCCATTCGAGAAAATCCGCAATGCGGTCGGCGACAAGATGGACATCATGGTTGAATTCCATTCAATGTGGCAGCTGCTGCCGGCCATGCAGATCGCTCGCGAGCTTGCCCCCTACAAGACCTTCTGGCACGAAGATCCGATCAGGATGGACAGCCTGTCCAGCCTGAAACGCTATGCCGAGGCTTCGCTGGCGCCGATATCGGCTTCGGAGACGCTCGGTTCCCGCTGGGCCTTCCGCGACCTTCTCGAAACCGGAGCGGCCGGTGTCATTATGCTCGATGTCAGCTGGTGCGGCGGGCTCTCGGAAGCGCGCAAGATCGCTGCCATGGCTGAAGCATGGCACCTGCCGGTCGCGCCACACGACTGCACCGGTCCAGTGGTGCTCGGCGCATCGACCCACCTGTCGCTGAATGCGCCGAACGCGCTTGTCCAGGAGAGTGTCAGGGCCTTTTACAAGACCTGGTACCGCGACCTTGTGACCGCTTTGCCGGAGGTGAAGAACGGCATGATCACCGTGCCTCCCGGACCGGGCCTCGGCATGGAACTGAACCCGGAAATCGATCGCGCATTCACGGCGCTTCGACGGGTGACCGACGCATCGACTCTCTGAAAATGAACCTGAAGCAGCTATCTACGGAGGAGGAGAACCATGAAGAAGCTACTTATCTCGGCAGCCTTGGGAGCAGTACTGGCTGGAGGCTCGGCAATCGGCTCACGAGCGCAGGAGCCGATGAACATCGTCTTCACGCATCATTCGTCGGCCTCGAACCCGTTCTGGCAGGCGGTGAAGAAGGGGTTTGACGACGCCTGCGCCAAGATCCAGGCCAATTGCCAGATGGTCTTCACGCAGACCGAAGGCTCGATCGAGCAACAATCGGCCAACATGCAGGCGGCACTCGCGGCAAAACCGGACGCGCTGATCACCTCGATCGTCGACAACAATGCCTTCGACCAGATCATCGCCGACGCCCGCGCTGCCGGCGTCACGGTCATCGCGTCCAACGTCGACGACACCGAGGGTGCAGCCGGCAATGCCCGCCAGGCTTTCATCGGCCAGGGCTTCATTCCCGCCGGCTACGAACTCGGCAAGAAGATGTCCGAGTTCTTCCCCAAGGAAGGCAAGATCAGGGCGCTCGTCGGCGTTTCCGCGCCCGGTCAGAACTGGTCGGAACAGCGTGCTGCCGGCGTCATGAAGTTCCTTGAGGAATACAAGGCCGCGAATGCCGGACGCGAAGTGGTCATTGAACGGCTCGACACCGGCACAGATGGCGCTGTTGTCGCCGATCGTGTTGGCGCCTATCTGTCTGCCCACCCGGACACCACGGTGTATTTCGACACCGGCCTTTGGCATGCCTACGTGGCCCAGGTCCTGGTCGATCGCGGCATCGAGCCGGGCAAGGTGCTGATGGGCGGCTTCGACATCGTCTCGGAAGTCCTGCAACAGATGGAAGCGGGTTATATCCAGGTCCAGGTCGACCAGCAGCCCTACATGCAGGGCTTCATGCCGGTGATGGAAGCCTATCTCGCCAAGAACGTCGGTCTGCTGCCAGCAGACATCGACACCGGTAAGGGCATCATCGTCAAGGAAGACGTGCCGAAGCTCAAGGAACTGGCCGCGCAAGGCGTGCGGTAGGCGCCAAGCCGGCGTCCTCTCCTCGTTGTTTACGCGGAGAGGGCAAGGGGGAGGGCAAGGCAGCACGGCCTTGGGCGTTGGCTCTGTCCCATCTTCCAACGGCATCTCCCCGTCAAAGGCGGTAGAAGACAGACTGCCGCCATCCCCCTTGCCGATGCGACAAGCCAGCGCAAACAATCACAAGCCGGAGCGAATGATGAAGCGCTTGATGAAGATTTATCTGGAGAAGCCGGAGCTTGCGGCGGTCGTGTTCCTGCTCCTCCTCCTCCTCGTCTTTCAGATTCGCTCGAACGGCGTATTTCTGAACACACAGAACGTGCGCGGAATGCTTGGACTGCTGCCTGAAATGGGGTTGGTCGCGATCGGCGTGACCCTGCTGATGATATGCGGCGAGTTTGATCTTTCCGTGGGCTCGGTCTTTGCACTGACCCCGATGACCATGGCGGTGATGCTGGCGGCCGGCGTGCCATTCGCGCCGGCCTTTGCCGCCGGCCTCGCGATCGCCGCCCTGATCGGCTTCTTCAACGGGTTCATAACGATTCGTTTCGCGATACCAAGCTTCATCACCACGCTTGGCATGCTGTTCATCGCGCGTTCGCTGACGGTGGTAATCTCGGGTGGCTTCCCTCCTGTTATCCCAGCCAACGCTCTGCCCAAATGGCTGTTTACGATCTATGTGGGGCCGGGCGACCTCTTTCGCATGTCGTTCTTCTGGTTTGTCGCCGTCGCAATCCTGGTGACGGTGCTCCTGTCGCGCACGAATTTCGGCAACTGGGTGCGCGCCACCGGCGGCTTTCTGCCCGCCGCGCAGTCGATGGGCATCCCGACGGCCCGGGTGAAGGTCGCCTGCTTCATGATCTGTTCGGTGCTCGCCGGCTTTGCCGGCACCATTCAGGTGATGCGGCTCGGCGCGCCCTTGCCCTCGATCGGCGAGGGGCTGGAGTTGCAGGCCGTATCAGCTGCTGTCATCGGTGGCGCCTCGCTGGCTGGCGGCATCGGCACCATCTTCGGCGGCATCATCGGGGCTGCCCTGATCCGCGTTATCGACAATGGTCTGGTGCTGAGCCAGGTTGACGCCAACTGGTTCAAGATGGCAATCGGCTTCCTGACTATCTTCGCGGTCGTTATGAATGCCTGGCTTCGAAAGCGGGGCAGGGCAATGAAGGTGGAGACCTGATCATGGCGGCACCCATCATTGCGATCAAGGGACTCCAGAAATGGTATTCCGGCGTCCACGCCTTGAAGAACGTCACGCTGGACATCTACCCCGATGAGGCACTGGGCCTCGTGGGCGACAACGGCGCCGGCAAATCGACGCTGATCAACATCCTGTCAGGCACCCAAAAGCCCGATGGCGGCGAGATCAGGATCGAAGGTGAACCGGTCCGATTCTCGAACCCGCGCGACGCGATGGATCGCGGCATCGAGACGATCTACCAGTACAATTCGATGGTCCCGACCATGACCATCGCCCGCAACGTTTTCATCGGACGCGAGCCGGTGAAGGGCTCGGTTTTCGGCATCGGCATCCTGGACCAGAAGCGCATGCGTGACGAAAGCGTCAAGGCGATCGCCGACGTCGATCTGCATCTGAGGTCGCCCGACGCGCTGGTCGGCGAACTGTCGGGCGGCCAGCGCCAAGGCGTGGCGATCGCCCGGGCCATGCACTTCAAGTCGAAAGTCATGATTCTCGACGAGCCGACCAATCATCTCTCGGTGAAGGAGACGCGAAAGGTGATCGGCTTCGTTCGCGCCCTCAAGGCCCAGAACATCACGAGCGTCTTCATCAGCCACAACATGCATCATGTTTTCGAATGCTGTGACCGGGTCGTTGCCATGGCGCGTGGAGAGATCGTTCTCGACAAGCGGATCGGCGAGACTTCGATCGAGGAAATCCACGAGGTTCTGTGACGTGAAGAAACGATCATTCGCGGGCCACTCTGCTGGTAAAGATCAGTCTGGCTACGGCTTTTCCGCAAGGATCGCCTCAGCGGTTTTCTCGTCGGTGATCAGCACATCCACGAGTCCCAGACGCAACACCGCGCGCAGCACCGGAACCTTGTCGAGGCCGCCGGAGGGCAGGATCACAGTGTCGACATCGCGCAGATGTTGGGGGGCGAGGCCGATGACGCGACTGTTTAGCGGGTGATCGACGAGTTGTCCGTCCGCGCCGATCCAGTGGCCGCAAATATCGCCGACCGCTCCGGCTTCGCGGAGTGATCTGAGATCATCGTCTCCTACCAGTCCGATCCGAAAGATGGTGGCGTCCTTGTGCACCGCGCCCACCGAAACGAAAGCGGCGTCAACGTCGCGGGCATGGGTGAAGGCGTCTTCCAGAATGGACTGGCGCATAAGCAGATCGCGCGTGGCCTCCGTGTCTGTGAACACCGGTGCCGCGATGTAGAAGCATTCCGCATCGAAAAGCGCCGCGAGCCGCGAGGCGATTTCATAGATGTTGATCGCCGATCCACGCGTGAGCCCGCCAAGCAGGGAAACGACCGACATCCCTTTGACCGGGCGCACGGTCACTGACCGCAGACTAAGCTGGAGCGTCCGTCCCCATCCCACGCCCACCGATATCCCGTCACGGATTCTAAGCGACAGGGCTTCACCGGCAGCAGCTGCAACGACCTGTGGCACCAGGGCAGGATCGGGCGGTGTCGGAACCACGATTGGGTCGGAGACACCATAGGCGTCCCGCAGCCGGTTCTCCAGCTCGATGCAGTTCGCCACCTTGGAATTGATGCGAATCTGAACGATCCCCCGCTGACGGGCATGCGCCAGCATCCGGTTGACGCGAAGGCGTGTCAGGCCAAGAGACTTGGCGATTTGCGCTTGCGTCAGGTCACCGACATAAGCAAGCCAGGCGGCGCGCACGAGCAGCCCTTCCTCGCGATCGGCCGTGACGGAACTCGTTACGGCTTGGCGGCCGTCGCGTTTCTTTGGTGCGGGTTTCTCCATCAGATCATCCTGTCCACTCCGCGGCAGCGGGTCCAGAGCGGGCTCGGCGAAGCCATGTGCTCATCGATATGAGGCATCAATCGAGTTTCCCCGGCTCCGCTAGCCTCGATGATAGCGGTCGAAGGACAAAACCAGCGGAGCATCATGGCAAATCGCGTCGATGATGGCCCTCGTCAGCGGCAGGCGATCGTGGGGAAGTACACCCCGGCCCATCATATTCTTCAAAGTCGGACCAAGGTCCAGCGCCAGTTGCGCGCCCTCGACCGTGTCCGAACTCATATGTTCGCGCTTCGCCACGGAATAGGGCAGGCCGCGGCCGAGCAGGCGCCCCATGCGACCGTTACGGCCCGCCTGGCAGGTCACATAAAGATCGCCGGAGCCGGCCAGCCCCAGCACCGTTTCGATTTTTCCACCCAGAGCTTCGACCAGAAGCGCCATCTCGGCGAGGGACTGCGAGAATAACGACGAGGCAAGATTGTGCATGAGCGCGCCATTGGGCGCCTTGCCGTCGCGCTCAAGCAGTCCAACCGGAGCCCCAACGGCGAGTGTGTAGAAATTCTTGAAAGCGGCGCAGATCTCGACACCGACGAGATCGGATGACGATCGCGCATGATAGAAAGGCGCGCGCAGAATGCGGGACGCCGCGGCCACCTGGTCGGGCTCGTGCCCGGTCACGATCACGGAGGTATCGCGCTGTGCGGCCAGTTCGCCAGCAATGCACGGTCCGCCGACGGCCATCACCGGGACAGACAAGCCAGTGCGTTGCTCGATCTCGCGAGCAAGCAGATGTGGCAGGATTTCGATGCCTTCGTCGCTTGCTGCAAGTCCTTTCGTAATCATCAGTATCGGCACGGGCGACTTGATGCTTTCTGCAATGCGGTCGATCGCCCAAGGAACGCCGGCCGACGAGACGCCGAGTACAAGCAGATCGGGTCCATCATTCATCGCCGCCCCGAATTCGGTCCAGGAACAGGCGGTTACCACATCAGGCAGAGTGATGTTGAGGCGTGGGTGATGACTTGTGCTGGCCACCGAGCCGACGATCTCCTCATCGAGATGGGTCCCGACAAGAGTGATGCGGTTACCAGCGTGAGCGGCCGGAAGCGTCATGGCAGAGCCCATGACGCCGGCGCCGAGGATGATGATCCGCGCCATTCAACTTCTTCCCTTGTCCAGCCGCTCGCCGCTACCTTGGTCGAACAGGTGGATTCGCTCAGGCGCCGGCTCCAGATGGATCACAGCTCCAGGGGAGAGCTCCATGCGGTCATGCAGCACCGAGCAGATCGCGGTGTTGCCCATGCTGGCAAAGATGTGGATTTCGGGGCCAGTCGGCTCGACAACCGTAATCCTTGCCGGGATCCCGCGCCCGTCGGCCACTGGTCGAAGATGTTCGGGGCGAATGCCGTAGATCACCTTTTGGCCAGGCCGGACCGCAGCCCCTGGCGGGAGCGGGAGGGATAGCTCGTCGGTCCGCACCACCCAGGCGTCGCGCTCGGAAGCCACCTCGCCATGGAACATGTTCATTGCGGGCGAGCCGATGAAAGAGGCGACGAAGAGGTTCGCCGGGCGATCGTAGACATCGAGCGGGCGCCCGATCTGCTCGATGTGGCCGTCGCGCATGATGACGATGACATCGGCCATGGTCATGGCCTCGATCTGGTCATGCGTGACATAGACGGTGGTGGTCTTCAGCCGCTGGTGGAGTTCCTTGATTTCGGTGCGCATCTGCACGCGCAGCTTGGCATCGAGATTGGACAGCGGTTCGTCGAACAGAAACACAGTTGGGTCCCGCACGATGGCGCGGCCCATGGCAACGCGCTGCCGCTGGCCGCCCGAAAGCTGGCGAGGGTACCGTTCCAGATAGGGAGTCAGGTTGAGGATCGATGCCGCCCATCCGACCTTCTGTTTGATTTCTTCGGTTGGGCGTCTCTTCAACTGCATGGAAAAGGCCATGTTGTCGAAGACGGTCATGTGCGCGTAAAGCGCGTAGTTCTGGAAGACCATCGCGATGTTGCGGTCTTTGGGGTGGAGTGTGTTGACGACCCTGTCGCCTATGGCGATCTCACCGGACGTGATGGGCTCGAGACCGGCTATCATGCGCAACAGCGTGGACTTGCCGCAGCCGGACGGCCCCAACAGAACCACGAACTGGCCATCCTCGATCGAGAGATCGAGTCCATCGATAATCGAGAGGGCGCCATAGTCCTTCTTTATGTTGCTGATGGTGACAGACGCCATTAATTGCTACCCTTCGATTGCCCTTGCCGGTTGGATCTCATTTTCGCCACGCGAGCCATTGGCGATCGGATGCGCTCTCACCATTCGCTCTCCAGAAACTCTTCCAGCAGCCCCGCATCGGCGGCCAGGTTGACAAACGACCATCGGCCGCGGATCTCTCGCGAATAGCGAATGGCATCGTGCCAAAGCGCGCGCGGCAGGCCTAGTTCCGCGCCGGTGACCGGCCCCCCCGCAGCCTTGAGCGCTGCCTCCATACGGGCAATCGGCATTGCCATCGGCCGAACCTCCTGGCGCAGCGCCGGCCAGATTTCCGCAAGCCTGCGGTTGAAGTTTTCCGTGTTGCTGGCGTCGAGTGCTGTCTTCTTCATCTCGGCAATGCAAAGTGGTCCAAGTTGTGCGCCATAGCGGGCCAGCATCGCCGCCTCGTCGATGACGGTTGGCTTTGCCTGCGGCGGCTCTTCCATGTCCAGCAGCCGCGCTTGCAGACGGGCCATGACCAGCGAGGCAACCCCGACCTGCTGACCGTGCGTGGTGCCGGGATGATGGGCTTGCGCGAACATGTCGATCCAGTGGGAAATCTGGTGCTCTCCCATGGACCCAGGATGGGAAACGCCGGCGAAGCACACACCCATCGAGCACAGCGTCAGGACGCGCTGGAGATGCCCGACGGCAGTGATGTCATGCCTGGCAAGGCCAGGCGCATGGGCCAGCATCGGCTCCTCGTCGCCCGCCTGCAGCAGGTAAGGCACCTCAGAATAGTAAGTGTCGAACAGCCGATGCGAAGCCCACCAGTCGATCTGGGCGGTGGGGCGGCAGAGGCTGTCGCCAAGCCCGGCGGCGCTGAGCCAGGCCGGTGCTGCAGCCGACACACCAAGGTCCAGGAAGATGCTCCTCGGCGCGTGCGAAGGCAGCGAGATCTTGAGCCCTGAAGCCAAGGTCACCGACGCTGTCGAAGCGCCGTAGCCATTCATCGAGGCGGCCGTGCCGAAGACGGCATAGGGCCGCTCATCGAGGAAGGTTGCATGTTTGCAGCTGTCGTTGAGGACACCGGATCCGACGGCCACGACCCCGTCGACGTGACGCGTCCTCTCCCTGACCATCTGGATCGTTGCCTCATCGCAGTCGAGGCCGTCAGGCAGCACGATTTCATCGATGTCGGCCACGCCGCGCAGCGCCCTCGCGACGCGCCTGCCCATCACATCGACGGTGTTGACATCGGACACCACGGCGATGCGGCTGCCTAGCGCCAGGGGCGCAACGAGATCCGCCTCGCGGCCCTCCGTCGTCTCCAGCAATTCGATCGTCTGGAACGGCAGGACCGCGGCCGCGCCTGTCTTGGGATCTGTCCAGCGTCCTGCGACAACGTCCTCGATCAACGCGTTCCAGTTGGTCGTTTCAGCCATGATGGGTCTCCATGAAGGCCGCGAGGCGCTGGTTCCAGGCTGAAAGCGTTGGCCAAAGATCGGCATGGATCGCAAGAAGTTCGGCGTAGAGCTCGGCCCGTTTCGCGTCCGGTTCGAAGGTTTTGGCCGGCTCGCTGGCCATTGCGGTCGACGCTTCGGCGATGGTGGAAAACCAGCCCACGCCCTTTGCCGCCGCCATCGCCGCGCCAAGCGAAGAGGCTTCGACGGTCGTCGAACGTTTTATGGGACGATCGAGTGCATCGGCCAGAATCTGCATCCACAGGTCGGACTTCGCTCCTCCGCCGATCGCTATGAACTGGTCGATGGTCTGGGCGGCAGCCGCAGCGGCCCGCTGACTTGTCGCGGCTTGATGCAGCGCTATGCCTTCCAGCACGGCGCGATAGATGTCGCCGCGGTGGCTCGAGCCCGAAAGCCCGGCAATCACACCACGGGCCGCACTATCCCAGTGTGGGTCCATGACGCCCTGCCAGTAGGGTAGGAGCATTATGCCGCCTGCGCCGATCGGGCTGGCAGCGGCTTCGGCCTCGAGCGCCTCCAGCACGTCGCTTGCGCCATGCAGATCGACGCCAAGCATTTCGCGCGCCATCCAGTCGACGAGAAAAGTGCCGGCGCGAAGGCACGTCTCGTAGATGTAGCCGTCATCGGCGACCGCCGTCTCTGTGCGGAAGGCCAAATCATGGACGTAGTCGATGCCGAAGCTGCCAGAGACGACAGCCGTGCCGAGGTTGATGTAAGCGCATCGCGGCTGCAACACACCCGCGCCCGTGCCGGCGCATTGACCGTCGCCGCCGCCGGCGACGATCGGCGTGCCCTCCCGCAGGCCCGTCAGCATGGCGGCTTCCGAAGTCAGTTGGCCCAGAACGGTGCCGGGCCGCGCCAGATCCAGCATCATTCGCCGGGCGACGCCCGCTGCGTCGAGTATTTCGTTCGACCAATCCATAGCTCGCATATCGAGTATGCCCATCGGGTCGGCGGATGCGGTGGACGTCACCCACCGGCCGCTCAAGCGAAACACCAGATAGCCATGGACTTCGGCCATTCGCTCCACGCGGGCAAAAATCTCGGGCTCTTCCTCGCGAAACCAGATCATGCGGTAAAGGCAAGGAATGACGTCCAGCGGCTTGCCGGATATTGCGTGGACGCGTGCCGCGCCGAAGCTCTCGCCGAAGCGCCGTGCTTTCCCACGGGCGCGCTCGTCGAGCCAGAGGGTCGCGGGCCCGACCGCCTGGCCCTGCTCGTCGAAAAGGCCGAAGCTCTCGCGTTGGTTGGCAATCGCAAGGGCCGCAATGCGTGCCGGCGAAACTGTTGCCGCGACAGCACGAAGCGCTGTGACCGTCGAGGCCCACCATTCGGCCGGATCCTGCTCGAAATAGCCCGAACGCGGGCTCGACATCGCAAGCGGTGCACGACCTTCAGCCACGGCCAGACCGTTGCGGTCCCAGGCGATCGCCTTGGTTGCCGAGGTCGAGGAATCAATGCCGATGACGAGATCCGGAACCATTGCCGCCACATTGCCAAGGGCGAGGGCGGTCGAAGCCGCCTTCGCCCAAATCACCGACTAGCCGCTAAAGACCGGCGTCTTTGACTTTGCCGTCGACAATGCCAGCAATGGCATCCAGGCATGCCTTGGCATCGCCACCATAGTCCTGGCCCGTAAGCAATTTGCCGAGCTCAACCGGAATGTCGTTGTTCGACAAATCCGCCCAGATCGGCATGTCCGGCTCCGATCCCATCTGGTTGTCGATGGTGTATTTGATCGCGTCGAAGTGGCGTGTCGTACCAGGGCCGACAACGGCCTTCGCCTTGACCCGAGGATCTGTAAAAGAGGAATTGCGCATCGGCGAGGCGCCGCCGCCGAGCGTCGATACCCGCGCCATGACATCCTTCGAGCAGACCCACTGCATAAACAGCCATGCTGCTTCCTTGTTCTTGGAATATTGCGACAGCGAGATCGTCGAGCCGCCCTGGTGGCCGACGGCCGGGATTTCGTTGAAGCCGCAATCGGCGGCGGCGCGACGGCCAGGAACCTCCTTTGGCGCGGGCAGGGCCTCGAATAGGCCCTTGACCTTGGAATCCTTGGCGTCAAAGCCGGGGAAATCCTCGCCCCAGGTAATTGCCATCGCGGCCTGACCTTGTGTCAGCGCCTGGCCCTGACCGTCCCAGGTCCACGTCGTCGCGGAAGGCGGCGAGTTCTTGACCAGCTCCTGATAGAATTGCAGCCCGGCCACGCCGCGTTCGTCATTGCCGACAAACTTCTTGTCCTTGTTGAAGATCGAACCGCCATGGCCCCACAATGCGAAAGTCCAGTCGCATTCCAGCGAATAGTGGCCGGACTTCGCCTGGCACGCGGTGCCGAAGATGCCGTTGCTTTTTTCTGCCTCAGTGAGCGCCTGCACGGCCTTGAGGTAGGCGTCGAGGTCTGTCGGCAGCGCAATGTTGTGTTTGTCGAATAGATCCTTGCGGTACATCAGGATGAAGATCGGAATATCGAATGGAATTCCGCACTGTTTGCCGTTGTACATGGCAATGCCGTCGACCAGCGGCTTGGAGAAATCGTCCCAGTCGAAGTTGGGCATCGCCAGTTCTTTGTTCTGGTCATAATACTCGCGCGGATCGACGACATCCTGGGCAAATGTGGCCATCCAGGACTGGTCGAGATAGTAGACGTCGTAGGTGCCAAGTTGGCCCTGTACGTCTTGCGTCGCCTTGGCGAGAACCTGCTCCAGCGGCACGATCTCGACTTCCACCTCAATGCCGGTTGCCTTGGTGAATTCACCCGCGACAAGCTGGTTGGCAACGATCGTTGGCGGCGTCGCTTCCGAAGTGTAGCGGATTTTGGTGCCGGCATATGGCTTGCCGACATCAGCCAGCCACTTCAGCATGTCGGCGTCCTGGGCGCGGGCTTCCTCAACCCCGAGCCCCAGCATCCCCCGATTGGTGCGGCCGCCACCTAGCATGGCCGATCCGAAGGCAGAAAAGCCGGCACCGGCGAGCGCCATCTTCCTCATGAAGTCGCGTTTGGTTATTCGGCGCGCCGTAAAATCGTTGCAGGTATCGGCGACGAATGTCTTCTTGTCGTGTTCACTGAAGCTCATGATCGTTCCTCCATTGCGTTTTTGTCGTCGTTCTTCTCGTCTGCGCCTCACTCCTTCAGGGACCCAAGGGTGAGGCCGCGGACCAGATGCCGTTGAACCAGCAGGATGAAGATGAAGCTGGGTATGATCGCGGACGTGCCCAGCGCTGTGATGTAGCCCCACTCGGTCGCGGTCGAGGTGACAAAGGTCGAGATCTTCACCGGCACGGTGCGGATCGACGTTGTCAGGAACAGTGAGAGCAGGAACTCGGTCCACGAAAAGATGAAACACAGCACGGCCGTCGCAGCGATGCCGCCCTTGACCATCGGAAGGACCACGCGTCGGAACGTCTGCCAGCGCGTCGCGCCGTCAATCAGCGCCGCCTCATCAACCTCGCGCGGAACATCGTCGAAGAACGACTTCAAAAGCAAAACCGCCAGCGGCAGGTTAATCAAACTGTGAACGAGGATGAGCCCCGTATAGGTATCGCGCAAGCCGAGGTCCCGGAACATGAAAACGACCGGAATGACGATCGCGATTGGCGGCATGAAGCGCTGCGAGAGAATCCAGAACAGGAAAGACTGCTGACCACTGAACTGCATTCGCGACAGGCAATAGGCGGCCAGAGTGGCCAGCAGCAGCGTCAGCGCCGTCGATCCGACGGCTATGATGGCGCTATCGAGCAACGACTGACGGGAATCGTAGGAGCTCGCGCCACCCTTGATCACCCCGGCCGCCTCGCCGCCCTGTTCCATGCCGATGTCGACGCGCGAAACGCCAAGCAAGGTCACACGGTAATTGTCCGGCGTCGGCGTGAAACCCGTGTAAACCGGTCCGCTGCGGTCGAAGATCGCCGAATAGGGTTTGATGGACGACAGAGCCCACCACGCGATCGGGAACATGAAGATCGCCACCACCAGGACGGCGAGCACGTCACGGGCGATCGTTTGGGCGCGCGACGACTCCATCAGAACCTCACCTTGAACAGCCTGACGAAGAGGTTCGACACGACGATCAAGACGACGAGCACGATCAGCGACAGGGTCGCGGCATATGGGAAGTCGCCGGTGAAGTAGATACGGCCAGCGTAGAACGAAAGCGTCTCGGTGGCCGTGCCTGGCCCGCCGGCGGTGATGATGTAAACGTAGTCGTAGATGCGAAAGAGATCGACGCCGCGGATCAGCACCGCGACCGCTATCACCTTGCGCAGCATGGGCAATGTGAGGCGCAAGAACGTCTGGATGCCGTTGGCGCCGTCGATCGCGGCGGCTTCGAAAGGTTCCTTCGGCAGCGCCCTGAGCCCTGCCAGGATGATGAGCACCATGAACGGCGTCCATTGCCATATGTCTGCCAGCAGGATCGCCGCCAATGCGGTTCCGGGCTGCGTCAGGATCGGCTGTGCCGGCGAGATCAGGTCGAGCGCATAGAGGTAGAACGACAGGACGCCGAAAGAGCCGTCCTGCATCAGCAGGAACATCATTCCGGTCACCGCAGGCGGCACCACCAGCGGCAGTGTCATCAGCGCCCGCAGCACGCCGTAACCTTTGCGATCGGTGTCAAGCAGAAGGGCAATGAGGATGCCGAGCGCAAGCTGAACCGCAAGCGCGACGAAGGTGTAGATCAGCGTGGTTTCCAGCGAATGCCACATACGCGCATCCGAGAATGCGCGCGTCCATTGGTGGAGCCCGGCGAAGTCAAGTTGCCGGGAAACGACATTGCGTTTGTGAAACGACAGCCAGACTGAATAGGCGAGGGGATAGATGCCGAAAACAAGAAGCATCACCGTGATCGGCGCGAGCCAGGGGAAAGGATGCTCGGCCGTCATGAACCGGGGCAGGGCCCACCTGGAAGTCGGCCGCGTGAGGATAGCGCTGCTCACGTGCAAATCTCCGCTCGGTCACAGAGACGCATCGGCCTTCTCCCTATCGGCCAGATTGTGCCAACTTGAACTTTTGTAAGTTTGTTGTGCCTTTTGTTAAGAACGTGTCGGACGGCCGCCGATTTGTCAAGTCGGTTCCGTCCGCGCTCAAGGGATTTGCTCGTGGTCCCAGAGGATGCCGTCATCGCCGGCTATGGAGTTGTTTTTGGAGGAAACGCCGCCGGTAAATGCCGTGCACCAGCCTCAAAAGCGCCCAGGGCCGCCGCCAATTTTGGCAGCCCAAGGAAAGCTACGCAACGCATCGAGGAGATCGGGAGGACAGCCCGGGGGCTTTTGGAACTCCCCTTAATCCGGCAACAGGATCTGAAGCTTTACGTCCGCGGGCCGGGCTTCGACTGCGCGGTCGAAAACGGTGATGGAATCTTCGAAGGGGAAGGTCGCCGAAATGAGTGGCTTTAGGTCAACCCGACCCGACCCCATCAGCGCGATTGCCCGCTCATATTGGTGGGCATATCGGAACACAGTCTCGATGCGGACTTCCTTGGTCGAGGCGGTGGCAATGTCGAGCGTCACAGGCGCCACCGGCAGGCCGACCACCACCACCGCGCCGCCGGGCCGCGGCAGATCGAGCAGGGTCTCCCATGCCTTGGACGAGCCCGAACATTCGAAAACGACATCGGCGCCCCAGCCATCGGTCAGGCGCTTTACCTCCGCCGCCAGGTTCTTGTCGCGGATGTTGACCGGGATCACGCCTTGATAGCCGCTGGCGATATCGAGCTTGGGTTGGGCGAAATCTGCAACAATGGCGCGGGCGCACCCGCCGGCGAGTGCCGCGATCGCCACCATAGTCCCGATCGGCCCGGCGCCAATCACCACCGCCGTGTCACCAGGCGTGATCTTTGCTTTGGCAGCCGCCTGCATGCCGACAGCGAAGGGCTCCACCATGGCGCCTTCGGCAAAGCTGACATCGTCGGGCAGTTTGAATGTGTAGTTGGCGGGGTGGACGACATAGGGCGTCAACACACCGTGGATCGGCGGCGTTGCCCAGAATCTGACAGCCGGGTCAATGTTGTAGAGACCGAGCCGGCTCGCCCGCGAATTGGGATTGGGGATACCCGGCTCCATGCAGACGCGGTCGCCGACCTTCAGATGCTCGACGCCTTCCCCTGTTTCGACGACGGTGCCGGCGGCTTCGTGGCCCAAGACCATCGGCGCTTCGACCACGAACGGGCCGATGCGGCCATGCGTGTAGTAGTGCACGTCCGAGCCGCAGATGCCCACCGTATGGATCTTGATGCGAACTTCGCCCGCGCCTACGGTCTGTGGCAGATCGATCTCACGCAGCTTGAGTTCGTGCTGGCGTTCAAGGACAAGGGCGCGAACGTTCGTCATCGACGTAATCTCCTCTATTGCCGATTGTTCGAGGCCTCCTCGACCTTGCTTGCACTCGGCACGTTCATCATAGCCGCTCATTTAAGGCTTCAAAATCCAGTTCGGAAACGGGTGTTGCAAGATTTCGACTATCCGTACCAACTTCCCGGCCAAGGGACTTTGAAGGCCGACCATGCCGCTGCCGAATTTGCGTTTGGATCATTCAGGGTGCTCTGAGGTATCCAGTGATAGATTCGGATAGGAACCAGTGTTTAGAGGGCGACGTGCACACTCGCTGCACACAAAGTTCTCCCATCGTTCGGTTCTGTTTTGGCGAAGAGGCGCAACAGGCCATGCTGTGACGCTATGTTTGAGAGATTGTCGCCCGGCTTCGGCTGCCCGAGCGACTGAGCACCTGACAGGGCGCCGTAGCACACGAAAGAGGGTCTTTTTACTGGGTGTGCGAGATGCTTCTGAGGGCTTCGGCAAAGCACAGGGTGGCCGAACCGGTCGCGGTCCGACGGCGAAGGCTCCGCGTTAGGCGATGTAGGTGCCGCGTCGATCATGGCTCCACCAGTTGCTGGATTGCGTGCATCGGTAGGACCAGCCAGAGGGAGTCCGGCAGCCGCACGAAGCCGTTTCCCTCATAGAAGGCAGCGGCGCGCTCGCTGATGGCATCCACCACCAGCATCGAGGAACCGACTGTGGCCGCGCTCGCATAGGCGCGCCGCACGGCGTCGGCGAGAAGCATCGCACCCAGGCGTTCGCCCTGACGGGCTTCCGAGACCGCCAGCCGTCCCATCAGCGTGGCGCTGACCAGCGGATAGCGCGGGATGTGCTTGCGCGCGGCGGCCGGCACGTCGCCGTGTGCAACCCCGGTTGCGCAAAGCGTATAATAGCCCAGCACGACATCCGGTTTATCAGGCTCCACTAGAATGAAGACCCCATTCGCCTTGCGCCGCACATCTTGGCTTGCCTGCGTCCGGAGATAACGGTGCCGATGGTCCCGATAACCCGCTCACCCGACATCATCATCTTGTGCCAAGCGTAGAGGGTGCGGTGCGAGAGTGTATCGGCGAAATGCAAGTAAACATCGGCCATCATTTCAGTGATGCCGCGCTCGGCCGGCGGAATGTGCCTGATCTCGCTTCCCAGGCCAAGTTGCTGGCGTAACGATAATTGCAGACTCTCGCGGTTGAGGTATTCCCCTTCAATCGCGGATGTCTTCAAGGCCTCTTCGCTGATAAGGTCGATGCGGATCTGGTCGCGATCGTTGGCACCCACATGACGAAAGACGCCCAGGAACTCGCCCGATCGCAACAGGAACTCGCTTTCCAGCGGTTCCAATACCTTCTTATCGTAGGTAAAATGCGGCCAGTCAGCCTGCTCCCAATTGCATACCATGAGTTATAGAACACCTTTCTATAACTCATGATGCCGCGACAGGTGAGCTATAGCATTCCTCGCTATGCCTCAGGGTCTTCTCGGATACGTCAACATTGGCGAACGTGTTCGGGGTTCGAGGTGTAGACCGCTATATCGCAAGACCCACTGTTGAGGAGGCCTTCTTGCGGTCGCGCCAATCTGTTTGGCGGCACCGCAGATTTTCCTGATTGCGCCGGAGTTGATCCAACCCAGGTCGGCTCTGAAAGGGCCGCTGGACACGTTGAAGGACATAGCTTGAGGCGCCCCGAGAACCGGTCTTTGCACAGCTCCCCTCACGCAGGTATCAAGGGCCGACACGTGTAGCGTCATTATGGAAATCAGCGGCGGTTCGTACCTCACAGGCGTGGCGCGGCTTTGCCTGTTCAAGATGTGGGCACGGCTCGGATCTGAACCGGTAGGCTGGAGCACGGAGCCGGCCCCGACGGGCCCTCGGGCTGGGCACCGGGAACTGTCCTGTCCCTTGGCACTGGAACCTGATTTCGGGCCAGTCCAACTGGCGGTTGCTAGACGTATAGCAACTCATGTGCCTAAGTTTGCCTACGGCCCGCGCGCACCTGGCAAGCCCGCCCACCCTAGTCCCC
>NZ_SUEG01000170.1:0-4595 GCF_005063415.1 Mesorhizobium sp.
GCTTGACGTCGATGGAAACCGGCAGCGTCGTCGCTCCGCTTTGGCTCGGCTGTGTGCTGGCCACCGGCAGCCTTGCCAACTCGATACGCTCGGCGCCAATGCGATCGGCGCTGAAGCTCTTCGACAGAAGTGCCAGCGGCGACCAGTCGACAGCCACCTTGCGCGCCACCATCCAGGCGCCTTCGCGATCCTCCAGAACGACATGATCGACCCTGAGCGCGCCCGACCAGATGCCGTCGATGCCGACGACAGTGACCTTGCGATCACCGGTCGAGGCCATAGTCGAGATGATGCCGGCAAGGTTTTCGCGGCCGCCCTCGGTTTTGGTCAGCACGACAAGCGCCCCCACCGCCGCTGCCACGATGATGAGCAGCGTGTAGAAAAGGATACGGAGGATGCGCCTGAATATTGCCATCAGAATGCCTGGCCGATGCCGGCATAAATGCCGAAATGAGGATCGTCGGGGCCGCGGTTGAGCGGCACTGCCGCGTCGATGCGCAGCGGCCCGAACGCCGTCAGATAGCGCAAGCCTACACCCGCGCCGACCTTCATGTCCGAAAAATCGGGGACCTGCCTGGTCGACACCGTGCCGGCATCGACGAACGGCACGACGCCGATCTTGTCGGTGACCGCGATGCGCATCTCGACCGAGGTCTCGAAGAAGGAAAGCCCGCCGATCGGCTCTTCGTTGCTGTCCTTCGGGCCGATGCCTTGATAGGCATAGCCGCGCACCGAGCCGCCGCCGCCGGAGTAGAAGCGGCGGTCGGCCGGAACATCCTGAAGACCGGCGCCGATGATCGAGCCGATGGCGACACGTTCGGCGAAAACGAATTTCGAGGCCGAATCGAGCGACTGGTAGGCCGACCCCTCGCCCTTCAGCTTGACAAAGGCAGCCCCGCTCAAAATGTCGTAGCTCGGCTCGGCATAGGCCAGCACCCTGAAGCCCCGGGTCGCATTGAGCTTGTTGTCGCGATTGTCGTAGACATATTGCAGTGGAATGCTGGCGATCAGATACGTGTGCTTGCCGAAAGCGTCGTGGATTCTCGAATAATCAAGCGCGACTTGCGCGGAAACCGTCTGCTTCTTGTCGAGTTCGTAGGATAGGCCGGTGCTGCCCTTTACCGAGAAATGGTCGTAGGCGTCGGGGTGCTCCAGCACGGTATTGACGCTGGCAATGAATTTCGACGCCGGCCCGACCACGCCCGGCTTTTCGAACATGACGCCGGCATTGTAATTGAGCTGGGTCAAGTCGTTGCTGCCTATGCCGCTGATCTTGCCGTCGATGCGCAGCTTTTCGGCGCGGCCAAACAGATTGCGGTGCCCCCAATAGCCTTCGAGGCCCAGCCCTTCGGTATTTGAGAAGCTGCCGCCAATGCCGAAATAGCGCGGCTTGCGTTCGCTTACCTGGACACCGATCGGGATGTTGCCCTCGGCGTCGAGGGCGTCGGCTTCCTTCACCGTCACGCTGTTGAAGACCTCGAGCCCGAGCAGCCGGTCGCGTGCATCGTCGATCTCATCGGGCGAATATTGGCGGCCGCGCTTCAGGCCGGTCATATATTCGGTGAAGTCGCGGTTGACCTTTTCGGTACCCTCGACAGTGGTGTCGCCATAGCCGGCGACCGGCCCGGCCGCGACGGTGAGCGTCACGTCGAGCGTCGAACCGGCGTGCTCGGCGACGATCTCGCGGCCCGTCACCTTGGCCAGCGGCCTGCCTTCTTGCTTGAGTGCCCGCACGATCGCCGCCTCGGCTTTGAGCACGGCGCCCGAACTGGCGTCACCGCCGGCGATCAGACCGAAATCGGCACTTGCCAGCCCCGCTGCATCGCCTTTCAGCCTGATGTTGCCAAGCGTGAACTTCGGCCCGGCCGCTATGTTTATCACCACCGGAGTCGGCTGCGGGCCAGAAAACTCGGCATCGGGCGGCAGATCGTCGAGCGGCCTGCCCTGAATAGTGATGGTGACGACACCCTCGTAGCGCGCGTCCGCGTAGAGCGCGGCGACAAGTTGCTCACGGTCGCTGCGCGCCTTGGCCAGCAGGCCGAGAGAACCGGATACCGGGTGTTCCTCGTCGGCCTTCAGCGCCGAGGCGTTTTCGAGCTTCTCGGCGAGATCCTTGTCGGCGTCCGGCGCCTCGATCGTCACTGCATAGCGCAGCGGGTCGACGATGTCGGCATCTTCGTCTTTGGATCCCCACAGTTTGATGCCGAAAATCTCGAAGGCGGCAGCGCTTCCGGTTTCGGCAACAAGTGCCGTCGAGCACAACAATGCGAAAAGCAGGGCGCGCGAAAGCGCGCGCCGTGGCGCGGTTCCTCCCGATATCTGCCTTTCATACGCCGGCATTACGCTCCTAGCCTAGCTCGCAAACCTAAAATTGGAATGAAGTTCTGAAGCACTCGTAAAGGGGCCACAATCCAATTGCTGAAATAGACAGGGCTTGGAACTCACACCTTCTGCGTCGCCGCAAGAAAGCGTGATCCCCTGTCCTATGGAGCTACTACCGGTCACCGGCCGGAAAGCAAACCGTTGGCAGGCGGATCCTGCCGCGTCCTGATGTTGACAAGCGCGACTGAAAGCTTGAACATTTCTGGACGTAAGCACTTGTCTGGAGGGGTTTATGGCAATGCGCGCGGCTCGTGGTCTATCGATTCTTTTCCTTCTCTTTTTTGCCTGGAGCGGTGTCGCTCAAGCGGCCGAAGCCCGGCGGGTGGTGACATCGGACAATTCCGACTATTTCGGTTTCGATCTCAGATCCGACCAGAATGTCAGCCTCGACCAGTGCAAGACCACCTGCCTCGGCGACCCGGCCTGCCGCGCCTTCACCTACAACCTCAAGGCCAAATGGTGCTTCCTTAAATCCGATTACAATTCGTTGAAACCCTTCGGCGGCGCCGTCGCCGGCAAGGTCGTCAACATCGACGGCGATCCCGACATCGGCGCGCCACCCGAGCTCGCCTTCTTCCCCAACTGGATGGCCGACCAGGCCCAGCAATACCGCAACAAGCTCACTGGCCCGACCTACACCAAGCCGACCGAGGGGCTGACGGCGCTGAGGGCGGCCGCCGAACAGTCGGCGCTGACGGGCGATCATCGCTCGGCCATGCACAAATACGAAGCGGCGGTTTCGGTGTTGCCGGATGATGGCCAGCTCTGGCTCGAGCTGGCGCGCGAAACGCTTGCCGTCCATCCGACCGCCAACAGTTCGGAGCCGTCGACCCTGCCGGCGAACGCCACTTCCGCCGCCTTCAACGCCTACAAATTGCTGCGCACCACCAAGACGCGCGCCGACGTGCTGGCCCTGCTCGGGGACGGCCTTGATCGCCGCGATCTCTACAGGCCGGCCCTGCAGGCCTACGAGGCGAGCCTCGCTTTGGTCAATTCGCCGGCAGTCAGGGCCGCCTACCAGGATCTCAAGGCCCGCAAGGGCTTCCGCGTCATCGATCATACCGTCGATGCCGACACCAGCGCGCCACGCATCTGCGCGCAGTTCTCCGAGGAGCTGGTCAAGACCGGCGTCGATTATTCCCAGTTCGTCACCGTCGACAACGCCGCTCCCAAGGGCGTCGAAGCCAAGGACAAGCAGATCTGCGTCGAAGGGCTCGAGCACGGCCAACATTATGACGTGACCTTCCGCGCCGGCCTGCCGGCCGCCATTGGCGAGGTCACCGCGGCACCGGTGGTTCTGTCGATCTACGTGCAGGACCGCGCGCCTTCGGCCCGCTTCACCGGCGACAGCTTCGTGCTGCCCGCCGGCGCACGCCGCGGCATACCGGTCGTCACCGTCAACATGAATGCCGCCGAAATGAAGCTCTTCCGCATCGGCGACCGCTCGCTGGCCCAGCTTCTGTCGGGATATCAGTTCCTGCGCCAACTTGACGGCTACGACATTTCGAACATCTCCGAACAGATGGGCGAGCCGGTCTGGCAAGGCCAGCTCGACATCGCCAACGACCTCAACAAGGAAGTCACCACCTCCTTCCCCATCGACGAGGCGTTGCCGAAACGCAAGCCCGGCGTCTATGTACTGACCGCACAAGCCGTCAACGATCGCAGCGACGACTATGATTCGCACGCCACGCAATGGTTCGTCGTCTCCGATATCGGCCTGTCGACCTATACCGGACAGGATGGGCTGAACGTCTTTGCCCGTTCGCTCGCAACCGCCAAGCCGATCGCCGGCGCCGAGCTGACGCTGCTGGCCAGGAACAATGAAATCCTCGGCACCGCGACCACCGACGCGGAAGGGCGGGCGGTGTTCAATCCCGGCCTGACGCGCGGCGACAGCGGCATGGCGCCGGCCGTGCTGATGGCCAAACAGGGCGACGACGATTTCGTCTTCCTCGATATGGGCCGCGCCGGCTTCGACCTGTCCGACCGTGGCGTCGCCGGACGGCCGGCACCTGGCGCGCTCGACGTCTATGCCTGGACCGAGCGCGGCATCTACCGTGCCGGCGAAGATGTCCATGTCGCGGCTCTTGCCCGCGACAGTGCCGCCAAGGCGGTCGAGAACCTGCCGCTGACCTTCATCTTCTCGCGGCCCGACGGCGTCGAGGACCGCCGCATCGTCAGCGACGGCGCATCGGCCGGCGGTCACGCGG
>NZ_SUEG01000170.1:4605-10262 GCF_005063415.1 Mesorhizobium sp.
CGGTCGACCTGCCGCTGGAACCCAACGCCATGCGCGGCACCTGGACGGTGGCGATCCATACCGATCCCAAGCAGGCGGCGGTCGCCAGCCAGATGTTCCTGGTCGAGGACTTCGTACCGGATCGCATCGAGTTCGACCTGTCCTCCGACAAGCAGGAGATCGCCCAGGGCGAGACCGCCAACATCACCGTCGACGGCCGCTTTCTCTATGGCGCGCCGGCCGCGGGCCTGGCGCTCGAAGGCGAATTGACGCTGTCGACCGCCCGCGACTGGGACCGCTTCAAAGGCTATTCCTTCGGTCTCGCCGACGAACAGTCGGCAGAACCGACGGTGACGCCCTTCACCGGCCTGCCGGTGGTCGGCGAGGACGGCAAGGCGACCTTCCCGGTTTCCGTCGATCAATTGCCGTCGACTACCAAGCTGGTCGACGCAAAGGTCACGGTCAGGATGCGCGAAACCGGCGGCCGTGCGATCGAGCGCTCGCTGAACATCGGCATCCGCCCGCAGGGCCACATGATCGGCATCCGCCCGGATTTCGACGACGACGAGGTGCCGCAGGGCGGCACGGCCAAGTTCAGCCTGATCGCCGTCGCCCCAGACGGCAAGCGTGAGGCGCTGAAGGGCGCGCAGTGGTCGCTGGTCAAGGTCGAGCGCAGCTACCAGTGGTACCGCTCGAGCAACTCCTGGAACTATGAGCCGGTCACCTTCACCAAGGCGGTGGCCAACGGCCAGGTCGACCTGAGCGCCGATGGCGAGGCTACCATGTCGCTGCCGGTCGACTGGGGCCGCTACCGGCTCGAGATCGAGACAGCCGATCCGGAAGGCCCGGCCACCAGCTACGAGTTCGACGCCGGCTGGTATGTCAGTTCCACCACCACCGAAACGCCCGACGGGCTCGAGATCGCCCTCGACAAGGATACCTATGCGGCGGGTGAAGTGGCCAAGCTCAAAGTGTCGCCGCACTTTGCCGGCGAGCTGCTCGTTACCATCGGCGCCGACAAGCTCCTGAAGACCGTCACCGCCAGCGTGCCGGCAGGCGGCAGCACTGTCGACATCCCGGTCGGCGACGATTGGGGTGCCGGCGCCTACGTCACGGCAACGCTGTTCAGGCCAGGCGATGCGCAAGAGACACGCATGCCGGCCCGCGCCATCGGCGTCAAATGGCTGAAGCTCGATCCCGGCTCGCGGAAGCTTGCCGTCAGCTTGGCGCCGCCGGACAAGACCATGCCGCGCCAGCAGCTGTCGATCCCGGTCGCCGTAGCCGGCGTGCAGCCCGGCAGCAACGCCTATGTCATGGTCGCGGCCGTCGACGTCGGCATCCTCAACCTGACCAACTACAAGGTGCCGGATCCGGAGAACTGGTTCTTCGGGCAGCGCATGCTAGGCCTCGAGGTTCGCGACATCTATGGCCGGCTGATCGACGGCTCGCTGGGCACAACCGGTAAGCTGCGCACCGGCGGAGACGGCGCCAACATGCAATCGCAAGGCAGTCCGCCGACCGAAAAGCTGGTCGCCTTCTTCTCCGGCCCGGTTCAGCTCGATGCCGACGGCAAGGCGCGGATCGACTTCGACATTCCGCAGTTCAACGGCACCGTGCGCGTCATGGCCGTCGCCTGGACCAAGGAGGCGGTCGGCCATGCCCAGTCCGATGTCATCGTGCGCGATCCGGTGGTGATCACCGCCGGCCTGCCGCGCTTCCTGGCGCCCGGCGATTCCGCCGTCATGCGGCTCGATGTCGCCGACACCGACGGCCCCGCTGGCGACTACAAGCTGACCATCGACACGACGGGCGACCTGTCTACCGGCAGTGCCGCCTTGCCTGAAAAGCTGACGCTGGCCAAAGGCAAGCGGCAGACACTGACCGTGCCGTTGATTGCGCAGACCGCGGGCAACGCCTCGATCACCATCAAGCTTGGGCATGCCGACGGCACCATCGTCGAGCAGACGCTCTATGTGCCGGTGCGCCCGGCGCAACTGCCGGTGACCACCCGCATGGTCGTCGACCTCAAGGGCAATGGCGGCGCGCTGCGCGTCGACAAGGAACTGCTGGCGGCGAGCCTGCTCGATGGCGCTTCGGTCAGCGTCGGCGTTTCGCAGGCGGCTGCCTTCGATGTACCGTCGCTGCTGATGACGCTCGACCGCTATCCCTATGGTTGCGCCGAACAGACCACCAGCCGCGCCATGCCGCTTCTCTACGTCAACGAGATGGCTTCCGGCATCGGCATGGCCAGCGACCCCGATCTGCATGGCCGCGTCCAGGACGCCATCTACAAGGTGCTGAGCTACCAGGCCTCGGCCGGCAGCTTCGGCCTATGGGGTCCGGGTTCCGGCGATCTGTGGCTCGACGCCTATGTCACCGATTTCCTCACCCGGGCGCGCGAGCAGAAGTACGACGTGCCGGCCCTGGCGATGAACCAGGCGCTGAGCAACCTGCAGAACGCGATCGGCTACGACCAGGACGTCCAGGATCGCGGCAGCGAGATCGCCTATGCGCTCTATGTGCTTGCCCGCAACAAGAAGGCCTCGGTCGGCGATCTGCGTTATTATGCCGACACCCAGCTCGAAGCCTTTACCAGCCCGATGGCCGTCGCCCAATTGGCGGCGTCTCTCGCGCTCTACGGTGACACGCAGCGCTCGGAGGCAACCTTCCAGGCCGCGTTGCAACTGGCCAAGTCGACCCCCGAATATGACTATTACCGGTCCGACTACGGCTCGCCGCTGCGTGACGGCGCGGCGATCCTGGCGCTTGCCGCGGAAAGCAAGCCGGTGCCGACCATCGTGCCGGCGTTGATCCAGCTGGTGACCAGAGAACGTGCCGACGCCAGGTGGACCAGCACACAGGACGAGTCCTGGATGCTGCTGGCGGCCCGCGCGCTGAAGGCCGGCAATGATTCGATCGCGCTGACTGTCAACGGCGCATCGCATGCCGGCGGCTATTCGGACCAGATCGCCGGCAACGACCTCGCCGACAGTCCGCTGACCATCGCTAATACCGGCAGAAATCCGCTGCAGGCGGTCGTCACCACCGTGGCCTCACCGATTCAGCCTCTGCCGGCCGGCGGCAACGGCTTTACCATCAGCCGTACCTACTACAAGCTCGACGGCACCGAGGCCAACGTAACGGAGGTCAAGCAGAACGAGCGCTATGTCGTCGTGCTCAAGGTTTACGAGCAGAACAGCTGGCCTTCGCGGCTGCTGATCACCGACCTGTTGCCGGCCGGCTTCGAGATCGACAATCCGGGCCTGGTCTCCAGCGCCCAATTGACGAACTTCTCCTGGCTGGCGCAGACCGATGCCGCCCATCTCGAATTCCGCGACGACCGTTTCGTTGCGGCGTTCAATCCCAACGACGGCGACGGCGACCGCAACATCACGCTCGCCTATGTCGTGCGCGCGGTGACGCCGGGCACCTACGCCCACCCGGCAGCAACGATCGAGGACATGTACCGGCCGCAATATTCGGCCCGCACCGCCACCGGCATGATGGAGGTCAAGGCGCCGTAAGGCAACGAACAGGAACATGGCGACGGCGCTGCCCCTCATTGCCCTGCCGGGCATTTCTCCCCGTATAGAGACGGGGAGAAAGAAGCTTGCGCCGAAGTTTTCGCCAATCTCGAACGTCGCAGAAAGTGCCCCCTTCTCCCCGTCTCTATACGGGGAGAAGGTGCCGGCAGGCGGATGAGGGGCAGCGCCGTGCTTTCCCGAAAAATCCTGCGCCGAGCGGCCATCACGGGCATTTCCTTCGCCGGTCTCGCTGCAATCACCGCCGCCGTCCTCTGGCAGCTCGACCGCGCTTTTCCGCCGCCGCTGCCGGCTGCTTTGACGGTCTCGACCGAGGTGCAGGACCGTGACGGCCAGCTGCTACGCGCCTTCGCTACGCCGGACGGCTATTGGCGGCTCACTACCAGCCTGGACCAGGTCGACAAGCAGTTCGTCGACATGCTGGTCACCTATGAGGACAAGCGCTTCTGGGATCATCAAGGCGTCGACGTGCTGGCACTGGCGCGTGCCGCCGGCCAGTTCGCGACCAGCGGCCATATCGTCTCCGGTGGTTCGACGCTGTCGATGCAGCTCGCCCGGCTGATCGAACCGCGCGACAGCCGCAGCCTGGGCTCGAAGATCAAGCAGATGCTGCGCGCCGTCCAGATCGAGCGGCGGCTTTCCAAGCGCGAGATCCTCGAACGCTATCTGACGCTGGCGCCCTATGGCGGCAATCTCGAAGGTGTGCGCGCCGCTTCGCTCGCCTATTTCGGCAAGGAGCCGAAACGGCTGACGGTCTCGGAAGCGGCCCTGCTCGTCGCTTTGCCGCAATTGCCGGAAAAGCGGCGCCCCGACCGCAATCTCGAAATCGCCCACGCCGCCCGCGACCGTGTGCTGACCCGCATGGTCTCGGCAGGCCTGCTCGGCGAACGCGAGGCCGCGCGAGCGGCGCTCGACGATGTGTCGGGGCTGCGGCGGACCTTACCGGCACTCGCCGCCCATGCGGCCTATGCGATGCTGCCCAAGGCCGTCCCCGGCCAGAAGCTGCAACTGACGATCCGCAAGAGTGTTCAGGAAGGGCTGGAGCAGGTGGCCAAGGATGCCGCCACCAGGCTCGGCCCTCGCCTCTCGGTGGCAATGGTGCTGGCCGATTCCCGCACCGGCGATATCCTTGGCGAGGTCGGCTCCGCCGATTTCTTCGATGCCAGCCGTTCGGGCTGGATCGACATGACCAAAGTCGTTCGCTCGCCTGGCTCGACGCTGAAGCCGTTCATCTACGGCCTCGCCTTCGAACAAGGCCTGGTGGCGCAGGAGATGCTGATCGAGGACAGCCCAGCCGATTTCTCCGGTTACCGGCCGAAGAACTTCGACATGGGCTATCAGGGCGATGTCAGCATCAGGCAGGCGCTGCAATTGTCGCTCAACGTACCGGCGATCCGCGTGCTCGACGCGGTCGGCCCGGCTCGGCTGATGGCGCGCTTTCGCCAAGCCGATGTGACGCCTATCCTGCCCGTCAACGAAGCGCCCGGCCTGGCGATCGGCCTCGGTGGCGTCGGGGTGACCCTGCGCGACCTGGTTCAGCTGTATGCCGGGCTTGCCAATGGCGGCAAGGCACACACGCTGCATGACGGCACCGAGCCGGCGAACGCCGAACGCTCGACCACCACCATCCTCGACGGGCAGGCGAATTGGCAGATCACCGACATCCTGTCGGGCGTCAAGCCGCCCCAGGGTGCCGCCCAACGCGGCATCGCCTACAAGACCGGCACCTCCTACGGCTATCGCGACGCCTGGTCGGTCGGCTTCGACGGCCGCTACGTGCTCGGCGTCTGGGTCGGCCGCCCCGACGCCGGCGCGGTGCCTGGCCTGTCCGGCTACGTCTCGGCGGCGCCCATCCTGTTCGAAGGCTTTGTCCGTTCCGGTTTGGCCGCAGTGCCGCTGCCAAGCCAGCCGGCCGGTGTCCGGCGGCCAAAGCGCGAGGAGCTACCGGTGACGCTGACGCGCTTCGGCGCCGGCACCGATGGGCTGGTGGAGGCGACGCCGACCGAACCTGCGCCAACCATCATCTTTCCGCCCGACGGCGCCCGCGTCGATCTCCGCACTTCCTCGGCCGATGCCTCGCCGCTGGTGCTCAAGCTGCAGGGCGGCCGCGCACCATTCCGCTGGCTGGCCAACGGC
>NZ_SUEG01000171.1 GCF_005063415.1 Mesorhizobium sp.
CACATCAAGCGGCCGGGCGCGCCGGAGGGCGCAGGTTTCAGCGCTGGCGGAGCGAAGGCCGAGACCGCCGCGTCACGGAAGTAGCTTTACGAAGGCCTATTCGCTTTCACCCTCCAGCGCCGGAACCGACACCCCGGCAAGCTCCGCCGCCAGCAGCCGCGCAGCACCGGCGCGCGCGATCCTCAACATCAGCGCCTTGCGCGTCGCCGCCGCCATGCGGTGTTCGGGCGCATCGCGCAAAATCTCGGCGCCATAGCCGTCGGAGAGGATGAAGCCGCATTCCTCCGGAAATATCTCAGCGGGCACGCCGGGATGGGTGGCGAAGAAGAAGCGGTCGGAATGCAGCCGGTAGTCCGGCCATTTGCGGTCGACCCTGAAATCCTCGATCGAGGATTTGATCTCGATGATCCAGATGTCGCCCTGGCGGGTCAGCGCCACGAGGTCGGCACGTCGGCCGGTGGCCAGCGACAGTTCCGGCAAGACATGCGCGCCCATCTGCTTGAGCAGCCGCTGCACACCACGCCTGACCAGCATGGCACGCTCCGACTGGCGGCCGTCGATGAGCGGGTTGAGGGGTAGAGGTGAGATGATCGGCATGGAGATACCATGCCAGATTTTGTTCACGGTTTGAACCCGGTTTTTTGGGGCGATTATCTGGTTGACAAACCCGGTTAGGAAATGCGCATTGTCCGTGCTATTCCCTTCCATGGGTAAATGGGAGGGAACCATGCCAGTTACATACGTACCAATCTTGCGATGGAAACAGGGCGAGCGCACAGCGCTGAATAACTTAAGAGCGGCCGCGCGGGTTAATGTAGTGCCGCTCATCGTCATAGCTCAGGGAAACTATGGTGATACCAAGCCGCCGAGGGCGGCCCCAAAGAACCCACCTAAGAGTTCTCCTGTAACTGCCTCTGATGCTCTAGCGAAACAAATTTCGGACGCTTGGGGACCGACCAAGTTGTTCATCGATGCGTCTGACCTGCCGGGAAGCCCGACTGTCCATCACCTCGACAATATCCGGGCGAGTGCTAATTCCGCTAATCTTCACTTGGTGCCATCCACTAGGTATTTGGCGCCCCCTGCCTATCATGCGGCGGTAACGAGAATGATAGCGGCGGATCGCCGGGGCGCCGCCCTCAGAATTTCATTGGCTGAGTTAACCACTGCCCCCACATCGATAGCCAATTGGTACTGCCCCGTAGCTGAAACCGATCTCATCATTGATCTTGGAGGCAGCGTCGCCAGTGTCTTGGCTCTGGGAGCCCCTGCATTCGCGGCATTCCGCGCGTTGCACCAAGGAGCCTCGTGGCGTTCAGTAACGGTTGCTGGAGGCAATATACCGGCTACTCTGACCGGGTATACGGTCGGCCAAACTATGCTGCCGCGTACTGAGTTGGACCTCTGGAATGCCCTAAATGCATATGGCTTAGGTTACACATTGCATTTCGGCGACTACGCCACAATCGGCCCCGACGCATCGACCGATAACATCCCGGGTCCTGTGCCGATCAACGCAAAATACACCCCAGACGGCCAGTTCCAGATATTCCACGGTGTTAAGACCAAAGGACCTGGTGCTATCCCTCGTGAGACGCAATATCGCAATTACGCAGCTGCAATTTCGCGATTTCCGAGAAGAACTCCGCTCGGCAATTGTTGGGGTGACTTGACGATAGACGCTATCGCCAACGTTCCTGGCACATCACCCGGAAGTCCGGCTAGTTGGGTGGGGTACTGCGTCAATCGTCACATCGAACTTACTAGGAACCAACTGCCCTAGTTTTTGCCTACCCTTAAGGGCCGCCCGCACCTCGTCGCATAGCTGCCGAAACGACAGTGCCCCAATGAGCCGATTGCTTATTTCGGTTGCTGGCTTGGCCCGCCAACCCTTGGCGAGGTTGTACTTTTCTAGAATCGCGACGGCCTCGTCTTTCCAAAGCAGCTGCGCGACAATGAATGGGTCCGGGGCCGGGTTCCGCCGCGCAGTGCGCTTGCTTTTAAGAGCTACGTCGTCGCCTTTCATGTCGGCGACGTAGCACCCCCACCATTTTGGAATCAGCGCGGCGGCTTTCTTGTAATGTTTGCCGCCGACGACCAAGGTCATGCGGTCGAAAACCTTGCCATACATTTCTACTTGATAGGGGAGACGGTCGAGCGTGTCGCTGTCACTCTTCAATTCATATCCGCAGAGTTCACCGTTGATGACTGCGATATCGACGCGCACGGTTCCAGACCACACGCCCATCTCCTCGACAATGCGTGTCGTGGCATCGCCCTCGTGCACTATTTGGAGGTGAGCCTTAACCGCTCGCCTCACGTCGGCATCCCGCATTCGGCCCCCTTTGTGGCTTCGTCTCTGCAGCGTAATGAAGAAAGGTTAGCGGAACTTTTACCCAGTTGGTCAAGGAATCACAGGTGGCAAACACCACTATCCTTCCTTCTTTTTCGGATAATTTCCTGCTTAGGCGGCGATGACCTTGCTACCTTTCAATACGCGATCGCCGCGCTGGTCCTTGGCGCCACGACCGAAGCACTCTTCTAACCTATCCTCGTAAGGCAATCAGGTCTGTCGTCGGCGATCTCGCGGACATCGTGGCTGGCGGCTGCGGTCCTGGTTGAACGCCATCAACTGGCCGCAATCATCGATGGAAAACGGAACGCGCGTGCGGCGCCACAACGCGAGGCAACCTGCGAACTGGAAACAGACGAGTCAGAGGTAGCCATGACCGCGGGCTGAAGAAAATCGCAAAGGGGCAGCCTCCGAAAGAGTGGAAAAGAGCGGCGATCCCTAGCAGCCGCTCATCGGTCCCTAGGCAGTGTGCCCCGCGCCCTTCCCGGAGGCCACAAGCCCCGCGATTAACCGCAGATTTTCGGGGATTGCTTCCTCATGGCGTTCCTTTGCCATGCGGAAGGCACCTTTGAGCACCGCAACGATGATCAGGCCGGACAACAGCATTGATCCGGCAAACAGCGCTACGCGAGTGTTCTCACCCATCAAGAAAAACGTGAAGTGGTGCCAGAACACCAAGCTCAACAAAAGGCCCCATAAGAACACAACGAAAATCACGCTCGACCCGAGTATGGCCCAGCGGATAAAGCGGATTTGTTCGTTGTCGGTTTTTAGATCCGAGAGGTAGGTTATCAGCTCTTTGTCGAGTTCCGCGTTTCGCCCGGACGATTCGAGAAGGGCTTCAATCTCCGGCCAACGCGCTTCCATACGTGAGAGGACATCTGGCACCTCCTCAACGGGAGCCAGATTGACCCTTGGCTCCCCAGTTTCAGTGCCCGAAGATGTCTTTGGCCCAGCCGCGCTCTTTGCGGACATTGTCGTAATATTCTTTCATTGTTGCCTCGGGAATCGAAGCGTAGGTGCCGGATTCCTTTAAAGTCGTCGCCCACGGCGATCCGTCTTTATGGGTCAAATCCGACAGAGAAAACGCATGCATTTTCCCGTAAGAGTCAACAACATTAGTAATCAGGCGTTTTGCAGGAAGAGGTAGAGCATCCGCCGCGTAAGGCAGTTCCATAAACTCGTCAGTCAACAGCTTATTAACTGGCTGGCTCGTATACCCGCTAAGCGAATTGTAAAGTTTCGGGTAAACTGGCCCAAGCTTCCATACCTGAGGCTGGCCATCTACAAGAGGTTCGTCAAAAAAAGCCAAAGACCACCCATGCACGAGAAACACCAATTTAATCAGGTGCATCTTCGTGATCTTCAGGTCGCGCTTCCACGCCTTTTTCAAAATTTCATTCGCGATTGCGCGTTGGTCGTATCGCGCCATGCTATTACATCTCCTGTATCAAGTACCGGCACAGGGTTTCACGCGCCAGGACCAGCTTAGATAGGATGATTCTAACACGTTTTCCACAACACGTCTTGACAGCGTTGTGTCGCCATCGCGAAGCCGATTCGGCTAAGGCCATTCCCCTACGGCCGGGTAGCACTTGCACCAATGATTCGCGTAGCTGCCGGGATTGTCCACTAATGGTGCAGGCCTCAGCTAACCGGCATCATGCCCTCCAGAGCAATAATTCTCGTCTTTGCTGAGCGCTCGCGGATGGCTTTGAGGCGGCCGTATTCTGGAGAGTCGTACCATGCCAGGAGGGAAGCCATGTCCGGGAATTCGACAATGACAAGGCGATGAGGCTCCCAATCGCCTTCCAGAACTTTGGTGGCTCCGCCGCGAGCGATGTACCTCCCCCCGTAGCGGGCTTCGGTTGCCGGCACATCCCGGCGGTATTCCTCGAAGACGGCGGCGTCGGTTATGTCGACATCGGCAATGAGATATGCGGCCATTGACCTTACTCCTGAAAAAAACATTGAAACAGGTCTATTAGCGACCCCGCAACTAAGCCAGCGGTACTACGCCTCGGAAACGACTCGCCTTCTCCCGGATTGGGGCGCTTAACTGTCTGGTGGGGGCAGCTCTGGGAGGAGACGAACCATGCCGATGTATCTCACGCGATTCAGCTACAGGCCCGAAACCTGGGCGCGCTTGATGGATAATCCCGAGGATAGACGCGAGGCTGCCCGTTCCTACATCGAGTCGGTCGGCGGCAAGCTGCACGGGTTCTGGTATGCCTTCGGAGAGTACGATGGCTGGAACCTATGGGAGGCGCCGGACAACGTCTCCATGGCCTCTGTCATGCTCGCCATCGGTGCGGGAGGCGCGCTCAGCTCGTACGAGACCACCGTCTTGTTAAGTGTCGAAGAGACGATGGACGCGCTTGGGAAAGCGAAGTCGATCCGCTATCGCCCACCGGGATCGTGACGGCCGCCCGCGCTTTGCGAAGGCTAGTCTTTGGTAACGGTTGCCGTTGAACGGCGCCCATCCGTAGACTTTCGCCCAAAATGTCCGGTGCACCCTCTTGGTTGCGCTGGCAGTTAGCGCGTTCAATGTTGGCCACGGGAACGCCGGGCAGCGTCACCGACATTCACGGTGATTTCCTCGTCTCCCGGTTCTTGTTCCTGGCCCATTGATTTTGCAGCATAATCCTGCGGTGGCTGTTGCCGAAATGCCATAGTCGCAGGTTTACCGGCATGCAAGCCCAAGGATATAGGCATCGCCCGCTTGGCAAGCAAAGCAAATGCCAGCATGAATGAAGATGAAAAAAGCGGCCGAGTCGAGCCGCTGTTGTTTGGGCAGGCATCGGACCTTTTCATGCGCATGAAGTCACTTGCAATCGTCGCGGCCCTGGCGCTGTCGACGGCTGTCGCCGGTTGCAGCACAATCGGCTCGCAGGTCTTTACCAACAACTACGGCGCGGTGACCGATGCCGGTTATCATTTGCCGCGCGTCCCGATCGAAAAGGTGCCGTTCAAATACCGCCGGCAGATCGTCGACTACGACACCAAGGAAAAGCCGGGCACCATCATCGTCGATACGCAGAACAAATTCCTCTATTTCGTCATGGGCGACGGCGAGGCGATGCGTTACGGCATCGGCGTCGGCCGTGAGGGTTTCGAATGGCACGGCACTGCCCATATCGCGCTGAAGCGCGAATGGCCGACCTGGACGCCGCCGTCGCAGATGATCAGGCGCCAGCCGGAGCTGGCCAAGTTTGCCGGCGGCATGGAGCCGGGATTGAAGAACCCGCTCGGCGCGCGCGCCATGTACCTGTTCAACAAGGGCGGCGACATGGGCTACCGCCTGCATGGCAGCCCGGAATGGAATTCGATCGGCAAGGCGATGTCGTCGGGCTGCATCCGGCTGATGAACCAGGACATTATCGACCTCTACGACCGCACCTCGGTCGGCGCCAAGGTCATCGTGATATAAACTCCTTATACGCGGACCGTCTAGGCAACAACACAGACGTCGCAAACAGAAAACCGGGCACTTTGGCCCGGTTTTTTGTTGTCTATCGACGTTGACGATGGAACGGTGCGTCAGGAGACCTGTTCGACATGCTGCACTTCGGGCACGAAGTGCCGGAGCAGGTTCTGGATGCCGTGCTTCAGCGTCGCCGTCGACGACGGGCAGCCGGCGCAAGCGCCTTTCATATGCAGAAACACGGTGCCGTTCTCGAAGCCGCGAAAGGTGATGTCGCCGCCATCCTGGGCCACCGCCGGGCGCACCCGCGTGTCGAGCAGCTCCTTGATAGTGAGGACCAGCTCCTCGTCGGCCTTGTCGTAGAATTCGCCGGTCTGGCTGGTCTCGGCGGCGGGGCCGGCCTTGGCCATCACCGGGGCGCCGGACATGAAATGCTCCATGATGGCGCCGAGGATAGCCGGCTTCAGATGCTGCCAGTCGGGGCCGTCCTTGGTCACGGTGATGAAATCATAGCCGAAGAAGACGCCGGTGACGCCGGGGATCTCGAACAGCCGGCCGGCCAGCGGCGAAGCCGTCGCGGCGCTGTCGGCATCACGGAAATCGGCGGTGCCTTCTTGCAGCACTTCCTTGCCGGGCAGGAATTTCAGCGTCGCCGGGTTTGGCGTCGACTCGGTCTGGATGAACATGGCCGTCTCCGTGCCCGTTTGGGGCAGCTAGTTTGGAATAATTCTAATTAGGCTTTATCCACCCGACATTCAAGCGAAAGGCATCGCGGGGAACGGCCACAGGCAGAATGAATTTTCTTCTGTAGCGCCGTGCGTCTTCCTGAAGCGCCAACGATGCCGTTCATGCGATGATACTCACCGGCCGTAAGCAACCACTGCATCGCTGCGTTATTGGACCACTGTAACGGCATGGATCCCAGGGTCTGCGCCGCGTCGCTTCGCTCCTTGCTCCGCCCTGGGATGACGAAGGGAGGGACGCTCCGGCTCATTTTGAACGCCTGCGACTTGCCATCGGCCCACCCGACGCTGCGACCCGAGAGCCGTATCTGTGACGTCTGCGATTAGCCATAAGCCACCACGCCTCCGTCATCCCAGGGCGAAGCAGGAGCGAAGCGACGTAGCGGAGACCCTGGGATCCATGCCGTGACCTTCGAGCGTCGCGGTGCTGAACGACAGGGTCCTTTTTGGCCCCGCAACGCTGGCCCGATCGGTTCGTCGCAGGCCCGCTGAACATACCCTAGGCCAAGCTGTCGATTTCTTCGTCCGACAGGTTCTGCGGCACCACCGTGACCGGGATGGGAAAGGCGGCGCCCTTGCCAGCGACCGCGCCGACCAGCGGCCCGGGTCCTTCCTTGCCGGCGCCTGCCGCCAGCACCAGGATGGCGATGTCCTGGTCTTCCTCGATCAGCTTGTGGATCTCTTCGGTCGGCTTGCCTTCGCGCACCACCAGCTCCGGCTCGATGCCGAGCTTCTGGCGCACCTTGTTGGCGTAGCTGTCCAGTGCGGCGCGCGCCGTGGCGTTCGCCTCCTCGCGCATGATCTTCTCGACGCCCAGCCAATGCTGGAAATCATCCGGCTCGATGACATAGAGCAGCACCAGCACGCCGCTCGTGCTTTGCGCCCGCTTCGATGCGTAGGCGACGGCGCGCTCGCATTCCGGCGTGTCGTCGATGATCGCCAGGAACTTACGGCGATGACCGGCTTCGCGGCTGAGGCGTTTGGAGACCATATTCACCCTGTTCGATGGTTTCGGTCGCAATCTGCCACCGCCGCAGCCCGCCCGCAAGCGACCGGCGGCTGTGGCAATGCTGGTGCAGCTTAAAGCGCGTCGCGTTCGACCAGCCTCATGCGACGCGCTTCAGGTTCTTGTTTTATGCATGTCGTTATCGCAAAACCGCTGCACACTTTTGCGCGACATGCATTAGCCTTGCAGCAGGCCGATAATGTCGCGCACGGTCTTCATGGTCGCTTCGGCCAATGTGCCGGCACGTTCGCCGCCATCCCGCAACACCGCGTCGACATAGGCGCGGTCGCCGGAGATGCGGCGCATCTCGCCTGCGATCGGCGCCAGCTTTTCCACCGCAAGGTCGGCCAGTGCCGGCTTGAACACCGAAAACTGCTGGCCGCCATATTCCTTCAGCACCGCCTCTTTCGATATTTCGGCGAGGCCGGCATAGATGCCGACGAGGTTTTCCGCTTCCGGCCGGCTGGCAAGCCCGTCCAGTTCGCCCGGCAAAGCCTCCGGGTCGGTCTTGGCCTTGCGGATCTTCTTCGAGATGACATCGGCATCGTCGGTCAGGTTGATGCGCGACAGGTCCGACGGGTCCGACTTCGACATCTTTTTCGAACCGTCGCGCAGCGACATGATGCGCGCCGCCGGGCCACCGATGACCGGCTCGGTCAGCGGGAAATAGCCGTTCACCGTCTCCTCGCCGACCTGCATCTCGACGCCGACGCCAAGCGCTGCGATGCGGTCCGAAAAGTCGTTGTTGAATTTCTGCGCAATGTCGCGGGTCAGCTCCAGATGCTGCTTCTGGTCGTCGCCGACCGGCACGTGGGTGGCGCGGTAGACGAGGATGTCGGCGGCCATCAGGGAGGGATAGGCGAGCAGGCCGAGCGAGGCGTTCTCGCGGTCCTTGCCGGCCTTGTCCTTGAACTGCGTCATGCGGTTCATCCAGCCGATGCGCGCCACGCAGTTGAAGACCCAGGCAAGCTCGGCGTGCTGCATCACCCGCGACTGGTTGAAGACGATGTGCTTGTTCGGATCGATGCCGGAGGCGAGAAACGCCGCGGTGATCGAACGCGTCTGGTCCTGAAGATCCTCATAGACGAGCTGTGCGGTCAGCGAATGCAGATCGACGACGCAATAGATGCAGTCGGAGGTGTCCTGTAGGGCGACGAATTTCTTGATGGCGCCGAGATAATTGCCGAGATGCAGATTGCCGGTTGGCTGGACGCCGGAAAAGACGAGCGGTTTGAAGGGGGGCTGATCGGTCATGGTGTTTCCCTGGCTTGTGGAGGGCCGTTTCGCGCGCGGCGAAAGTCTTGCGACGGCGCGCTTATGGACGAGAGCGAGGAGACGATCAAGAGGGGGCGTTGGCCAGGGCGCGGGGCTTTGGCTTCGGCCGAACAGAAGGCTGTTTGAGGGGGATGGCGCCGATCAGAAACAAAAACCCGCCTCGGCGGGCGGGTCGTTGGAGCCAATCAGCACCATACCGAAATTAGTAGCATAGCTGCCGGCACAAAGCAAGAACAAAATAGCTCGCCTTGGCAATCGCTTCGATTTGGCTAGGCCCACATTGACGGACTGATGTAGATAGCTACATAATATTTGCTACACCGCGGAAGCAAAACAATGACGATCAACATCAACAACAAGGAAGCTGACAGCCTGACGCGGGCTTTTGCCAGGCTTGAAGGTGTCGGCATCACCGAGGCAATCGTGATCGCCATGCGCGAAGCTCTGGAGCGCCGACGCAATCGCGAGACGCCGCTGGAGACGGCGGCACGGCTCCGGGCCGAGTTCGGTATTGAGCTGAGCGAGCAGGCGCGCAAGCCGCTGCCGCGCTCGGTCTACGACGAATTGTCCGGCGAAGACTGATGTTCATCGATGCAGCCGCTATCGTTGCAATACTGAGCAACGAGACCGAAGCCCAGCGCTGCGCGCAGGCGGTCATGAAAGCGTCGGCTCCGTTCACGTCGGCTATCGCGGTTTGGGAAGCCGCGATGGCGCTTTCCCGATCGGAAAAGCTAGCCATCCCGGTCGCCACAAGCCTGGAGATAGTCAGCCGTTTTCTCGAAGAGCGTGGAATCACCTTGCGGGAGCTTCCGCCTGCCTCTGATGCAGCATCCCTGTCTGTCGAGGCAGTGTCGCGGTTTCGCAACAACGCTGGCCGACTGAACATGGCCGACTGTTTCCACTACGCCTGTGCGCGCTACTACGCCGTTCCGATGCTTTCGACGGCGGACGAATTCCGCTTCACGGATCTGGAGACTGTTGCTTGACCGGCTGGGACCCCTTCCGCCCGATATTGCGGCGGATCATGCCGAAATCGGCGCCGCCGGTGGCGAAGGCGGTGACGAAGTAAAGCAGCGCCCCGCCGGCGACCAGCGCAAGC